>JANQEN010000151.1 GCA_028278335.1 Chitinivibrionales bacterium | reverse complement strand
GATCCCTATGACCCCCAAACACTAAATAGGTATACTTACTGCCGGAATAATCCGCTGATCTACACAGATCCGAGTGGACACCTTTTTGGTATAGACAATTTAATCGGATCAATTGTAGGCGCTATTGTGGGTGGTGTCACTGCCGCTGTGACTGGTGGAGACGTATGGCAAGGTATTGCTACGGGGGCGGTGATGGGTTTTTTTACAAGTGGTGCAAGTACTATTTTGGACTCTTCCTGGGCTATGGCGACAGCGGCCCCTGCAATAAAAGCTGGAGTCTTTGGTGTTGCTGGTGCGGCTGCAGGCGCCACTAATGCAGCGATTTGGGGCCAAGACATTGGACAGGGATCCCTATATGGCGGCATTTTTGGTGCGGCATCGTCCTTTGGCACTCCCGCCTTTACACCATTTGGTGACAGCGCACCCGGTAGCATTGCTAATAGATTTTTTAACAGTTCTTTAGCAGGGGCAGGACTTGGTACGGCTTATGCTGGAATGACTGGGGGAGATATTGGGCAGGGAGCGGCGAGGGGTGCATTGGGCTGGGCTGCCGGTGAAGGTGCAAATATGTTGGTTGGCCATAGCGTTGGGCTTATTGCATCAGGAGGTAAAAAGCCAGTATATGTAAACGGTTCATTTATTTATGACGCCAATACTTCCGGTTGGATCACATTCAGTAATGTAATAACAGGTCCAACCAGCGATATTCACCGGACCTTATCTAATACAGCTAATTCAGCAATCCAAGATCCCTTTGGCAGGTCTTATTTTCAACATGAACAAGGACACACCCATCCACAGGCGACCTTATTAGGTCCTGGTTACATACCAGCTCATGCAGCATCTTTAGCAGTCGGTGGCTTTTTAGGGGGCACTCATAAATTTGGTTTACTGGAAAGATTTTGGCATCCAGTCCCATATCCTGTCCATTAAGTAAATGTTATATGATAATAAGGAGAAGTCTGATGCCAAGAAATATAATTGCATCATTTTTAGTTGGTTGTCTTATCTTTACAGCGGGATGCGACCTGTGGATAGCTGGAAATGCAAAAAAAGGATACAGGATAGAAATTAAGACCGAACATATTAGCAGTGATGATTTGTCACAGGTTGAGGAGACTTTGGTAGATGAGGGATATGTAATCGTGTTCTCCGAAAGAAAAATATCTGAAGGATACGGAGTGCCCAGATATCCTGGTGAAGTCTATTCTCAGTTTAGGAAGATACTTAATGAAAATAGTTTTGCAGTAGATGTTTACATATCTTATGTTAAAGACACTTCAAATAATGTTGTGCAAAATCCTCGGATTATGATTGAAAACTGGTTTCAAGGAGGGATTGTTCCAGAAATAACGAATGAAATAGATCGCGTTGGAGACATAGTTTATAATGAGCTTACAGAAAAATTAGGTAAAGATCGTGTATCGTTAGTCCGTTTTGGAGCTCATCCAAATGAAAATTGATGAATATTGAATTAATAAAGATTGAAGAAAAGAAGAGGGCCTCATTTTAGATATTAAATATTGATAAAAGCGAAGGCAGTCTGAGATTTATCTTTGGCTGCCTTTTTACTTTAGCTGCCTTTATAAAATCGATTTCAACCTTATTGCGGGCGGTGGGTGGGAAAAGATATAAAAATCAGATCCGCCGCTTACCTTTTTGTTGAGTTTGTGCCTGGCGTGATAAATGTCGGTGGAAAATAGGGGACATCCTATATTCCCCCTGTCAAGATAAAATTTATAATTTTTGGAAACCTTTAAAATTCAATAGTTTATCAGGTTCTAAATTTTCAGAACGCACTTACCCTCATATATTTTTTGTAATTTTTCGGCGAATCCCTCACTCCAGCGAACCTTGCATCTGATCGTTACATTTATCCGGAATGCCAACAGCTATATGAGCTTCCAATCATCCCTTATCCAGATTATTCAGTTCAGTGAGAGGCTCAGGATTGTCCCTCCTGGGATCTATTGCCCCAACGTTCGTGCACGAGCTCTCTCGCCGAAACTTAAGCTGATTTTAAACTAAATGAAGCTGCGTTGTTTCAAATGACTTTCCTTTCTGCTTTCTAAGTCAATGCCTTATCAAATTTTGGAAACATATTTTTGATGTGCTCATTTGCCAATTTTTTTATTATCAACCGCAACCTACCAAATAAAGCAAAATAGGAATTGACCCAAGGCCCGCATTGTCCCTCCAGAGCTTGAGTTAGTCTCTACGTTGTTGACTGAGCTCTCGGATCAAAGTTAAACTCTATTAGTTGTTCTTGAGATAATCTGGATTAAATTCCTCCTTTTTTTTCATCAACGTCCAAGCCATCACCAACATCTTGGCAGCCAGTTTCACTCTCATCTTGGTCTTAATTCCCTGCTCTCGCTCTCGGCCTCGAAGCGTATTTGTATAGTATTCAACAAAATCAATATTTCTGGTAGAAGCAATAAACGCCGCTTGATACACGCAGTAGCGAAGTGCCGCGTTGCCTTTTTTGGATATCACCGGAACCATTTCCTTACTTTTCTTGCCACTGCGCGCGGCGTTCAGATCAAAGCCGGCCATCTTCAAAACTTGTTTTGCGCTGCCAAACCGCCAGGCATCCCCAATGACAGCTGTCAACGGTCTTTTAAAATTGAGCCATTTTCGGTCATGAAAATTGAGCCACGCCAATTTACTCACTGAACTCCATTCACCTTTTCTTCCTTTACTTTTCCTCTCAAACGATAACTGTTTCCCTTGATATTGATGACCACACTATGGTGTAACAACCGGTCTAAAATTGCCGTGACGATGATT
>JANQEN010000138.1 GCA_028278335.1 Chitinivibrionales bacterium | reverse complement strand
AGCAGTTGTTCTTTTCATCACTTCATGAAGGGGCTCTTCAGGTTGGGATGGCGCAGTAGCATCTTCATCATTGAGTAACTTTTGGTATTTCTGAATCATGTTGAGAACAGTGTGGGTAGAGGGCTTGGGGAAGTAAAACACCCATCCATCTGATTGCATTTTCTGATGGTGAGCACTGGAAGGATTAGGCCATTGTGTGTCATCGTCAGGGTTAATCCAACTCGGAACCTCTATTGTACCACCTGATGAAGGGGGGACATAGGCCATTGTATCAACAGGTACAATATCAAAACACCCTTTGTCAGCCTGGTCTTTGAAGATGCGGCGGAATTCTAAGGGTATGGTGTCCTTGTTAGCATCGGTTCCAAGCGTTTTTTCTGTCACGTTTTCTCGAAGACTGGCTTCCGCCCATATGCTCACGAATCGACTGGCATAGAGGAGACGATTTTCACTTGTGTGATCTTCAAAGTACATCTTGTAATCGGTGTAATCGGTAAAACCGAGATGACGTGGCAGGTCCGCGTGCTGAGCGAGTTCTTGTATAGCGGTAGCTTGACGATCGGTCAGATAAGGGTTGAAAAGTTTACAAGGTAGTAAAAACAATAGAGTTACCTCGTCATCACTCTGTAGAACCATAGGTTCAGACAGATCGTTGGGCTTGGTGATGATTTTCACCGGGTTATAGTAGAAGGTCTGAATAGTCCCATACTTGTCAAAATAGGATATATGCGGCTTGGAACGCATTCGTTCAAAATGTTTGAGGAATGCTATGTGATTGGTGGTGGTACTTGTGCTACTATAGTCCGCCATCGTTAGTAGAGATTGTAATAGTGGGTTGAGGGGTCTGGTGTGGTAACAGCGATTTGATTCTTTGAACGTTTGATAATAAATGCCAAATTTGAGTGGTTATATTAGCTTGTTCCCATACCAAAGACAATGCTTCATTATGCGGAGTTGTTGAATTGGTCACAATAGAATTCAATGAAGGGGTGATGTGACGGTGAAAGGTATTTATGAGAACACGGCAGAATGTGTCAAATTCATCCGAAGGAGATGACGTATCTGGGTTTAGCAAGTCATCGAGAAAAGATAAAGATGATTGATCTTGTTGCGGACGGGTTATAACAGGGTCTTCTAGTATAGCATTCACCAAGTCCATGTCAAGAGGGGAAGTCATAAAGCGTGGAATAAAATACAATAAAATATTTAATGAGGGTTGTGTTTTTTATTAATAAAACTCATTGATTACATCATCCGGGGAATCTGGCTTGACAATTAACGCGGCTCTAGTCACTTGCGATTGACATTTAAGCAAGGCAAAATAACACCGTTCACAAAATTGTTGAAAATGACAATCAAATACTTCGGTATATTCAATGGTGTAATAATTCTGTAATTCATAATGCGACAAAGGTTGACAACAACCATCGCAAGCTTGACCCTCACATTCGTGTAATAAATAATGTATTTGTTTACAATGAGTGCAATATTTCTTCACTTGACTCGAGTCCTAGGAAAGGGAAATAAGCACGGTTGTGACACGTTTGTTGATTTGATTTTAACATCCAAGAGCGGTCTTCACGACACGATATTTTATAATCACAATCATAACAGATTGCCCCAAAATTTCCTGATACACCCGGGATCGACGGGGAAAAGGTCTTGATACAGCTATAGCACCGCCAAGACTCCTAAGGGGAGAGAGACAAGTCCGATTAACCCAGTGATAATAAAAACATCAGTCATAAAAGTATTTTGTATTTTGTTTTTATTTTAAAAAGACCACACCTTATCCTACGTTACAATAAATGAACTATGATACTGGCTGAAAAAATCTAGCATGTTAGAAAGCGGTTGGGATGGTCTAATGGTGAGGACTCTGCGTTGTGGCCACAGTGATCCGGGTTTGAGTCCCGGTCTCAACAAAGTTTTTTTTTTTTTTTTTTTGAGTTGACCGCTAATGAAACAGATACTACAACACCCCTTACTGAAATAAGGTCTAATGTCTTTGGAACGAAGTTGAAAACATTTACACCTAGTACACTGCCAGAATTTGGATCGTGAAGATGTCTTGTATGAAAGAAAAAATTAAAAAAAAATCAAGAATTAACATCAGGGTCAAAAATAATTAAGCCTAGGTGACATTTATCCTGAGCTTGTATCAACAGCTCAAGACAGTCTTCACAAAAATCGTTGGTTTCTAAATAATCTCTAGAAAATTCACTAGTAGTGAAACACTCGTCATCCCCCTGTAGACATCTACCACATGCGTGACAGTGTACATCGGAACAGTCTTCAATCTCGTCCTAAAGATTTTAAGAACAAACAGCAGGGTCTTCAAAAAAATCATACACCGTGTGTTTGTTTACACGACACATTAATGTCCTCGCACATGTAAAGTCATTCCAGTTTTTAAAATGAACTATATCCATCATGATGAGATCGTTTACATCGGCCATACAGACATCACTCAAAAAATCTAACTCGGGAGCATCTTTTGATCTAGCATACACGTACATTAAAACACTGTGTTGCTCTCTACAGATTACCAAAGACGAATCTATCGAAAAACAAAATTTGGTCTGACAAGCCTTGTCACACACATCACGCCAATTGCAGATAATTGCAGATAATTCATCCATGTTGAAGGCAGCATCTGTAATTTTACCTAATTCAAAAACCACAAATTTCTCAATTGTATCTCTATCAATATCTTGAAAATGACGGTCATGAAAAACGGGTATGATCTAGAAAGAAAAAATGAAAAAAAAAAAAATTGCTTTTGCTTAATCATCGTCATCGTCAACGGACAGGCCTAGAGCAGCCCATTTGGCCAGGCGGGCCCTACGTAGAGCTAGTTGACGGGTACGTTCCATTTGTTCGCGATATAGATAATTGCGAATCCCCTCCTGCTTGGCTTCTTTTACAGCTACGACTTCATCGGTGTAGAGCTTTTCAAAATGCCTAGCTGTTTTGCCCTTAAATTCAGCACTTATGACAAAGTTACAACGAGCCCCCTTGGGATCGACAGCCTTAGTAATTTCCTCAGGGGCTCCACATACGAAGAAAATACGCCCTTTTAACATTTGACGCTCCTCACTAACAGGTTTAACATTCCCGTTCTTATCTTTATATTCTTTGAAATCAAAAATGTACAACCGAGCGGGATACTGATGTTCCTTGCAGAGGGGAGGTAAGCCCTTGGTCTTATAAGTATAAGAGGGGTGTAAATTGAGATCTAGGGTGGTTAAGATTACATGCATATTATCGCATGTAAACCACGGCAACCCACAGGTGATGCAAAATAACTTAGTTTCACCCGTTTCTTTATCGAGGGATACACCCATCCAGTTCCCGCAAAGGGGACATAGTCGAGATTGTATCCCGTGTTTGATAGGAGGTTTTTTGGTAGTTACCTCTTCTATCTCAGCAGCAGCAATAGTACCAGCAGCTACAGCACTCGTGACGGCTTTGTTTTTTTTTGCCGTCGCTTCCTTGAATTGAGGGAGGTTTTCCCGCTCGGTTTCACCATCATCATCATCATCATCATCAGACACCAAAGCCACAGCAGGTTTCTTTTTAGTCTTTTTAACAGGCGGTGGAGAAGGGAGTTCGTCATCGCTTTCTCCTTCGTCAGCTTCATCCATGGCAAACTGCTTCTTCTTTTTCGACTTTTGAGGGGTGGGGACGGGTGTGATGGGCTCGTCTGGAAGATCAGCTTCTTCGATGTCTGAAGGGTGATAAATACAAATGTCAGGAGGGTCCAGATCTTTTAATTTTTTCTTACAATGTCGACGACTAAGAGAACGTAAAGTCAGTGTGAGTCGATCTACTCCTTTAGCTTGAGTACGCATTTGCCATAAATTGACACTAAAACAAGCACAGAAACTAGCACCTTTCTCATAAGAGTCTACCAGTGAAGCAGGTGAACATGTGCATTTACCAGATTTTCCATAGTGTTTACGAGTGGTGTTAGCAAGTAGAATTTCTTTGGGAATATAGGAGAAATGCGTACCTGGAGTTTCATCCACATTATCGGGTTCATCATCATCGGAGACTGGCACTGTCTGTCTCACTGCTGGGGGTTTACGTCTGCCGCCAGTTGAAGTTTTCTTTTTGGCGAGAGTTTGAAGGGCCGCTTTACGCTTGGCGGTCTTGTTGACTTCACTTGCATCAGCAATGGCTGCATCGTTGTTTCGTTTCATCTCGGCGATAGTTTCAGCAACGGTAGACTTAGACATGATTATCGAGTACAAAAAGTAGAGAGGACAAAACTGACAAAACTGTTTTGGCGAGATACGAAAAAACAGAATATCGAACGAGACATATGCACATATTTTTATATCGGAGTACAAACAAAACAATACAAAGAACGAATAATTGTAGTGTTTAACAAATAATGGTTTTCCAACGCTTTGTAAAGACAGGTTTTTGTTGTGTTCGCTTCCGTTTCTGCCCTTGTCCAAAACCGAGTTGCTGTAGCAACCAACTGCGATTATTACCATTTGAATTCTCATTGTTCACGCTCGGTAAAGTGTCAACACCCGAGTCAGGTACAAGGCTACCGGGTTTCACTTGCGATACCACATCATACGCTTGTTGAATATAAGATTGTGGGGACAGGGAAACATCCAGAGCATTATTAGCAGCCTCGGTAGTAGGAGTAGCAGGATATTTTTTAATTCTAACATCATCATCGTATTCAAAGTCGCGCAGTGTGTGAGCGAGACCGGGTGTTAAAGGGGTGCTCCCGATAGCTTGTCTGAAATTTGCATTTCTTTGTTCGTGTAATAAGTCTTCTTGGCCAAGCAACAACGCTTGTAATAATTCATTAGAGTTGTCTATTGAACCGGTTAATCTCTTCGTATTTTCATCGGCAGTGTTTTTAAGGTCAGTGTTATCCCGATTGATACTGGCCGCCAGAACGTTAATGGCTGTTTTCCGATCCATTGTTTCTACCCGACCTAAATTACGTTTGATATCAGCCCCATAGTTGGTTAACAATTTTTTAATCTCTCTACGGATGTAATCAATATTCCACCCTCGCGGAAGTTTAATATCTCTGTACATGTAATCCGCAAAAAGTTTTATCAAGGCTTGAGCGCGTCGGATGGCAGATACTCCTCTGCTTTCACCTCCCAATAAACCACTGACACTACTAGGATCGTCCAGATCGGCTCGCATGTTAGAGGTGTTTAAATTCGCATAAGCCTCAGGAGTTAACTTCATTGTCTTATCAATAACACCACCTCCTTTTTGTTGTTGGTTTTGTGCATCATTCATCTGTTTTTCATACCGCTTGACAAGTCTTTCTATCCTGTCAAATGCAAATTTATCGAGTAAAAAGACCGTAGAACCATTCATCGCGGTGT
>JANQEN010000108.1 GCA_028278335.1 Chitinivibrionales bacterium | reverse complement strand
ACCTCCTCATGCTTTAGTACATATAACCATTCATCTATTTCTTTCTCTAATTTATCGTTAAATTTAGGAATCGATATAAAGATATACTCAGGAAAAATATCCATAGCATCATAAATATGGTTTCCATCTTCATCTTTTATGGATACACTTAATTTTTTACCCGTGTCTATTTCTTTGAAAATGGTTTTGCCGTGATAAATAGGGCCCTTTCCCACGTTGAAATATAGCAAAGATATATGAAATATCTTTGTTATCCCAGTAAAGTCTATCCCTGAAGAAATCTGATCAACCAGAAGCCTGGAGGTATTAAAGCCTGGTCGTAGTACACACTTGACTCCGACATGAAATAATACTATAATGACTACATGATAATATGTAGTCAAAAATTCAATAAAAAACTAGTAGATGGGATTCAATGTATGATTGATCAAAGCCCCGATATTACGCGGCGTGCTTTATCCCAAAAAGTATGTGAACAATTAAATTGGCGCACCCAAAATGGAAGATTGCAGGAAGGTGGGTGCCGTACCGCACTTGCAAAGTTAGCCAAAAAAGGTCTCATCTGTTTACCTGAAAGTAAAAAGATTTTCAGGGAAAAGTGTATAATTGAACATAAATTGGAGGAACTAGAGTGCGCTTTGAAAGAACTAGGTGAAATAGAATTTTTTCTTATTACAAATCACCGAAGTAAGGAAGCAAAGTTGTGGCGTAGTTTTATGGAGAAATATCATTATTTGGGAGATAAGCAATTATGTGGAGCGCAATTACGATATTTGATAAGATGCTCTTTGGGTAATCTTGGTGCTATTAGTTTCAATTCTGGTTGCTTTTCTTTGGATAAAAGAGATAAATTTATAGGATGGAGTGAATCTGCTAAGAGGAAAAATTTACATTTGGTAGTTCGTAACAGTAGATTTTTAATTTTGCCAACAGTAAAGGTACCAAACTTGGCATCACATTTATTGAGTCAATCTTTGAAACATTTGAAGAGTGATTGGGAGAAGCAATATGGATACCATCCGATTTTAGTTGAAACGTTTGTGAATCCTGAGCATTTTGATGGTACGTGTTATTGTGCAGCTAACTGGAGGTCAATAGGAACAACGTCTGGTCGTAGAGAAGATAGAGTTGCGAAGCAAATCTACGTTTATCCGTTATGTGATAAATGGAAGGACATTTTAAACACAGAGTCACCGAACCAACTACAATTACCCGATCGTACTACAGAGTATGAGAACTGGGCAGCAGAGGAATTTAGCAGTATACGTTTATATGACGATCGTTTAAAAGATAGGCTATACACAATTGCTCAAAATTTTTATAATAATCCTCAAGCAAATATTCCAGAGGCTTGCAAATCAAAAGCTGGAGCATTAGGAGCATATAGATTTTTTCAAAACGATAAGATTGATATGGATGTAATTCTTACGCCACATATAGAATCAACCATTGCAAGAATAAAGAAGCACAAAATAGTTTTAGTTCCACAAGATACCACAACATTAAATTACACACATCTTGCTAAGACTGAAGGTTTGGGGCCAATTGGTACTAGATCGAGTAAAAGTGTTGGGCTGTTGTTGCATGACACTGTAGCATTTACAACAGGAGGAGTTCCATTAGGAATACTTGATGCGCAATGTTGGGCACGTGATTTAAGTGAGAAAGAAGAGTTGCGTCCAATTGAACAAAAAGAGAGCATGAAATGGTTACGAAGCTATAAGCGTGTTGCTGAAGCCCAAGCTTTATGCCCAGATACAATGTTAGTAAGTATGGGTGATCGAGAATCAGATATATATGATCTTTTTGCTGAAGCTGCTAAAAATTCGAATGGTCCGAAGCTTCTTATAAGAGCTGAACGAACCAGGAATCGTCGTGTATCACTTACAGAAAAACTTTGGGATTACATGATTTCTCAAGAAGTAGCTGGAGAAATAGTACTTGCTATTCCCAAAAGAGGAAACCGAGCAGCTCGTCATGCCCAAATTAAGATTCGTTTTAAGCAGGTAGAATTGCAACCACCAAAAAACAGTAGATTTAAATCAATAAAGGTTTGGTCAGTGCATCTCCTCGAGGTTGATCCCATAGATGGAAAAGAAGCAATCGAATGGATGTTAATTACAACTGTGACAACAACAAGTTTAGAAGAAGCTATAGAAAGAGCAGAATGGTATGCAGCTCGTTGGGGAATTGAAGTTTATCATAGAACGCTAAAAAGTGGTTGTAGGATTAAAGATCGTCAATTGGGTACAGCTAAACGTTTGGAGTCATGCTTAGGTATTGATATGGTAATTGCTTGGCGTATTTATCATATGACAATGTTGGGAAGAGAAGCTCCTGATCAAGCGTGCACAGCGTTTTTTGAAGAAGTGGAATGGAAAGCTTTATACTGCTATTGTTACCAAACTCCAGTTGCTCCCGAGAAACCACCATGTATGGCTTTTGCGATAAAAATGCTGTCTTTTTTGGGAGGATATTTGGGACGCAAATCTGATGGATTACCTGGCACACAAGTGCTATGGCGAGGACTTCAGAAGCTGGATATAGCAGTTAATATGTACACTATTTTTACCAACCAGCGCTTACCAAACATTCGTAAATCTTATCCTACTGAATACTTTGAATATATCGACTCTTCATGATGTCGGAGTCAAGTGTGTGCAAAGACCAGATTAAAGCAGGACTTATGGATAAAGTTGCTAGCATCCTGTCTTTCTACTTCTATGATATATTTATTACGTTCTGTATCCTCTACTATTAGATCTGCTAAGCTCTTTTTTTGGCTATAATCTTCCTTATTGCTTTCTGTATCCATTAAAGCAAGTATCTTAACAGGCTTATAACCATTTGCTTTCAAAAGCGCTGATAAAAACCCTTCTACGATATCATAGTTGCTCTTAT
>JANQEN010000097.1 GCA_028278335.1 Chitinivibrionales bacterium | reverse complement strand
CCCTCCTCCGGAGGAGGGGGTGATGAGAATAAAGAAAAGGAATATCAGTTTAATGGATCATAGACAAAAGGAAATGTGCGAAAAATATTTGACACTATCAGTCTTACTAAATCATAATCTTGCACTTCTGCATCTACTCCTACAGCACGATCTGGGTTAAACCGGAGGCTCGAATGAGTACAGAAAAGGGTGAGTAAATCAGGAGATTAAAGTATGCTATACAATGTCAATTAAACATTTTCAAATTGCTCTATTGCTGAACGTAATAGAGTAAATTGTTGACGGCAAAAGGGATCATCATAAAACTTAAACTGAATTCCATATTTCCGTTTTCCATCCATTTCAGACTCCGACCAAACAACTTTGCCCACAGAGGAAAACTTTAAACCAGCGATTGATGAAGATTGCTCGCCTATGAAATGTATCATGATAAAATCATCAATGTTAAATGATTTTGGAGAATAGAAGCTTACCCCCCCGTAGCTAATATTGCTCTGTCTATCAGAGATAGAAGATTTTCGGTTTACATAACACTCTAAGGGTAACCTTAATCGGCGATGTTTTCTCTTATCTGGTAAATCAGGAGGTTTAAAAAGTGCCATTTCTTTAAATTTCTGATGGGAAAAAACAGAAACTTTTCTAATAGTTAATAGTACAATTCAAACCAGGGGAAGTCAAAGAATTATTGAAACTGAGTTAAACAACGAGAATATCAAATCCTATAATTTTAGGGGAAGAAATAGTATTCTATTTAATGTAATTACTATAAAATTGTTTATTCAACCCAATAAACCTATATAATTAATCTATCCACTTCTTTAATGTATCAATAATCTTCAAAGCTTGGTCGCTACTAGATATATTAAACTTTGATTGTTGCATAAATTGATCGTTTCTTTTACGATAGCGACGGATACTAAATTTATCCGGACCATACTGTTCCTTAGCACGATCCCACTGCTGAAATCGAAAGAGGATGGTTGTCCAGGCACCACGAGAAAGAATCTCTTTATCCAATTCTTTGATAATATCTATACCATCTTCATTGTACGCAATAGTAATATCATCAATATTTGAAGCCATTAAAGCCTCCTTATAAGCAATTATGTGTTATTAAATCCGCACCTATATTAACAATGGGGATTAATCTTTATTACCAACTCCATATCTGTATATAATATAAATAATTGCAAAGAAAGGACAAGTAAATATGATTCAGGAAAGTAGGTTATGTTCCGAAAGAAAGGAGATAATAGATTCTAAGCTTTGATCAACACTCATGATATCGGTTTCCACGGTTATATCAGACTTTTGTGGCTCCTCATAGGGGGAACTAATTCCCGTAAATTCGGGTATTTGACCATCCTGGGCTTTTTTATAGAGCCCCTTTGTGTCGCGACGGACACAGACAGAAAGGTCACATTTTACATAGATCTCAATAAAACGATCATTGGGTAAAAGAGACTTTACAAATTGCCGATCTTTTTGAAAGGGAGATATAAAAGTACAAATCACTAGATTGCCTTGCTCATAAAAGAGTTTTGCCACCTCACCAACACGTCGAATGTTTTCAGACCGGTCCTTCCCAGAGAATCCAAGATCTCCACATAGACCATGTCGAATATTGTCACCATCCAGTAATGCGACCTGACAACCCTGATCAAATAGTTTTTCCATGACTTTACGAGCTATAGTTGACTTTCCGGATCCTGACAAACCAGTAAACCAAAGAACTGCAGCCTTGTGCCCATTCCGTTGTTCCCATTTACTGCACGTTAGCGATTGCTTCTCCCATGATACGTTTGGCGATTTACGGGCCTCAGCCCCAGATTTTTGAGCAACATCATTGACTGTTCGTTGCACACCTCGAATCATTCCAGCAGCTACAGTATGGTTCGTTTCAGGATCAATTAGAATAAAACTTCCTGTTGTATGATTTTGTTTGTACGTATCAAACAAAAGAGGTCGAGCAGTCTTTATCTCCACCCGGCCTATTTCATTTAAAGCAAAGGTGCCTGCCTTGTCCCTGTGTAAGGTATTGACATCAATCTTATAGACGACCCGGGTAATAAAGGCCTTAATCAATTGAGTAGTATGCTTAATAAGGTAGTAGCCAGAACGACTCATCTCCCGTTCATCCATCCAGCAGAGCATAGCTTCAAAATGATTGCCCACTTGGGGAAGGTTGTTCGTTCTGACAATCATATCCCCGCGGCTCACATCGACTTCATCGGAAAGGGTAAGCGCGATTGATTGACCAGCAAAGGCCTCGGTAAGCTCACCATCGAAGGTCTCGATTGACTTCACCTGTGACATCTTTCCTGAGGGTAGTACAGCGACCTCTTCACCGATGCGAACAGTACCTGAGGCGATCTGCCCAGCAAAACCTCGAAAGTCTAAATGAGGCCGGATAACGTATTGAACAGGAAATCGAAAATCAATTAAATTCTTATCTGCAGACACATGCACATGCTCTAAGATATGTAAGAGTGTATGTCCATTATACCATGGCATATGGTTGCTACGAGAAACAATATTGTCTCCCTTTAGAGCAGAAACAGGGATAAAAGTAATATCGTGAATGTCAAGTTTTTCGGAAAACTGTGTATATGTCTGCACAATCTCTTCATAAGCATCTTGTGCATAGTCAACCAAATCCATTTTATTTACCGCTACCACTAAATGAGGTATTTGTAGCAAGGAGACAAGAAAACCATGTCGTTTTGATTGAGTCAATACACCGTTTCTTGCATCAATCAAAATAATGGCAAGGTCAGCAGTAGAGGCTCCGGTAACCATGTTTCGGGTATATTGTTCATGGCCCGGTGTATCAGCAATGATAAACTTTCTTTTTTCAGTGGCAAAATAGCGATAGGCAACATCAATGGTTATACCCTGCTCTCGCTCAGCAGAGAGACCATCAAGTAGTAGGGCCAGGTCTGTTTCCTCGTTTCCTCGCTTCTGCGATGTTTTTTCAATCGCTGCATATTGATCCTCAAAAATGCAGTTGGTCTCATATAGCAGTCTACCAATAAGGGTTGATTTTCCATCGTCAACGCTTCCTGTGGTAGTAAATCGAAGGAGAGACTTCTCAGATAGGTTTGACATGGTTAAAAATATCCTTCTCTTTTTTTCTGTTCCATTGATGAATCACTGGTAAGATCAATAAGACGATTTTCTCGCTCAGACTTTTTCGCCTCAACAACCTCCTCAATGAGAGAATCAATGGTCTGAGCTTGAGACTTAACCGCACCAGTACAGGGTATACAACCTAAACTTCTAAATCGACACATAACTGTTTCAATATCCTTATCCTCTACTGGTTGTTTTCCCGAGGGGTCAACCTGTTCATAAGAATAGAGAGGAATTAAGATGCCCTGTCGATTTACGACTTTTCGCTCTTTGGCAAAATAGAGTGGTACCACAGGTATTTCCTCTTCTTTGATATATTCCCATATATCAACTTCGGTCCAATTACTTATGGGGAATACCCGAACACTTTCTCCCTCATGTATAGTAGCATTATAAAGGTTCCATAATTCTGGTCTCTGTTTTTTAGGATCCCATTGACCAAACTCATCTCGCACAGAAAAAACACGCTCTTTTGCTCGAGATTTCTCCTCTTCCCTTCGTGCGCCACCAAAAGCTGCATCAAAGGAGTGTTTGTTCAATGCTTCAATTAATCCTTGCGTTTTAAGATATTGACAGCATCGATCATTGCCTAATAATGAGGGATGTGCTTTCTTTTCAATCCATTTTTCATTTCGTTCAACAATTAAGCGTGCACCCAGTTTCTCTACAAAGGAGTCCCTAAATTCATACATTTCAGGGAATTTGTACCCTGTGTCAATGTGCATAAGCGGAAAAGGAAAGGAACCGGGATAAAAGGCTTTTTGTGCCAAGCGAACCATCACCGAAGAATCTTTACCCACCGAATAAAGCATTACTGGATTTTTAAACTCGGCTACAACTTCGCGCATGATATGGATGGATTCAGCTTCTAATTCTCGTAAATGTTTTTGTCGATATGATTGCATAACGTATTAGTTCCAGTGAATTAATCAGATAGGTCGTTATTTCTTTTCAACCTCAAAAGTGAATACCAATATAAATAAAACAGATGAAA
Organism: Chitinivibrionales bacterium; assembly: GCA_028278335.1. Classification (GTDB taxonomy): domain Bacteria; phylum Fibrobacterota; class Chitinivibrionia; order Chitinivibrionales; family JANQEN01; genus JANQEN01. The sequence goes on along the minus strand of JANQEN010000097.1, from coordinate 18,330 downwards.
TTTTGTTTAAAATTCTAAGTTTCATATTAGATTTTTAATGTCTATTAATCTTCTTTAACCATAGAATTCCTCTTCAAGCATAGCACACAATGTGTGGTATACAGGAAGGTGATATTCCTGAATTCGAAATGTTTCCTTTGACGGTGCATGGATGGTAACATCTGAGAATTTATCTAAAGCACATTCCCGTTCCCCGGTCAAACCGATGACAAAAAGGCCGCTAGCTTTTGCAACCGCTGCAGCTTTACATACATTAGAGGAATTTCCAGAAGTGCTAATTGCAATGAGCGCATCACCATTCCTTCCATAACCATAAACCTGCTGAGCAAATACCATATCAGCAGCAACATCATTGGCAAAGGCTGACATCAGAGAGGTTTGACTAACAAGAGATAATGCAGGAAGTGCACCTTCGAGGCCATTTGCTATGGCATTGCCACTTACAGGATCAATTTCTGCCAAACGTTCTTTATATGTCGCATGCACAGGTCGTTTTATAAGAAAAGACTTCATAAGCTCACCAACAATATGTTCTGTATCAGCAGCACTTCCACCATTTCCACAAATAAGGACTTTTCCATTTCCATGATAGCATCGAGTTAGTAAGGTAAAGGCCTCACTGATATCATCTTTGCACTCATTAAGCTTGGGAAAGTTTTCCAATAACTGCTGAAATAGTCCGGCCACCTTCTCTTTCATTGTAAAGCTCCTTTGTACAAAACCTTAGGATAGTTTGCGCCTGAGGATATCCCCAATCGCAAGCTTTTGTCTTAGATTTACCACAACGATGCGATTGGTGATTGCTCGATCAATGTCATCACCATTTATATCAGTGATACGATCAATAGTAATAGTATACCATTCTTTTTTTCTGTTGACCGGTAAAATTGTTAATTTTTCTCCAGCCATAAAGGGATTCTTTACATCTACCACTGCACCGCCGCCCTCATGTAAAGCCTTCACGACTCCGACCACGCGCAATGATGATGGAATTTTTGAAGCATAGGGATCCTGCATCACATAGTCGTTAATGTAAAATCCAGTAGTATATTCCCGATGATCAAGTTCATCTAAGGCATCAACCCACTCCTGCTTAAGGGTGAATCCTGTTGGATTTTGCAGGTAACAATCTAAGGCTGTTCGATAGGTTTTAACAACAGCAGAAACATAATGAACGCTTTTATTCCGCCCTTCAATTTTTAAGGAGGATACTCCAGACTCTACAACTTGTGGTAATATAGCAAGGGTATTTAAATCCTTTGCGTTGAGAAGGTATACTCCTCGCTCATCTTCTTCAGCAACATAGGATAACTCTTCATCACTTTCCTCTTTACTTATAGGAGTAATGGCATATTTAAATCGACAGGGTTGTGGACAATCGCCATGGTTGGCATGCCTCTTTGACATATAGGCACCTAATAGACATCGCCCAGAAATAGAGACACACATTGCCCCATGAATAAAGACCTCTGTTTCACAGGGAGCGTCGTGATTGAGTGCAGCAATTTGTTTAATATTTAATTCTCTTGGTAATACAACACGGCGAATGCCCTGTTTTGCCCAAAATTGGCATGACAGAGCATTAAAACTTCCCGTTTGAGTACTTAAATGCAGAGGTACATCACCACATCGTTTTTTAATCAACTGGATCACCCCAGGATCGCTTACTATAAAAGCATGGGGCATGCACTGCTGCTCTGCCAAGACCACTAAATACTCATCAATCTCCTGAAGCTGCGAATCATTGGGCATACTATTGAGAACCGCATAGATCCGCTTTTTTCGACGTTTTCCATATTCTAACACATTGGAAAATTCATCAATGGCAAAGTTGGGAGAATTGGCCCGTAGATTATAGGTTCCCACACCAATATAAACAGCATCAGCACCATGATTAAAGGCTGCCTCTAGGCACTCAAAATCGCTTGCTGGAGCTAATAGCTCAGGTTTTTTATGCATTGCATTGTTTACTGTTTGATTGTATCTACGACTGTTGTGTCAATGGGTTGTAACACCTTCTTAATCATGGCCACATAGGCCTCTTTTGATTGAGCTCCTGGAAGTACTTGCACAGGTGCTTTATCTTCAAAAAGAATCACCAAAGGAATCGATCGGATCTTGAAATGGTAGGCCAATTTTCTATTTCTATCAATATTAACTTTTAATACCTTAATTCTGCCTTTGTATTCTTTCTTTATATCACTAATTGCTGGGGCAATCAATCGACAGGGACCACACCATTCAGCCCAGAAATCAACCAAAACTGGAATTTTTGACCGTACAATTTCCTGCACATAGTATTCAGATGAGTCAGATAATCCTAGGGTTGTTCCTTTATTTAAATCAGTGGCATTAACGGCAGAAAATGATGTAAATAGCAAAAAGAACATTACCATGTGAGGCAAATAAAAAACTACTCTTTTTCTTTGAATGGTAATAGGTTATCCCTTTCTTTTCTTTCTTCTTTCCCGTTGATTCCTCCGACGTATTTCCATCTTTTTTCGATCATGCTCAGCATTAGTTTTGGAAAAGGTATGGGTACCAGAACCATCCCATTTTGCAACAAAATAGAGATCCTTGGTTTGTAGCGGTGCAATCGCCGCTTCAATTGCACCTTTTCCTGGTGAACAGATCGGGCCCGGTGGCAATCCCGCATGGACACGGGTGTTATAGGGAGATTTGTTTTTAAGTTCCGATACTCGTAGGGGTCCACTAAATTTTTTTATTGCATACCGCACCGTTGGATCTGCACCTAAGGGCCAATGCTTTCTTAATCGATTATGAAAAACTCCGGCAATATGGGTTCGTTCTTGAGGCACCATTGCCTCTTTTTCAACAATTGAGGCTAAGGTTATGATTTCATGACGGCTAAAATTACGACTTAACTCAGTTTGCTCAATTGAATTATATACTGATAAAAACTGTTTTACCATTCCTTGGATTATTTCATGGGCATTGGCTTTTGGTCTAAATCGATAGGTATTTGGAAAAAGATACCCCTCTAATGTTTCCTGCTCAACCCCAAGGGTAGCTATCAGTGAAGAGTCGTTGCAGAGCTGAACAAATTCTGCTGAATCTATGGGAAAAACCTTCACAATGGCTTGAGCAGTCTGCTCAATTGTATGCCCTTCAGGAATTGTAACGCTTTTTTCAATTGGTGTTGCCTGCCGTAACTTATTGGCTGCAGAAACAATTCCCTCATGCTGAGAAAATGTATATAATCCAGCTTGCATCACCTTTTCTAACTTATTGAGTCTTACCCAAATGAGAAACAGCCTCTCATTGGGCACAACACTGTGTTCCTCTAAAAACCGAGCCACTGTTCTCACCGATGTTCCTGGTTCGACAATAAGAGAGACCTCTTTGCCCCCCTGCTTTAAGGGCACAAAAAAGTAGAAAAGAAAACCTGCGCATAACACTATGGCGATACTAAAGATAAGAACTAATTTTTTCATAGTAAGCATACGATATATAAAAAGAGTTGCGTAAAAGATATAACCAAAAGCGGCAAAAATATAGATTATACCGGTAAACCAAGTCCTGTAAGCATGTCGTAGGAGGTTCACAATAATTATATCGCTTATGTATCCATTATGTAAATGACATTTTTAATGATTTTTACTTTCCTGCCAATACAGTTCATTTGCTCTGTAAATAAGCTAGATCTGTTTAGATAATATATACTATTGACTTACAAATAAAAAAGCTCCTTGCCTAAAAGGCAAGAAGCTTTAATGATAATCAATTTAAATAGAATGATTATTTTGCAATAACCATATTGATAACTTTTGAATGACCAGCAGCTTCTAATCTACAAAGATACGTACCATTGGCAAGTGCACCATTGGAGCTGCTAAAAGGTATTGAATGCATTCCAGCGGAAACCTTTGAATTCAGAAGAACCTTGGCAAGTTTTCCCTGTGGTGTATATAACTTAACACTTACAGGAGAAAGTTTTGATTTACCAGCAGGTACTTCAAAATTGATTTTCAAGCCATCAAAGTTAAGGGCAACTGATTTTGTTAATGCTGTTGTCCTATTAACAACAGGAGTGCCGCCAACTTTACACTGTAAATCACTCATAGGATCACCAAACATATGGAAATAAGTCCTACCATGGTTACGTGCCTTCATATGTCCAGCCAAAAAGATCTTACCCATATTCCGCTCACCTTGGCTTCCATTTTTGGGGAACATACCATGCCACAGAGCAATATGATTGTAATCATTATCACCGGACATAGTGGTACGAGTTCCAGCAATAACAACAGAGTTTCCATACTTATTGACTGTGGCCATAGTGGCATAACACTTTGAATGGTTTCTTCTAAAGTTACCACTGGAGCAGTTCAAGCAGGTAAAGTAGGGTGAAGATTTAGAGGTAATCCTACTGTTACTGCCAAATAAGCTATATTTAATTGAAGGGCTTGAAGGTCCTGTTCCACTTCCAGATCCATGATCACGATGTCCCATAAGGGCGACATCTTTGTTCCAATGTTCAACAACCTTATTGGAAGCAGCAGAGGAGCTGGTAAAAAATGGATTTGGTGTTAAGGTCCATTCTTCAAATCTTGTCGCAGGAATACTCAGATAAGATCCACTTCCACCGTATCTAGTGGGTTTACGGGGAACCTTATACACACGATGACAGGTATACCCTAAACCACCGGAGCCTGGTTTATCAAGGTGTGGGGTTACATAATGGCTTGAAGAAAAGCGTGCAAAGGTTGTTCCGCTTCCTTCCATTCCAGCAGCCATAAGCACTTCATCTTCCCATGAACCACCCTGTTCGTGCCATTTTTGGTGATTAAGTATATTCTGAAGTTGTGATTCCTTATTAATGATAAAAAGCCCTAAACAGACATCATCAATTTGATCATTACCGGAAAAGCGAGTGTAATTTTTATAGTGATAATTGCTTCCTGAGGGATTTGTGGGTATTTTAATGAGGTTTTCATCACCAACAATAATAACATAGTCAAGTTTATTATTTTGGCTATAGGCATCTTTTAAAGCACTTGTGATGCGTGATCCGCTCATATTAGAACCATCAATCTCTTTTACAAAGCGAAAGTTTTGAGCTTCACGATAGGCTTTCCAATCCTTATATGCCTGCGTGTTATAAAGGTTTTGGTGGTAAACTACAGCAACTTTTCCACCACGGGTAGTACTTACAGGAACACGCTTGTTTATGTCACCGCTAATACCATCCAATGTTGAATTTGCAACAACACTGTAAAAAATGTCATCCGTATCTGCTTTAGTTAAATCTCCATCCAGATAGGTGATTGAAAATTGTGCCTTAGCAGAAACAGCAAGAGTTTGGGTTACAGGGTTGTATTTTGCTGGAGAATAACGAACTTCAACAAATTTGAGACCATGCATATCAAGCACTTCGTATTCTAATTCGTTGCTGAAATAGGCATCTTTGGCATAAACCGAGGCATCACTCTGGAATGCACGCTTATCAATATCAACACCAAGAATGAATGATTCGGGAAGCTTCTCTTGAACTGGAGCAACATTAAACTTATTTGCCACAGGAACAAACGTCTCATTTGCCACAGCAACCTTAACCTTTGAAACAGATGAGGGAATCATCACCTGAAAAATCACATAGGGGAGATCCGGTTTTCCCAATTTATCTGGGCGAAGAACCCCATTAAAATTGGCCCCATGAATTTTCACATCACTGGGATCAGCATGAAAATTGAGTGCCGCATATTTTCCAGCAAGTAACCCATTATCATTGGGATACCATACTGAGGCACCGGGAAAGTTTACCTGTAAATTACAAACAGGCTTGCTGGCACTGCTAGAAACGGCAAGGTTTCCATAGGATACCAGATCCGCTGCCACTTGTGGTCCTCGAAGAACAGACCCGTCTTTAAAAGAGATCCAGGCGGATTCTCCAGCGATACTGAAAGAAACACAAAGCACGAGTATTGTGAAGCAAGAAAAGAGGAATGATTTTTTAATACTGGCAGAGTGTCCCCCCCCCGCATTCAGTAGTAAATGTTTCATAAAAACACCTCACTGGTTAGAGTAAAAGTACATTGACTAAAAAGTTGCTTATAATTTTTATCTTCTTAATTTTTTTATCAGGAATGATGGTCAATCGTTTAAACTATTGTTGATTTACTGTTTAACGATCTCTTCTGTTTTACCACCGCCCCCAAAAATAAAACATGAATTTTTTAGAATTATTCAATAAATCACGATTCTATTCATTAATATATACAGAATTTTTAAATCGTGCAGAATTTTTTTGTTGAATGAAATACAGCTTAATTTTAAATAAATGAACTAAAAGAAGAACAATCCTGAAATGAGCACTGATAATTCGGTAATTTCATTGAGTGTTCCTACACAATCTCCTGTCACCCCTTTTATTTTGTGGATACAAAGAAATCCAAAGAGTGCTCCGATTGGTACCAAAATTGAAATAAAAATAATAATATGAGCTTGAACCAAAAGATACAAAAAAATTACCGATGCAATACATGCTAATACTACACAACATTTTAATAGGGTCGACTCATTGTAAAAAGCAGAGGCAATTCCATTATTTCGAGCATTTGGAAAGGTGATCAGAAAGAGAGCCTGAAACACTCGGCTCAGCACAAGGCTACAAATTATCACATTCAATTGGTCTGTAGAAAAGTAAACAACCCATAACTGCCATTTAATAATTATATCAAAAATTAATGCTAAAACACCAAATGTACCAACCCGAGAATCTTTAAGAATAGAAAAAATATGGTTTCTATCTTTGCCCCCACCAAAGGCGTCTGCCACATCAGCCAGCCCATCTAAATGCAAACCACCGGTCAAAATTGTTATGATTACTAGCGATATTAAAGAAAATACACTCCATTGCTCAAAGGGCAACAGAGACATCAAATAATGGAATGCATAAACAACTGCCCCTAAAAAAGCTCCCACAATTGGGAAGAATAACAGACTTTTGGAAAAATTACTTGTATCTTTCCCTGGAACTGGAATGATTGTTAATATCCGAAAGGCAGAAATGAGCGGTGAAATCATAGTCAGAATAAATTAATAACCTATTGATTTTTTATACAATTATTCACTTTTATTTGAAACACCGGCACTGGAAAAAGTAGCCATCTTTGAATAACAAGCCATTGCCTGCTGTATAATCTGTAATGCTAATACAGATCCGGTTCCCTCTCCAAGACGTAAATCTAGAGACAGTAAGGGCCGAATCTCTTTCTCCTTGAGAAATGATTTGTGAAATTTCTCCTGAGATTGGTGAGAGAAAAAAAGCCAATCCGCAATTTGTTTATTTATATGGAGTGCTACCAAGGCGCTTGCAGAAGCAATAAAACCATCGATAACCACGGGAATGGCTTTTTGAGCGCAGCCAAAAATAAATCCTACCATTCCCGCAATTTCAAATCCACCAACACGACAAAGCGCATCAAATCCACTACCATCCCATTGATTTTTATGTAGATTAAGAGCCTTTTCAATGACCTTAACTTTTTTATCATATAATGAGCCGACCGAACCTGTACCTGCTCCAGTAGTTTCTGATACTGTTTTATTTAACATGAGACTGTATAGAGCCGATGCAGAGGAGGAGTTGCCTATACCCATTTCTCCAACGCCAACAATATCACAGGTCAGCTCTTTTCCAAGAGTATATCCAGCAATAATTGCATTTTCACACTCGATTTTTGTCATTGCTGGACCAATACTAAAATTCTTGGTTCCCTTTCCAACGCTTGCCTTAATCAATCGATCATGGTTTGGAAAATCTGCCTTAACTCCCATGTTAACAACATGATACTCTATTTGTGCAGATTCACACATTACACTTACAGCAGCTCCGCCACTGGCCATGTTCATGACCATTTGAAAGGTTACCTCTGAAGGATAGGGTGTAATCCCCTCTTCAGTGATCCCATGATCTCCGGCAAAGGTAAAAACCTTCATTGAATTTAGAGCTGCAGCGTCATTACTCTTGCAAAGACAATATCTTAGTGCAATATCTTCAAGCACCCCTAAGCTCTTTGGTGGTTTAGTTAAATCATTGAGATGAGCAACAATTCTGCTTTCTAATTCTTGATTTCTAGTGGAGGCGATGTTTGAAAAAACTTCCTGCAGTTCCATGATTCATTCCCTATATAATTATATACATATTATTAGTTATCATTTAGTTAGCTATTTAATTTTCTGAGCTATTCCACAAACACATAGATAAACCGAATCAGCAATTGCTGCAATCTGTTGGTTCAAAAAGCCAGCAAGGTCACGATACAATCTAGTTTCTTTATCTGCAGGAATAATTCCAAGGCCCACTTCATTGGTCACAAAGAGAATTTCTCCACGTGTCTCTTCTTTAAGAGATGTCACAAGGCCTGAAATGGCCTTTTTAATTCTAACCTCTTCATTTTTATAATGATAAAACAAATTACCAAGCCATACAGTTAAGCAATCAACTATAACAATATCAGCTAGTTGCAAGCTTTTTTGCAAAGCCTGATTTAGATTAATTTCCTCTTCAATAGTAAGAAAATAATCTCCTCGCTCGGATTTATGAGCTTCGATGCGTTTTACCATCTCCTCATCACAGGCTGTGGCAGTCGCGATATAGGCTCGTTTTCCAGGATTTTGCAAAGCCTGTTTGAGAACAAAGGAGCTCTTTCCACTGCGAGCGCCACCAGTTACAAGGGTGATTTTTGGCATATTTTATTTTCAATACTATAAGGTGTTGTAATTATTAATGTTATAAATATTCAGTATTTTTTTTACATATTGTAACTTATTGGTATATAAATAATTCCAAATAATGTAGGAGTTTCTTACATCTACAGCACGTATCTTACTTATTATCAATGACAAACCTCGCTAAATTTTCAATCAAACAATTCTTCCACTACTTTAAAAGATTGCCATGTGTGGGTAACAGAAAAAAGCTCCATGGTCACAATATGGGTGTAATGCAAATTCAGCACATGTAATACATGAGCGATATCTTCTATGGGGCTTTTATTTAAAGAGATATGATCCTTCCCTTCACTCACACCATGAAGATGAATAACCCTAGTTTTATCTAAATATGTTTCAAGATGCTCTTTCCAGTCCAATGATTGTTGTATCCACAGATGGCCAATGTCTATACAGTGAGAAAAACCAAAATCATTTATCAATGGTAAGTACCAATCCGTGGGATAGGATAGGTTCTCGACAGAAATATCTATTGTATCTATTAGATTATTTTTCAATAAGTTACTACAGAAATAGCTACATCTTCTTTGCCAAGCAGTGACATCACCTATCGAAGCATTCGAGTCAATCCCCTGGAAATGAAGTATATAACTATATGGTTTTAAAGAAGATGTTGTGTTAATTATTTTTTCGACCTGTGAAAGAAATGTAATTTGCTCACTCTTGATTGGAGATCCAGCATCTAAATCAATGGGCAAGTGAATCGTATAGGTGAGACTGTGCTCCTTGGCTAAAGTATTTAAATTTTCAACAACCTCTTCATTGGGGATATTTGAGGCATCATGAGACTCAAAGAGGACCAATTCAATATCATCAACATGGGGAGCCATTTTTTCTACATTTTCAACAATATCAGCAGGATACACGTATGATGTGCAACCGATTCTAAAGGGAAATCGTCCCTTTACCTTGATCTTATCAAAATGACACTCTCTATCGTTCATCTCATAAAATCCTCTGCTTTAAGTGAATTGTCTGTGAAAATAATTATTAGCTATTTGACAGGTAAAATTATTTTAATTTATTTTACGCTTTAGCTAAATCAGGTGTCAGGGAATCCGGTGAGAATCCGGAGCGGACCCGCCACTGTAAAGCCAATTACCGGGAGAACCGGAGGTTGTCAATCTAAGTCACTGTTGCATAATGCAATGGGAAGGCCGACAATCTGGCAAGCCAGGAAACCTGCCTGAAACTTTCTATTTCACTTTTGCCTTCGAGGATTAAGGTTTAAAGGAGCACCTTTTAAATGAATCGAATTAATCCCCTGCTCGGTACCGGTACCTTGCTTCTTTTTATTCTATACCTTTTTTTTACACACCCTGCTTACGGATTAACTTCACCAAATGACTCATCGAATAAAAACCCTGAGAAATCAGATTCACTAAAGAGCGATTTAACCCATAATATCAATGCCTTAGAGAAAACAGTCGTAACCGGTCTGCGAAAGCAACGGCTCCTGGACCATGCCCAATCCTATACTGTTATAAAAGCATCGGAGTGGATTGGAACAACTAAAAGCCTTGCCGATGTTTTAGCAGAACAGACCGGTGTTCAGACTCGTCGCTATGGAGCCACCGGAAGCTTTCAAACAGTTTCTATTCGGGGCATTCAGGGAAATAAGGTGCTTATTCTTTTAGACGGTATTCCTCTGAACTCTGCCTCCGGTGATGTGGTGGATTTAGGAAATATCAACCCCCATAGAATTGCTGAGATTGAAATCTACAAAGGTATTGTTCCCAGTAGATACGGTGGCAGCAGTATTGGTGGTGTTATCAATTTAAAGAGCAAAACAACCACCAATAATGGACCAATTGACCTTTTTAGCGCCTTAGGTGCCTTTGGCCATTTAAAACAAAGCGTATCAGCCTTTCACGCTCCCAAGGAAAAGGTAAATCTATTTGCCGGGGCTAATTTTTTAGCAAGTGAAAACGACTTCCCTTATCTGGATCGTAATAATACTCCCTATAATCCCTCTGATGATCAAATTAAAGCGATCCACAATCATCAAATAAAAGCTTTTGATATACAATTTCATCCAAAATTCCCCATTCTCACCAAACACATTCTCTCTTCGGGAATCACCTACTCCTCCTCACGAAGGAACCAACACGCTCGCGAGGGCCGACTAAACCAGACAGCCCGGTACGATGAACAGAATGTTCACGCACTCTGTCGATTACAAAATGCTAAAGATGTACAGACTGTCTTTAGCATTGAACCGGAGATCAGTCTTAATTTTCGAAATGGCTTAACCTACTGGACAAATCAGGATAGTAGCTTTGGTCACTCCCATGGCTCACTGATTGGAAAGGAAAACGCCTATGGGAAATTGGGATTTCAAGATTGGCAACTCTATGGAGCGATAGTTGGTGAGTTGCTCCTGAGTAATAATCTCATAATTAACACCACTATCTCAGCTAATCACAATGACTTCAAGCCCACAACAACAGTCACAGGATTTCCACAGGGCGACTGGAAGAGTGAACAACAAACAGGAATCATCTCTGCTCAAGCCAATGGAAAATTTGGTTCCTTCGGAGCTACCTTAGGGGGTGGTTTCAAATTAATTCGTGGTGAGACTGACGGTGGATTTGATCAATTCCTCAACAGAACCATTCCCTCCGGTGACACGATTACAACTGCATGGTCGTTTTTTGGAGGGGTACATTGGCGTCCATCTGAAGCTTCGCTCCTCTTTTTTAATGGTGCTCGCTATAATAAACCACCCACCTTACGAGAGCGATATGGTGCCAAGGGGGGGCTATTACCAAACCCAAACCTCATAGACGAAACCGGTTACCTTTTTGAGGTTGGGACAAAGATCAATGGAGCATCTCTCTACTGTGAAATGGTCGGATTTAATACTATAAACAAAGATGCAATTATCATGATTTCCGATGGATATATGTCAAAACCGGCAAATCTTGGAGGCGCACATATTTATGGTTTAGAAGCAAATCTTTGGTACTCCTTGTTTAAGAGAGTTCAATATGAACTTCAGGGGACCTTGCAACGAGCTACAAATGAAGCATCGATGAATAACTGGCAGGGCAATATGCTACCAGGAGAGCCTGCCCTTTCAATGACAAACAAACTCACCTTTGGGCCATTTTCAGGGTTTTCTCTCACTTACTGGTTAGATTTTCACTCCTACTTTTATCGGGACCCGGGAAACACACCAGGAAACCGAGTGCCCCACGATGGATTTGGAGTATCCTTTCACAATGCTCTGATAAAATGGAATTTTCCTAAGAAGTGCGATATCTCATTTTCAATTCGAAATATGGCAGATTTTATACTCCACTATGAAGAGATGGGGCAATCTCGTAATGCTGGATACTCATGGATCCTATTTCCTGGAAGAGAGTGGTGTTTTTCGGTAGCCTATTACTTATAGCATTTATTGATGTAAACTAACATAGAATTATTTAATCTCAACAACTTATAACAATTAACATTTGAGGTGTTATGTATAAAACATTACTTTTAATCTGTACTATCTTATTCACGACTTTTTTAATTGGTTGTTTGGTTTCAAGCAATCCCGATGATCCACAGAGCGTAAAATTATTTGTAACTGAGTCGGATTTTCAATCTGGCCTTTTAGAGTGGATCGGCCTCTCCAATGATTCTATTTCCACTGGCAACATCTCCATACATAGCGACTCTCGAGTACTGGCCTATGAGGGATTTGTCTATGTATTAGAGCGATATGGCGCTGACAATGTACTCAAATTTGATCCCTCTAAATCAGATGCCTCTGGTGTGGTCTACCAAACCCATCTTGGTGACAACTGGAATCCGCAGGATATTGAGTTTATCAGTGATACTAAAGCCTATATCACCCTCTTAAGCCAGCCAAAAATTGCAATTTTCAATCCTACAACTGGAACAGTGACTGGATTTATTGATATTTCAGCCTATACCTTTAATCCGGATAGCAATTCCAGTCCCTATGCAAATCAAATGGTAGGAGCAGAGGGAAATGTTTTTGTGCTATTACAACGCCGTGATGGTTGGGTTCCAGGGGCACCAAGTATGATTTTGACAGTTGATCCCAGTACTGACCAGATCGCCTTGGCAGACACTTTGGTATGTACCTATAAAAATGGCTATGATTTATCCTACGTTGATGGTGCGCTCTATGTAACCAATCCAGGAAGCAGTTTTTCAAATCAAGACGGGGCAATAGAGAAAATCGATCTTGCAACGAAGACAGCAACAACCATCATTACAGAACAGGTTCTTGGTGGTAGCCCAAATCAGATCATCCATGCTTCGGGGACCCGTTTTTATGTTCAGAATTATGAAGGCTGGAAGCAGGTTTCTGTGATAGAGATAGATGCTGCAACTGGAGCAATAGTTAAAAAACTACCGAGCATCAATGATGCCTTTGGCGGTATTTATTTTGATGACACTGAGCAAAGACTCTATGTGGGTGAACGCGATTCAGTAAATATTGGGATCAGAATTTTTGAAAACAATACCTTAATTGCTGGACCAATTCGTTCAAACCACTCCCTACCTCCTACCAGCATGGTTATGGTAAGACAGTAGATAGGACGACTGAAACAAAATAGATTTTTTATAGAATTCTTATATATAGACTAAAATATGGTAACAAAGTAAATGTAATTATTGGTTAAATAAGGTGCTATTTTACTTTACTCAGATGATTTTAATCCCCTTCAATCGCACCGCATTGATATTTTGGGTAGAGCGTTGATCTGTTCGAGCCTGCAAGGCGAGTTATCAAAGCGACCAAATATCAATGCGATAAGTGCGATTGCGGGGTGGCGTCTTTTGCTTACTTTTCTTCGCTATAGGAGACCGGGCAAAAATACAATCGAATAAAATCCGAAGGATTTTAGCCTCCTTACCCAGCGGAACGAAGTGACCAAGTAAGGCTGCTGTCGGGCAGTGTCCCGACAAATATTACGCTTATTCAAGTAGCATGGTATTAACTGACCATACCACGTTACCAGAAGCAAATTATCAGCTTTCATTAACATTAAAACAATACCAACTTCAAACAGTTAACAGAACAATGACACCCACACCTTATAGTTTACATAAATCATCCCTTCGTCGATGCTATCTATTCCTGTTGCTACTATTGGTTTCCCATTTTTCTTGTCAAACCCCCAAAGGAACTTCAACCATACCAATGAGAATCGTTTCTTTGGCTCCAAGTATTACGGAGACCCTCTTTGCAATGGGATTAGGCGAAAAGGTGGTGGGGGTCACCTCCTTTTGCCACTTTCCTTCCGCTGTTAATACTATCCAAAAAGTCGGTGGTTACTCTGATGCCAATCTTGAACAAATAGTGACACTTAAACCGGACCTGGTTATTCTGCAATGGGAACATGAAAAGCAAAGAAACTTTTTAGACCGCTACGGTATCCACACCCTGAGCGTCGATTATTCCAGTGTTGAGGCTATTTGCCACTCCTTTATTACCATTGGCAAAAAATGCGGCGTGCTGCAACAGGCTGATAGCCTTGCCCAACAGCTGGCACCTCTGGTACAGTCCCTGGGATCAACCTCAAAGAGACCAAAGATAATGGTCTGCGTGGGAAGAGGATCAGCACAAGCAAATAGTGTACAGAGTGTCTACGCTGCCAGCAAGGGAACCTTCTATAATAATGTTATTGAAGCAGCCGGAGGCATCAATGCGCTGCAAGATTCGCTTCCTCACTATCCAAAACTCTCACAGGAGGGTATTATCACTCTGGCTCCTGACATTGTTATAGATATCGCCTCTGCCATGGGTGAGCAAACCTGCGCTCGTTTAATTGCAGATTGGTCTAGTCTGACCATTCTTCCAGCAGTGAGTCAAAAACAGGTATTTTGTATTGATGGCGATTATGCAACAATTCCCGGTCCTCGACTGATCAATCTCTTACAAGATATTCAAGAGATTGTAGAGAGGGCGAATAATTAGATTATGGCACTGCTAAATTTAAAAGATCTCACTGTTCAGTATGATCAAGCCGCTGTTGTAAACCGGGTGAATCTTTCTGTGCATCCAGGAGAGCGATGGGCAATAATTGGCAGGAATGGTGCGGGAAAATCGACTCTCGTAAAAACTATTGCAGGGTTGATCAAACCAAAACATGGTTCTGTATTGTTGAATGATCAAGTTTTAGAGGATTTTTCAGCACGGGCGCGGGCTAAAACCATTGCCTATGTTCCACAAAAATTAGATACCACTATCCCCTATTCTGTGTATGACTTTGTTATGCTCGGTCGATACGCAGCCATGGGACTCTTTAGCATGCCCGAAACTAACGATCATGACCTGGTTTCTCAGGCATTAACCTTTTGTGATGTGGCAGATTTACAAGACCGCATGATGCCCAGTCTTAGTGGGGGTGAGATGCAACGGGTGCTCTTGGCTGGTGCCTTGGTACAGCAAGCTTCTCTTTTGCTTCTGGACGAGCCCACCTCCTTCCTAGATCCAGCCCACGAGCGACACTTTTTTGATGCCTTAGACAAGGCATTTACCCATAATAATTTTACTATTCTCATAGTTACCCACGATATTAATACGGCGATTCTCTCATGCACCCATGTGCTTGCCCTCTTTGATGGGACCATTCACTATTGCGGCACTTCTCAGGAGTTTAAGTCGCGTTGTCCAGAAATCCTCAATACTCTTTATGGGATCCCCTTTGAACCTTTTGCAAGTACACAACAGAATACATTGGTCTACGGCACCTGGGGACAACAATGAAAAAGCAAAACCAATTTATTCTGAGACTGAGTATAATCATTGTTGGTGCAGGTATCGCTCTATTTATCACCCCATTTTTTGGTATAAAGCAACTCTCTTTGCAGGCACTCTTCCATAGTACGGAGTTTCAGCACATCTTCTTTATCATACGAATTCCCAGAACCTTAGCAGCTTTTATTGCAGGCGGTGGCCTTGCTATTTCAGGAATGGTTTATCAGGCACTATTTCGTAATCCCTTGGCAAGCCCGTACACGTTAGGTGTATCAGGTGGCGCATCTTTAGGCGCAGCACTCTGCATTGCCTTTGGGGCAACTGGGTCTTTATTTGGTGTGTCACTCATCTCAGTGGGTTCCTTTGCAGGTGCCGTAGGTGCGGTGCTCTTTGTATACTCCTTTGCCTGGTCTAAGGGAAACAATTCCATCACCCTTCTTTTAGCTGGTGTTGTGGTTGCCACAGTTTGCTCTGGCCTTATTATGTTTGTTCATTATGTGACTCCCCTAAGGCACTCCTTTCAGATCATGCGTTGGATCATGGGAGGGGTTGATGGAACAAGCTACACCTATTTCCTTATAATGGCTATTCCTGTTGGGATCTATCTTTTATGTGTAGCTTTTTTATTGCCTCAGTTAGACCATTTCCTTACTGGAGATTCCCTTGCACACACCCGCGGCATTAATGTTGCACGGAGTCGAAATATTTTTATTATCATTACAGCCTGTGCAATTGGCGCAATAGTCTCTGTGTGTGGGCCTATCGGTTTTGTGGGGATTATGGCACCCCATGCGTGCCGGATGCTCTTTCCAGGAACACGACATCGACTGCTCGCCCTTTGCTCCTTTTTATTGGGAGGCACTTTCCTTACATTCAGTGATACAATCTCCCGGACCATAGCGCCACCAGCAGAAGTGCCGGTTGGCATTATTACCGCTCTTGTGGGAGGTCCCTTTTTCCTCTTTATTCTCTATAGACGAAAAGGTGAATTCCATTTATAATGTCCGCTACTAATAAAACTTGTAAAAGGCTAATGATCCTTGGAACTGCCAGTGCCAGTGGTAAGTCTTTGATCACAACAGCGTTATGTCGAATATTCTCTAATCGAGGATTTTCAACAGCCCCCTTTAAGGCACAGAATATGTCCAACAACTCCTTTGTCACTAAATCAGGGCATGAAATGGGGCGAGCCCAGGTGGTACAAGCTTTTGCGTGCCGATTAGAGCCCGATGTTCGTATGAATCCCTTATTGTTAAAGCCCTCCTCAGATCGAGGCACCCAGGTAGTATTGGAGGGTAAGCCGGTTTGCACTGTTCAAAGTGAGTCCTATCCCTCGTTTAGACAAACCTTCCAAGGGACAATCCAGCAAAATTTTGATTCCCTTTCCCATGAAAATGACCTCATTCTTTTAGAGGGTGCAGGAAGCCCTGCAGAGATTAATCTTAAAGACCAAGATCTGGTTAATATGAATATGGCAAAAATGGCCAATGCTCCGGTTATTATTGTTGGGGATATTGATCGTGGTGGTGTCTTCGCCGCTTTAGTGGGTACTATGCAGCTTTTTACTCCAGAAGAGAGAGAGCGGGTAAAAGGATTTATTATCAATAAGTTCCGCGGTGATGTAACACTTCTTGAACCAGGATTACGAGAATTAGAGAAGCTTACCGGCGTCCCTGTACTTGGTGTTGTGCCCTGGTTTGATCATTGCATTGATGAAGAGGATGGGGTAACAGAACGGTTTATCTCAAAATCTATACAACCAAATGAAATTGATATTTGCGTGATTAAACTACCCCATATAGCCAATTACACTGATTGTATACCCCTGGAATCTATTCCCGGGGCATCTCTGCGGTGGTGTGACTCTCCAGATACCTTTCATAACCCAGATCTCTGCATTATTCCTGGTACTAAGGCAACACTTAAAGATTTAACTGTTCTTAAGGAGTGTGGCCTGGCAAAGACCTTAGTGGATTATGCAAATCAAGATGGAATGATTCTTGGCATTTGCGGTGGATTTCAAATGCTCGGAACCTTAATCCATGATCCTCTTCAGGTAGAAAGTCACAACAAATCAGAACAAGGTCTCGCACTATTGGATATGGAAACCACCTTCTCTCCAGAGAAACAGACTGAGCAGGTCACCTTCTTCATAGACGAAAATATTGCTGAGCATCTTTCATTAAATGAAACCACAGAAGCACAGGGGTATGAAATCCACATGGGCCAAAGCTCCTTTAGCTCGAATGCTCTTCCCTTTACCTATGGATTGCATCCAAATGGTTCTAAAGAAATAAATGGTGTGGTTAATGCCAAGAAGACAGTTATGGGAACCTATATTCATGGCTTCTTTGATACACCAGAAATCACCTATTCTATTATAAATATGCTCCGCCGAAAAAAGGGACTTGCTCCTCTTGAGGAAAACCCTATTGAACGAAAGACACAGCAAGAACAGGATATCAACCGTTGCGCAGAAATTGTAGAGCAATCCATTGACATGGAAAAGGTCTGCTCGATCATTGGACTTTAGTTAAATTCAGCAAATTTGTATTTTATCAATTTAACGTAAAAATGCTTTGGAAATTATCTGTCTAAACTTAAAAATTATACAATAGTATTTATTCTACATGCTTTTATATCCCCTTCAATCGCACCGTATAGATATTTGGGAAGAGCGAAGATCTGTTCGAGCCCAATGGGCGAGTTATCGAGCAACCAAATATCTATACGATTAGGGCGATTGCGGGGCGGCGTCTTGTCATGTTTGCCATCCTGGCAAACACCTTACAGGCTGCGCCTTTGGCACAGTGCTCTCCAGCCATCCCTGGCTTCCGAGTGCTTAC
>JANQEN010000096.1 GCA_028278335.1 Chitinivibrionales bacterium | reverse complement strand
TCTGTTCCTTTCTGCATGATAAATATTGTCGGGACACTGCCCGACAGCAGCCTGACTTTTCTTCTGCAGCGAAGAAAAGTAAGCAAAAGACGCCGCCCCGCAATCGCCCTTATCGCATAGATATTTGGCGCTTCGATAACTCGCCCTACGGACTCGAACAGATCTTTGCTTCTCCCAAATATCTATGCGGTGCGATTGAAGGGGGTAAAAATTGTTTAAAAGTGAATGCCTTTAATTTCACACTATTTTGAATAGCAAAATGAATGTGAAGAGTAAATTTATTTTAACTGGATTTTGATACAATCGTGATCATCACTGCAGTAAATAGCATTAAGAAGGCAATACTCTTTCAGAAACAGGGGGGCCCAATTTATTTTTGGATAGACAATTTTTGCTGATTTTACTTGTTAAGGAGAAGAATCAATGGATTTAGATAGGGTAATTCGTAAGGTACCTGATTTCCCAAAACCGGGAATCCTTTTTTATGATATCTCGAGTATTTTTACTGATCCTGAGGCCTACACCTTTGCTGTAGATAAAATGATACAGGCCTACGAAGGTGAACAGATTGATGGTGTAATAGCCATTGAGAGTCGCGGATTCCTTTTAGGTTCAGTCTATTCCCTTGCAAAAAAGGTACCCCTGGTGCTTGCCCGCAAAAAGGGAAAACTTCCCGGTAAGACTATAGAAGAGAGCTATGCCTTAGAGTATGGGGAAGCTACCTTGGAAATTCATATTGAGGACCTCACGCCAAACAAGCGCTGGCTTATAATCGATGATCTTATTGCAACGGGGGGCACCTTAGAGGCAGTTGCAAAGATGATTGAGCGCCAGGGATCGGAAGTGGCCGGTATTTTTTCAATTATTGGTTTGCCCTTTCTCAATTATGCAGAAAAGGTGGGAAAATATAATCCCAAAACCTTGATAGACTATCATGGTGAGTAGGCATTGTTTATCGTAACCATTTATTGCCTTGTAAACTCATTATTGGATCAGATTATAACCTCAAATCATGATGTTCATAATAAAAGAGTAGGATGAGATATGAAAGCAATTAAAATTAAAAAGGTGATCACCCTTGCAGCTTCAGATGAGTTAATAACCATTTCCGGATGGGTGAGAACAAAAAGAGATTCAAAAACATTCTCCTTTTTAGAGGTGAATGATGGCTCCTCATTAAAAGGTCTTCAGGTTGTTGCTGATAGTTCCTTAGAAAACTATAGCGATGAAATCCAAAAGGTAACCACCGGCAGTAGCGTCACTGTTGAAGGTGTTTTGGTGGAGTCACCTGGTAAGGGCCAGAGTGTTGAGATGCAAGCAAAAAAGGTAACGGTTTACAATATTGCTCCCGATACCTTTCCCTTACAAAAAAAACGTCACTCCTTTGAGTTTCTACGGGAGATTGCCCATTTGCGACCGCGCACCAATGCTTTGGGTGCGGTATCTCGCATGCGTAGCTCCATGAGTTTTGCCGTACACTCCTTTTTTCAGGAACGTGATTTTTATTATGTACACACACCCATCATTACAACCAGTGATTGTGAGGGTGCCGGTGAAATGTTCTGTGTGTCAACCTTAGACCTCATGAACCTTCCTAAAAACGAAGAGGGGAAGATTGACTTCTCCAAGGATTTCTTTCATAAGCAGGCTATGCTCACGGTGAGTGGACAGTTAGAAGCCGAAATATATGCTCTTTCCATGGGGAGTGTCTATACCTTTGGACCAACCTTCCGTGCAGAGAATTCTAATACACCTCGCCACCTTGCCGAGTTTTGGATGGTCGAGCCAGAGGTTGCCTTTGCCCGTCTTACCGATAATATGGACCTAGCCGAGGATATGGTTCGCTATCTTGCCAAGTGGGCCTTAGAAAAAAACAGTGACGATGTGGAGTTCTTTAATCTTCGGGTTGATACCACCTTGATCCAGGTATTGGAGAATATTGCTAATAACTCCTTTGAGCGTCTCACCTATACAGAGGCAATCAAAGAATTAGAAAAGAATAATGACAAATTTGAATACAAGGTGCAGTGGGGTTCGGATATTCAAACCGAGCATGAGCGCTACCTCAGTGAGGTTGTCTTTAAAAAGCCGGTTATCCTTTATGATTATCCCAAGTCAATCAAAGCTTTCTACATGCGCCTTAATGATGATGACAACACGGTCGGTGCCATGGATGTATTGGTTCCCAATATTGGTGAGCTCATCGGTGGTTCGGAGCGTGAAGATCGTCATGATGTATTGGTCAATCGTATTGAAGAGTGTGGACTTGACGCAAAGGACTACTGGTGGTATCTTGACCTACGAAAATTTGGTGGTGTGCCGCATTCTGGCTTTGGTTTGGGTTTTGAACGGCTCATGTTACTCGTCACAGGTATGAAAAATATTCGCGATATTATCCCCTTTCCCCGCACACCGGGCAACGCTGAGTTTTAGGATTGCTATGAAAAAATGTATTGTAATGTTTTCCGGTGGATTGGATAGTACCATTGCGGTTCATCTTATGCAGCAGCAGAACCTGGAGGTTGTAGCACTCCATTTTGTGCTCCCCTTTCAGTCACACCTCGATTTTGAACATGCTGGCATTAAAGGCTATGCTGATGCTCTGGGTGTTCCCCTGCGAATCGAGGAGGAGGGTGAGGAGTTTTTAGCAATGGTCTCGAATCCCGATTTTGGTTATGGCAAACATGCCAATCCCTGTATAGACTGTCGCATTCATCGTTTGCAAAAGGCATTTACGATTATGCAGGAGATTGGTGCCTCCTTTATTGTTACTGGCGAAGTCATGGGGCAGCGCCCTATGTCACAACGTAAAGAGTGTTTGGGCATGATCGAAGAGAAGTGTGGGTTTGCCGGACTGCTGGTCCGCCCTCTTTGTGCACAGCTCTTAGAGCCTACGATCCCTGAGCAAAAGGGGTGGATTGATAGAAGCACGCTTCTTGGTATTAGTGGGCGAAGCAGAAAAGAGCAGCTTGCCTATGCCAAGCAACATAACCTAAAGCATGCAGCACCTGCAGGTGGGTGTGTTCTTACTGAAGAAGAGGTGTCAAAACGGTTTGATGAATTAAGAACCAGACAGGGTGACCTCTCGTTGAGCGATTTTAAACTCTGTGCCTATGGCCGTCACTTTAGGATCGATCCAGAGTGTCGGGCAATAATAGGTCGCTTTCAAGGTGAAAATGATGTTTTAGAGAAGCTTGCAGAGAAGAATGACGTGCTCATGGAAATGGCAGAGATCACTGGCCCCAGCGGACTGATACGAGGTAGCTGTTCTGAAGAGGCTTTACAAAAATCAGCCTCCCTTTTAGCCCGTTACTCACGGGCAAGAACAGAAGCAACAGCCCTAGTAAAAATTGTAAAAGATGGTACAAGCCGAGAGGTATCGGTTGCTCCTGCCAGTGAGGAGCTTTGCGAAACAGTACGCATTTAGAGATAGTGGTACAACACCATGATGGAGAAGCATGTCTAAAGAACCCTTTACCTTTGAAGTTACTCATACAGATTCCCACAGTGCGGCCCGCACTGGAGTGTTACAGACTCCCCACGGCGCCATTCCAACGCCGATTTTCATGCCTGTTGGTACCCAAGCTACAGTAAAATCACTCTCACCACAGGAACTGAAGGAGTGTGAGAGTAAAATTATTCTTGCCAACACCTACCACCTTCACCTTCGCCCTGGAGATGAGATTGTTAAAGAGGCTGGTGGATTGCATGCCTTTGAAAGCTGGGATCGAGCAATACTCACTGATAGCGGTGGCTTCCAGGTATTTAGTCTCAGAGATATCTCCTCCATTTCCGATGAAGGGGTGTGGTTCCAATCCCACATTGATGGCTCTCGCCATTTTTTCTCACCAGAAACAGTCATGGAGATCGAACATAATCTTGGTGCAGACATTATCATGATGTTTGACGAATGCCCTCCAGCAAAGGCCTCACCGGAGGCAATTGCCAAGGCTGTTGACCGCACCATTGCCTGGGCTTCGCGCTGTGTTGAGAAGCATGCAGTCCTGCCCTTTCATTTTGGCTATCCCCAAGCACTTTTTGCGATAGTTCAGGGAAGTACCATTCCGGAATTGCGAGAAAAATGTGCCAAAGAGTTAGTAGCTATGGATCTTCCCGGATATGCCATTGGTGGGTTAGCTGTGGGAGAGGCAATTGCCGATATGTATGATACGGTTGCCTTTACTGCAAAGCTTCTTCCCCAAAGCAAACCGGTTTATTTAATGGGTGTTGGATTTCCCCATGATATTTTAGAGTGTATAGAACGTGGTGTGGATATGTTTGATTGTGTCTTGCCTACACGAAATGGCAGAAACGGCTCTATCTTTACCTGGCAAGGTAAGGTGAACATTCGAAATGCCTGTCATACTAAGGACTTTGATAATCCCATTGATCGATCCTGTACCTGCTATACCTGTCAGAATTTTAGTCGTGCCTATCTTCGGCATATCTACATGGCCGGTGAGATCTTGGCAATACGACTTTTAACGCTGCACAATATTCATTTTTATATGGATTTGGTAACCCAAGCACAAAGGACTATTGCTGAGGGTACTTTTAAGCAATGGAAAGAGGAAACCTTACGCCAAATGAAAGCAAAAAATAGTAATGTGGAATGAGATAAAAGCCTGTGCAGAGATCGCCTTGACCGATTGCCTCTTGCTTGCCCGTCGTGAGCAATTGCTGGTCGTTTGTGATCCTCCAACCCATGAAATTGGTCAGGCCTTTTGGGAGGTTGGACGAAAGCTTTGTAAAGAGGCTGTATTGGTACAGATTGCCCCCCGTAAAGAGGACGGCAATGAGCCACCAGCACCGGTTGGATCGTGGTTTGGACAATTTGACGTGGCGGTTATGCCAACCTTCAAATCTCTTTCCCACACCAATGCTCGCCGGGAAGCATCGAGACAGGGGACTCGTATAGCAACCTTACCGGGAATTACTCGGGAGATGTTTTGTCGGACCATGCGCACTGATTGGGCTCGCCTTGGCACCTATACCCGCAATGTGGCTGCCCAATTATCCTCAGTAAAGAAGATCCGAGTTACCTCAGAGGCGGGAACTGACTTCTCCTTTGAAACCGGAGGTAGACACGCCCACGCTGATGATGGACTTATTAATACGCCTGGTGCATCGGGAAATCTGCCGGCCGGTGAAGCCTGTTTGGCACCCTTAGAGGGAACTGCCGAGGGCACTCTGGTCTTTGATGGCTCCTTTCCTTCGGAAGGACTACTTAAGGAGCCCTTTAGTGTGGTAGTGAAAAAGGGTGAAGTCTGTACAGTTTCACGTCACCCCTGTGCTACCTTTCTTAGAAACGCCTTTACCGTCTATGGCAATGATGCACGAAATATTGCTGAATTTGGTGTTGGCACCTTAGAGACAGCCACATTGAGTGGTAATATTTTAGAAGATGAAAAGGTAAAAGGAACGATTCATATTGCCTTTGGCAATAATGCCTCCTTAGGTGGCACGGTTAATGTACCTATCCATTTGGATGGGGTGATGCGAAATCCCAGCGTTTGGTTAGATGATAGGCTCTGGATGGATCATGGTGCCTTTGTGACGATAAAAAAATAACGAGTTGACACAATGGAAAATGAGAAGTCCAAAGAAATACTAAACTATATAGATGTCCATGGCATAGAGGATAAGGATGGTGAAAGCGCTCGGAAAAGGAAAAAGAGATCTGTTCAAAAGGGGAGTCGGGAAAACATAAAAGTTGTTGACCTTCATGGGAAGCGTGCACAGGAAGCAACAAGCGCTCTACGAAATGCACTACACAAGGCTAAACGAGATGGCTATAGAAAAATTCGAGTAATTCATGGCGTTGGTCATCACTCTGACCCAAGCCAGGGACCGGTATTAAAAAAGCTTGTACGCTCAATGCTTGAAAAAGAGTTGTCTTCCTATATACGGGATTATCGCGCTGATATCCCCCGTAATGGCGGTGAGGGAGCCACCATCATTCGGCTTATCTAAGCCAACTGTTACCGCGATCAATGATCACCTGTCGATCATCAGTGCCGTCTTTTTTTACCCAATAGACCTTTTTATCACCATTAATGTATTGCCGCTCATAAATAATCCGTTCATCTTTCTTGTACGTGATAAGTCTTGGGTATAACTCACTATAGTTTTTAGGCTTTTGAGATTGAATGAATTTTTCGTTCTTGCCAGTATTACTATTAAGGGTGTTAAAGTCGTAAAGGTTGATTCCGGAGGAGTAGAGTATCGTGCCCTTGTTGTCAAGCCACAAAAAATGTTGAACACCGGCATTTTTGGTCAAACGCCTCAGGTTGCCGTCCTTTCGATTATACACCCAAAGGTCATTTGCATTGGTGATATTACTTTTTTGTGATAAAAAGGCAATAGATTGATTGTCCGGTGAGAAACGGGGGTGACTATGGTTTACCAGTTCATCGGTTAACCGCAATGGCGTGTTTCCCATTATGTCGCTGATATACACCTGCTTTGTACCATCACGATTGCTGGTATAGAGCATATTAATGCCATCAGAGGAGAAGGAGATATCCTGCTCGGAGCCGTCCTGCCAGGTGATAATTGGTTGTGGCTCACTACCTCCCGGATGTATACGATAAATATCGCTTTGTGTTTCTCCACTCTTTATGACCGAGGCGTAGATCCATTTTTCATCGGGTGTAAAAAGCGCTTCCTTTACAGAGCCACCAACATCCAAGGATGAGCGCTTTGATGCTGCCAAATCCATGATCATCAGTGAGGTGCCTGGCTTATTAGGATGATCAGCGAGGTACATAATTGATCTATTTACAAAGGAAATCTCCGGGTGGAAACAATGTACAGAGTCCGGTGTCAAAGGAAATTCATACTGCTTTTTCATTATCTTAAGATGAACGGTTGCCTGTCCAACTCGATCGGAAACAAAGGGGAACACTCCCTCTATCACGCCGGTGTGCATAGCGTTAGCAGCCACAGCATTGGTGTCAATGGTAGGATCAAGGGTGATCTTGTTGACCATCGCTTCAATCGCAGGATCTGGAGCGATTTCATCGGTAATGGGGATGAGCTTATTAAGATAGGAGGATAGTTTTTTCCGTTGATTAAAGCGAAGCTCAACCACGCCTAGGTATTTTCCTAACTGGCCAGCTGAAAAAATAGGAATCGATTCTACAAGCATAGGCGTTTCAAAGTGTTGTTGTAAGCTATTGCAAAAGATGAGGTCTACCAAGGGTACGTTTTTAGCATAGTATTGGATATTTTTCCAGGTGTCATCGACCACTAGAATACGCAGATGACAGAGGCGAATTCTACTCGATTGCACCTGCTGGATCAATTTTGTTGTTGTTGCTAAATGGGAGATATTGGAGGTGTCACTTTGCAGCATCATGTTTGTTGCTGCATAGATAAGGGCGATAGAATACTTACCCTTCGAAATGATTTTGTAGTCTATGAAGGAACTTTCAAACTCCTTTGAATAGTTCTTGCATAAAAACGGTGTAGTTTTAGTTGAGCCCTCTTTACAGTGGCCAGGAACATCAAACAGAACTTCACCTGAACCGATGCAGGCTACGTCATAGTCAATGTTTCGGAAGTACCTATCAACAACCATGGCCTTGGCAAGCGAGATTGAATTGGTGAGCATATTACCAGCATCGATGGTGAGGTGTAAGGGATACTCCTCTTGGGTCTGCATAATCGCGGTTTTAGTTCGTGCCAGCCCTCCCATGGTGAGTCCCTTTACCAATAGGGGAGCGCATTGTCCCTGGACATTACCGGTGTAAATAAGGGCGATCTCGGTACCCCTCTCCCTATGAATATTGGATAGTGCCTTGGTTAAAAGGGAGTGTGCCTTCCACATGTTGGGGTTTAATCGAAGGGCCTTTTTAGCATAGGCAATGCAGGGACGGTAACGCTTCTTTTTAAAATATCTCAGAGCAATCTTAAAGAAATCCAATGCTGTCTTTGGTATCATCTCCTCTGTATTGTAGCGCACAGAGGCTGCCCAAACTGAGCCAAAATCCTCTGACTGATACTTCCAACCACCATCAACACCATACTGTTTGACATTAAGACTAAAACCGGCGCTGAGACCACCCAAAGAGAAGTCATGGCCGTAGAAGTGCTCGTACCCCATTTTAAGGGCAAATTGATTAATGAGTTGGACATGTAAACCGGTGCCGATCTGCAAAGGCATATCAATCGTTTTTTGAACACCCGTTGAGAGCGCAATGGATGGCCGCCTGTTTTCAGTGGTATCAGCTTTAAATTTTAGAACATCCAAGGCAACAGAAAGGCCAACCTGTAAGGGTTGTGATTCTAACAGCGCATTATATTTCACTTTACTGCCAAGATTTCTTACATAGGTATGAGCACTCAACCATTGGGTTGGTTTGTATCGAGAATCAATCGTACAGTTAAAACCGCGACCACCCTCACCATCAAGCCGACTTTCGATGTATGAGGCGGCAATCCCAACACTCAATACTCGGTAAATCAATTGCCGGGCAAAGGATGCACCTAAAGAGAATTCCCCAGCCTTGGGATCCGAAACATATTCGTCTATATCACGGGCATGGGAGAATTGGCCAAAGGTAAACACCTGCGAATGAAATCCAAGGGTTCCCTGATCAAGGAGCGGAAAACAGGCACCAACATACTCCTTACGAAGGCCCATAAGCCACTCAAGGTGGGTAATACCAAAGGAGTAACTTGATAAAAAGGCTGAGGCCGATGGAAAAAAGGGATTGTCCATGGCGTCACCATTACCTTGGGTGGCGACGATCCCTTGACTCAATTGACTGGCACTTACAGGAAGTGTTAGGAAGTTAAAAACGGTTTGTCCTGCATGGGACCCGCGCCAATCAGTAAAATGTGGTCCACCATGCAATAGAGTGGTGCACCAAATAAGGATGAAAAGGAGGAGCTTGCGTTCACAGTTCAGCATGATATCCTTTGAAATAGCGGCTATCCTAGGTATATAGATTATTCTATTATAGTATATCGGTTACGAGCGCAAAAATCATTAAAAAAAAGAGGGGAGACGGTACACTCCTATAAAGGAGTTATTATATTAAATTAACAGGCCGAGAGAAATATGGAATGAAGGGCATAGTGGTAGCGGATTAATTAGTAAAATTGCTTCAATATGATCAGGAGACACAATAGAATAGTCTTTTATCTATCTCTTTTTTGACAATGAGGCCATCACTAATACAACTCTCTAATAGCGCTTGGGCATTATTAATATTACACTTGAGAGAAAGGGCTATGTCCTCAATCGTCATGGGGCGTCTTTTTAGTGCAAGCAATAAATGATCTCGATTAATAGTTACTGGAGTTTGATTCTCCGGTGATTGTTTTTTACGAGCAATAATTTCAACCGGATGTGGTAAGAGTCCCTCGGCTATAGTCTGCAATCGTGTCATTGTTGCCGGTGTCACCCAAGAGAAAACTCCTGGCCTGTCAAGGGTGTTTAGTTGAACCCGTGTTGGTTTTATCGCATCAATATGCTTTTTGAGATTTGCCAGTTCCTGCTCTGTATCGTTTATTCCGGGAATAATAAAGACTTCAAGCCATAAAATACCCCTGTAGCGTTTTGCGAAAGCAGTAATACCTTCGATGACCATTGAGCAACTTATTTGAGGCACCGGCATGTTAATTTTTTTGAAGGTATTCTCGGAAAGGGCATCAATAGAGGGAAGGACATAGTCGAGCGTCAGGAGTGCATCTTGAACTTCCGGAAGGTGTAAAAGTGATCCGTTTGTCAGAATTGCGGTCTTGAATTGGGGATAGTGCACTTGCACATGGTCAATAATTCTTGGAAGAGCTGTGTTTAACGTCGGTTCACCACTACCGGCAAAGGTAATAACATCCACAGTGGGATTAGTTGCTAAAAAGAGGTCTAATTCTTGGATTATTGCATCGGCAGAGACATACTCTTTTCTTTCAAGAGTTGCAACAGTGGTTTTACCACATTCACAATAGGCACAATTATAAGTGCACACCTTTGGGGGCACCATGTCAATACCCAGTGAAAAACCTAATCGTCGAGATGGGACTGGACCGAAAATATGTTTATAGTTATCCGCTCTATTTTTACTATCAAGTGCCATACTGGTGACGAAGAAAAAAGCTGGTTGCCATTGTATAGAACAACCCTGTGCTAATCTAATTTTTCCTCTCTCTTTTTCCTTCTCTTTGTTTGGGTTGTGTCCTTTTTTGTTTTATTGTTGCTGGTTTCAGGAGGTGATGTTTGGATGGGTTTAATGATAATACGATATTTTACGGTATGCACTTCTGGATGATTAGTGGAGATAAAGAAGTATCCCGACATAGTACTATGTGGTGCATACTCAAAGGAGAGATCCAAGGCGTAGTCCCAGAAGCCGTCCTTGTCGGTGGTATCGGATCGCTTTATAGAATGGCTGACTAAAAAGAGTTGTTCCTTTTGCCAAGAGGGTTCATCATTTTTTGACTTTTCAAAACTAATTTGGTCAATAACAAGATCACCCTTTTCCGAAGAGAGTGTTACCGTGCCCTTGGCTTTTTTGTGTAAATCCGGTTGAAACACTAGGGCCTTTGGATGAAAGGAGATCGGCGTTACTACTCTTCCAATCATGCTTAATTTTAGAACCCGCGAATTTCTTGCATTGGACATTACTTTTACATATTTGGAAAACTTACCGTCCCCTAATCGGGAGGTTTTAATTTGCTGAGTTACTCTACCCGTCTGACCAGGCGGGATGATCGAATCAAATTCGCTCACCTGGCAACCTCAACCTGGTTTAACGCGGGTTATTTTTAGAGGCTCATCACCACTGTTTCGAACTATAAAAACATGTTTTAATAGCTTTACTTCCTCTTTTTTTATTTTGCCCAGATTAACCTTCACACTATCGACTTCGATGAGTGGTCCCTTGCTGGTAGTTGGTTGGGCAAAGAGAAGAGAGATCCCAACTAATAAAACAACAGATATACATTTAATAGTTTTTTTCATTCAATACCCTCTACTTTGTTATGGATCATTACGCACTATAAAAAGAGCGACGATTCACATTATTTTACAACTAAGAAATACCAAGGTCAAATATTCTCATATAGTAAAAAATAAATTATACCCAGAATATCTGTGAAGGATTGTCCTGTTATACAGCATAATCCAGGTTAAATATATTTTTTAGAGTATGATATATCAACAAATGGTGTCACTATCTGAAGATAGATTAGCTGAACGAAACAAAATAGTTACAGATACTAATCGAGGTCGGTTTTGGAAATCCTGTCCTGGGACTGGTACAGGCTACTATTGCTGCGGATATCAAGTACTAACCCCTTTGATTGGTTGTGGTATGTACTGTCGCTATTGTATTCTTCAGGATTATAATGAATTTTCCCATCATGTTGAGTTTAAAAACTGGGATGATCTTGAAAGAGAGGTGCAGGGAGTACTTAAAGGGCTTCAGGGAAAAGTTGTTCGAGTTGGGACCGGCGAATTCGCCGATAGTTTGTATTTAGAAGATACATTGGGCTTGTCACAGAAGGTTGCGAGACTTTTAAATACCTACGATAATGTACTTACCGAATTTAAGACTAAAAGTATCAATGTGTTACCTCTGAAAAGTGTAGCCCATCCTGCCAAAAATGTCATTGCTTTTTCAATGAACACCCCACGGATGATTTCAACCATGGAGGTAAACACTGCCTCAGTCGCTGAACGGCTGCAGGCTGCCAAATGGTGCGTTGATCAGGGGTTTTGGGTTGCCTTTCATTTTGATCCTATGTTTTGGTATCCCCAATGGAAAAAGGAGTACCAAGAAGTTGTACAGGACATATTTTCTACCATTAAAGATGCAAATAAAATTGCCTGGTGGAGCCTTGGGGGTTTTAGAACTGTTCCGGCCTTAAAAGCTAGGCTTAAGAAGGAAGGGAAACACCTGCCTCTTTTTAGTGGAGAGCTGGTTTTAGGGGAAGATAAAAAATATCGCTATTTTCGTTCGATCCGGGTGGAACTATATGAGGCAATGCGTGAAGCCGTAGATGCTCATGCACCAGACACAACGCTCTATCTTTGTATGGAAAGTCCCGAAGTGTGGGCTGAATCGGGCCTTCTATCAAGAATTCCCAAAGGGCTTGTTCGCTATCTTGATGACCGCGCTAAAATGCTATTAGAATTGGCAAAGGAGAGAAGTAAAAATGGATAAGATACAGATTGGCAATTGTACTCTTGGTACAATTCCCCGCATTGTTGTGGTTATTGACCGGATAATGTCTCTTTCCGATATCCAACAGTGCAAAGACAATGGGGCGGATATCCTGGAGATTCGCGTTGATTGTTTTGTCAATCCCTTTGAAGAGGTAAAGGAATTTGTGAAATCAATTCAATCTACCTTATCTATTCCGATGATAGGTACAATTCGGGAAACAAATGTGAATAAAGAGAAGAGGCTCAAACTGTTTGAGGCTTTGGCCCCCCTCGTTGATGCTGTGGATATTGAAATTGATGCGTCAATTCAAAAAAAGGTAGTTGAGCTGTACAAGGAAAAGACTGTAATCATCTCTGAGCATGATTATGAAAAAATGCCAACAGAGGCTCAATTATTGGCCATGGTTGAGACTGCAAAACAGGGTGGTGCTGATATTGTAAAAATTGCAGCCCTGGCAAAAAAACGAGAAGAGGTCACCCGCATGCTCAAATGCGCTGAAGAAAGCTCCCTTCCCACAGTTATGATTGCCATGGGCGATGTGGGAAGCATTTCACGGGTTGTGGCACCACTTTTTGGTTCGCTGTTTACCTATGCTTTTGTAAACGATTCAGTCGCTCCAGGGCAGTTCTCCTTAGAGCAAATGAAGAATATGATTTCACACCTTTATCCTCAATGAGCAGCGCTATGTCTCCTGATAATCGAAAAATTAAATCCACAAAAAAACGAATCAAGAAACCACAGAAAGAGCGAGTTGTTGAAGAAACGCTTGTGCCACCAGAGGCACGGTTTCTCCTTTCTGCTGCCTACTTTCATGAACTCCCAGAACCACAGGGTGATGAGTTTTGTATCCTGGGAAGGTCAAATGTGGGCAAGTCATCCTTTGTCAATCATGTGTTAGGGAATACCACCCTAGCTCGGGTATCAAAAAAACCAGGGAAAACAAGCCTTGCTAACTATTATCAAATCACTCCTTCCATGGTGTGGGTTGACTTGCCAGGATATGGCTACGCCAAAGCTTCACGGAGTGAAAAAAAACGTTGGTCACAATTGATTGCTGACTATTGTGAAAAGCGAGAGAATTTGGTGGGAGCTATTTGGCTTGTTGATATTCGTCACGTTGGCATTCAGGCCGATCTTGAGGCACTGCAATGGCTTTTAGAGATAGGGATACCCTTTTTTCCCGTGCTTACCAAGGGAGACAAATTGCCTCAAAGTAAACGGGCTGCTCAAGCTAAGAACATTGCTACTCGTTTGGGATTACCCTCGAATCCTTTGGTGTATTCAACACAAAAGCATAGTACCCGAAATCAATTTTGGAAAAAATTTACAGAGTGGCATGAACAAAAGATTTTACCAAACCAATAAATGCCTTTTAGTTGTGCTTACAATACTCCAATGATTATAACTCATGTAGCGCATCATATACTAAAAGCTTAAGAGAATTTAAACTTTCCCAGAAAAAGAGGCCAATAGGCAACCGTTTGGTAGGAGTACCTCTTTTCCGTTTCTTTTTCTTTTTATCTTCCTGTTGCATAAGCATTAAGTTGGCATCGTAGGTTTTTTCATTAAGAATGCCTGTTTTTGTGACAATCGAGCCCCCTTTTTTAGTTTCGGCGATGGTAATCTGAGCTTCCGCTTTAAGCTGGGTTTTCTCTTGGTCGTCATGGGCATAGCTTGACACTTGGCATTGAATGTTTACGGTAATTTCTGGGTTAACATCACCAATACTGGGCTGTAATGAGCAGGAGTCACGGAGGAACTGCTGCATGACGGTTTTGCTTGAAAAGTCAAGTGGGACCTCTATTTGACTCACCGAGGTAGCACTGTAGTCAAGAGTAAAGGTCGGCTTGACAATATTGAATATGAGCGTTTGATCACAAGTGTTTGAAAGGGTTAGATCAAAATCCTCCGCAACGAATGAAAAGGAGGGGTCAATAAGCGCTGAGAAATTTGGACGAATGTGTAAAAAAGCACCATGAAGGACAAAGGGAGTTCTCATTTCATTGAGGTTTGCCTCACCCTGGGCATCAGTTTGTAAGGTAACCACGGTTCGTTTGTTTGCTAAGGAAAGTATGAGTGGTAAATCAGGAAAGGGCACTGAATCTAATTCAACAATAATTGAGACATTTTTCTCCGGTGGATTTGGCGGTTTTCCTGTAATGATAGGATCGGTAAATGACATGTCTGTCTTGTTTATTAAGCTTTGGACCAGTAATTTTACGCGCGGTTTTAATCTAACCTGTTGCTGAAGTCCGGGAATAATAATGGGAGTTCCAATGTGGGCAGAAGAATAAAAGAGACACTTCATAGCAGCGTCGAATATTTTAACCTTATTATCAACCAATTGGGCATCTTCTGTCATCCGCCAATAATAAACAGCTAAAGAATCGTAGTGACGATTAAAGGTTGATAGCAATGAATCAACAATATGATCGGGAAGGGATAGGGTTAAGGTTAATTCACGATTGTTAAATTTCGATTGTTCCTTGGCATGTTGTCCGCAGAGAAGAGAAAACTTCTTTAAGAAGTATTTAGATATGCTATTAGTATTGTTGTAGCTTCCATCTAGAAAATTGTTAATCCATTCACCCAAATAGTTTGTTAAACTGTCGATGGCTTCGGTGCGCATCTGAGCTTTGATCGCAGGAGTAACTGGAGAGTTTAGCTCCATTGTGCTTGAACCGACTATACTTTGAGCAATTACTGCATAGGATAGGACAAAGACTATCATTGCCATTGCTCTTGTTAGGGTTGATTTGCGCATAAGTGATCCTCTTTTATTAAGATTCATAAAATATAGAATAGAGAAAATAAATTATATTTTATGTAAATCATAATAGTTTAAATATGGTAAAATTTTATCATGCTATGGGAAGCAGATTTTTTGTTTTATATCTTGAGAACATGTTGCAGGATAATATATTATAATTAGTGTATTGTGTAGTAGTAAATAGTAAGGAAACAGAGCTATGTCGATTGAACTCCTGTGGATCATTCCAATTGTTGCGATTGCACTACTAATACTTATGTTGGTGCTAACCAATCAGCAATCCAATGTAAAGAAATTGGAGCAGGAGGAGCGTGAAAAGCTAAAACGGGAAGTTGATGCATATAACAGAGGTGGCGGCGTTGCTTCAAATCCAGTAATGCCGACTGCAGAAACTAGACTAAAAGAGATCGAGGGGACCATTCAACTCGTGTCTACGGCCCTTTCCAGTCAACAAAAAATAATAGAGAATTTTCAAGGCAAAGATTCAAAGGTTGCGGGAGAATTAAATGATCTTCGTGATAAGCTGGGAGAGCTTCAAAAGGAATATGATATTATTCTGAGTGAGAATTATTCTCTACGTGCACGACTAAATAAAATCGAGAAAAACAAAATTTCCGATGGCAACACCAATCCCACAGAACGTGAAGATATATCTGAAAATGACACCCGCCATCTCAACAGAGATAAGCTTTTAAACATGAAAATTTTCGACCAAAAGCGTTCCTTCAATTCTTCAAAACCTTCAGACCTTGACGATACCTCGGAAATAGAATTGCCAAAAATTAAATAGTGGTGGTGGCATTGGAATCCCTTTAAATTAGGGGCTTTCAGCATAAAGTAGTCTGTTATCCTCTATGCATTTGTAAATAAATCTGGATACCCTTATTGCGAAATAGGTAAAACAACAATATGTTGTGCTAAATAAAGGTAAAAGTGCAACATGTTGCACTTTTGTCCTCTCTGAGTTCACAAATTCCTCAATATGCTTAAAAAAAAATGGATTGCTCTGATAATTTTCTTTACTTCTATATATTAATAATTTATTATATGGGTGATAGTGTGTAGACAGAACATAAAAATGTTTAATTGTGGGAGATTTAATTGGCACGGTTCCGAGGTGAGTATAACTATTCAGTTGATGCAAAGGGACGCATCAATATACCCGCCAAGTTTCGAAAGGCACTCTCGCCAGAAGCTGACGAGACCTTTGCTATATGCCAGGCTCCCAATAATTGTCTTCGCGCTTATCCACAGGATGCCTGGGAAAAGTATGAGGATGAGTTAGCCTCACGTCCGCAGACTTTGGAAGCGCTTCGGCATCAAAGGCTATTAAGGAGTACATTAACAGATTCAAAATTGGATGTGCAAGGAAGAATTTCTATTAGCGCAAAACAGATTACTGTTGCTGGTATAAAGAAAAATGTTACGCTTGTAGGTCATTATGGGTACATCGAAATTTGGGATACAGAACAGTATGAAACCTATATCGGAACTGGTGATGATTTCGATAAGGTATTCTTTGAATCTGTTGAAGCAGGAATTCGTTCACGATGATTTTGGAAGATGATTATCATATACCTGTATTGTTAGAAGAGACAATACAGGGGCTAAACCTAAAACCTGATGGAACATATGTGGATTGTACTATGGGTGGCGGCGGTCATTTTAAAAGAATAATCCAACACTTACATGATCAGGGCTGTGCAATTGGCATTGATCGAGATCCCCATGCCATTTCACGGTGCCGCAATCGATTTGCTGATAGCTCGGTGCAGGTCATAATTGAGCAGGTTCCCTTTTCACAATTTGATATTGTGTTGAACAATCACAGAATAACTAACGTTCAAGGAATTTTACTGGATTTAGGTGTTTCCTCTGCACAACTTGATACTGTTTCTCGTGGTTTCTCATATAAAGAGCAAACAACTCTAGATATGCGTATGGATCCAAACCAAAAAATTACTGCTCAGGAGTTGCTTGCATCAACATCGAAAACAGAGCTAGTACAAATATTAGCAGAATACGGAGAGGTTCGAAATCCCGAAAGGATGGCACAGGTTCTGTATAAGGCAAGTAAGGTAAAGAAAATTGAGACAACTGAAGATTTAAAGCGTTGTCTTGAGAGGGAATATGGCGCACCCCTCAATTTTAAAATGCTTTCAAAGCTATTCCAAGCATTGCGGATTGCAGTTAATGATGAACTTAATGAGTTAAAAAACTGTTTACACAAAGCAATTGACTACTTAAGTGAGGGAGGGCGCCTTGTTGTACTAGCCTACCACTCACTGGAAGATAGAATTGTTAAAAACTTTTTTAGGGAGAAGGAGATTGATTGTCACTGTGATGCTGCGAAGTTGCACTGTCAATGTGTGGGAGTACAACAGCTGCGCAGAATTACTCGCAAAGCTATAAAAGCTTCACAGAAGGAGATATCCCTAAATACTCGGGCTAGAAGTGTCCGGTTGCGGATTGCCGAGAAGGTAAGTTAAAAATCAACATCCAAAAGTGAATACAAAATGAAAAGAAATAAAAAACAAACCAGAAAAGTTGAAGATCAAAGAACTAACTTAAAAGGAGGATCCTTATTCTCCTTTTTACGATACTATCTCCTTTTCATAATTGCTGGGTCATTAGTGGTTACAGTTCCATTGGCCCTTGTGTGGAAACAGTCTCACATAACACAAGTCTCTTTACGGTATGATTCGTTGCAGGATAGCCTTGCCGTGCTTAATAAGAAAACTACCACTTTGCATGTTCGGGCAAAGCAACTTTCCAATGCGGAAAGGATTGAAACTATAGCTCAGTCAGCTCTGGGATTGACCTATCCAAAATCAGAGGCAATCATAATTATGCCTTCAGAAAAAAAAGGACCAATTCGATTTTTAAGTAAATCTCCATTTTGGACAATGATTAAAAAATCGATACAGGCTCAAAGAGGTTAAATGAATATAAATAAGACACGAGTAGCATTTGTCATGACGACTCTTATTCTTTTTACCCTAGTTATAGTGGGCCGTCTTTTTTATATTCAGATTGTTCATGGTGACGAATATGCCATAAAGTGTCAGAAGCAAGCTAAGTACAGAACTGTTTTAAATGCGCAACGAGGAACAATAAAGGATCGTAATGGTAATGTTTTAGCAAAAAGCGTTTCCCGCTCACTTGACTTTGATAAAGATTTAAAAAGTCCCAAGGATAATGAACGGAAAACAGAGTCGCAAAAGAAGGTGAGCACAAGAAGAATTTACCCTTACGGAGAATTGGCAGGGCAGGTCTTAGGTTACACGGGAAAAGATGGTAATGGCTTAAGTGGGGTAGAATTCTTTTTTGATCGATATCTACACGGTGAAGATGGTTGGGGAATTGTTAAGAATTATGGGAGGAACAGTCACTATTCTCGTTTGGGGCTTCCAAAGAAGACTGCCAAAAATGGCTGTGACATCACCTTAACATTAGATGTAAGAATTCAAACTATAGTTGAAAAGGTGTTGGGGGAAACAGTAAAGAAGTTCCATGCAAAAAATGGGCAATGTATTGTCATGGATCCAAACAGTGGTGAAATATTGGCCATGGCAAATTACCCTAGCTTCAATCCAAATGTATGGAAACGTTATGCCTCCGCTGATAGAAATAATTGTTGTATAAGTTCAATATATGAACCGGGTTCAACATTTAAAGTGTTAACTGCAGCGATTGCCTTACAGGAAAAACTCTTTAATGAACGGGATTCTATAGACGGAAATCAAGGAGTATACAAAATTTACGATCAGGTTATTCGTGATCATAAACCCTACGGAAAACTCTCCTTTGAACAAGCCCTCTCCTTTTCTAGCAATGTCTGTTTTTCTAAGATAGCAAAAAATATCCAAAATGACCATGTCTATAATTACACACGTAATTTTGGTATGGGTGCACAAACGGGGGTGAACTTACCCGGCGAAGAGATTGGCATTGTACACCCAGTAAGTCGTTGGTCTGGGAGAACACGGGTGACGATGGCCATTGGCCAAGAGGTCTCTACAACGCTGTTGCAAATGGTAACACTCTTTTGTTCTGTTGCCAACGGTGGTTTGCTTATGGAGCCTCAAATTTTTTCGAAGATTACTTCGACTCACAGGGGGCTTCTTGAAAAGAGAGAACCGGTAATTAAAAGACGGGTTATCTCTGAGGATGTTTCACTGAGACTTCGCAGGATGATGAAAGGTGTTGTGGATTATGGAACGGCAACACGGTGTGGCCTAAAGGGAATACATATTGGTGGCAAAACGGGAACTAGTCAAAAGATTGACAAAGAGACGAATGCCTATTCGGATGATAAGGTGTGGGCCTCCTTTATTGGTTTTGCACCTGTTGAGAACCCCACCCTTGTATGTGGTGTCATGATTGATGAGCCGACCTATGGTGAATTTGGTGGTGTTGTGGCAGCGCCAGTATTTCGCCAAGTCATTCAGCAGATAGTCAGTCATCCCGAGCTGGAGTATGCTGAGAAACTTATTGACAGGAACGACACATCCATTCAAGGTGAATCTGAAACAGGCGATGAGAGAGGTGTTTTGCTTCCCTCCGTTTGTGGGATGGAAAGAAAAAGAGCCGCCAAATACTTAACCATGCAAAAAATGCCCTTTGAAGTAATTGGGACGGGGAACACTATAGCCTATCAGAGCCCTGAAGCGGGTTCTCTTTTTAATGGTAACACAAAGCTGATTTTATATACAGTGAAAACAGAACAAAAAGAGATAGCGAAACCAAAGGTCAATTCAAATTTGGTGCGGGTACCTCATTGTATTGGAAAAGATTTACGCGATGCAATTAATGCTCTCAATTTAAAAGGGCTTGTTCCACATGTGGAAGGTGCCGGAATTGTTCGTTATCAGGAGCCTACTGTCGGTGAGATGGTTAAAGAGATGGTTCCTTGTACGCTGATATGTTCTTTTGATAGTTAGAAATTAACATTCGGGAGACAAGGTATGGGAGATTGTTTTAAGGAGTTTTTGGATGCTGAAATTAAAGAAATTTTGGCTTCAATGGATTCTCGATGCCGGGAAAATCCGAAACTGTGTAGTGAGCTAGCTATGAAGTGGATTGAAGAACATGCAGAAGAATTTAGAAAAAAATGGTTTTCTCAAAAACTTGCCAAAAAGTCAAAGGAAAACATTGTCTCAAAATCGGTATGATTATATGTCAATCAGAGTGAGAAGTTAGGGGAACGTCAGAAATTATGAAATGGCTTGATCTTATTGCATCGTTGCCTACACTTAATCAGGGTGGAGTTGGAAATCCAGAAATCAATGACCTGTCCTTTGATTCGCGTTCGGTTTCTCCTGGCGCATTATTTATTGCAGTAGCTGGTTTCAAAGAGGATGGCACTCACTACATCAAACAAGCTATAAGTAAAGGTGCTGTTGCCGTCGTTTCTGAAAAGGAATTACCGGATATATCTGTTCCCTTTGCTACTGTATCAAATGCACGAAAAGTGATTAGTTTATTGGCTATGGCACTTTGGGAAATTGATTTTAGCACAA
The DNA here is from genome assembly GCA_028278335.1 of Chitinivibrionales bacterium. Taxonomy (GTDB): domain Bacteria; phylum Fibrobacterota; class Chitinivibrionia; order Chitinivibrionales; family JANQEN01; genus JANQEN01. Next base: position 13,669 of record JANQEN010000096.1, on the reverse strand, counting down.
TTAAGCTTGTTGGCATTACTGGCACAAACGGAAAGACAACGACTGTCGGATTATATCAAAATCTTTTTTCTCAATTGTATGGTAAAAGAGAGGCCTGGATGTTTAGCACCGTTGTCTATGAAATTGACGGGAAAGCCCATGAGGCTCCAAAGACTACTCCGGAAGCTTCTGATTTATTACGCTTTATTGGCAATGCAAAAAATAATCCAAAATCAATCTGCATGGAAGTGTCATCCCATGCCCTCACATTGAGAAGGGTTGAGGGTTTTTTATATGATCTTGCTGTTTGGACGAACCTTACTCAGGATCACTTAGATTTTCATGAAACCATGGAATTATACTATCAAGCTAAAAAGGAACTTTTCCTACATAACTTAAAGGAAACAGGGATAGCAATAATTAATAGTGATGACACATGGGGCAATCGGCTACATGATGAATTGACAAATGTTAAAACGATGACCTATGGATATAATTCCTCGGCAACAGTTCGAGCTATTGCTGCACAATGTTCCTGGGCAGGCATCGACTTGACTTTTGCATATCAAGATAGAGAGCATCAAATGCATTCTTCATTAACCGGTGAATTTAATGTGTATAATACACTTGCACTTATTGCAGGTGCACTGGCGCTCGGTATTTCAATAGAGGAAATCTCGCAAAGTTTGTCAAACATGAGTACTGTTCCTGGTCGTATGGAACAGGTATCAGTCCAAACTGATTTTTCAGTTGTGGTTGACTATGCTCATACACCTGATGCCTTAGAAAACATTCTTTCAACATCGAGAAAACTTACACAGGGACGACTGATCTGCGTGTTTGGCTGTGGTGGCGATCGTGATCGTCTTAAAAGACCTCTTATGGCTAAGGCTGTTGTAAATCATTGTGATGAGGCAATTATTACAAACGACAATCCAAGAACAGAGTCTCCACGAAGAATTGTTGATGATATTCTTGAGGGAGTTCCACTTGACTTTCCCCATCTCATTATTAAAGATCGACGGGAGGCAATAAAAAAGGCCTTGTCAATGGGTAAAAAGGATGATTGTATTGTGATCGCTGGCAAAGGACATGAAACCTATCAAGAGGTTAATGGCGTTCGATCTCACTTTGATGATCGTGAGTGTGTTAAAGAGGTATGTGTTGAACTGGGATTGGTATCCTAATTATGAACAAATTACAAAAAAGTCAGATTTCTTTGGGTCAACTAGCCCAATGGGCAAAAGCTACACCCAGTTTATCCGATTTCTTCTCCAAAAGGAAAATTGGTCATATTTGGATGGATTCCCGGAAGGTCAAAAAGGGGGACGTTTTTCTTGCTCTCAAGAGTGATACGGATGATGGGCATCGATATGTGATGAAAGCTTTGCAAACAGGAGCTATATCATCGATAATTGATCAAAATAGGCTGGGGGAATTCCCTGAAAGAGTGCATAAAAAAATGATTGCGGTTAAAAACCCTCTTAGGGCTGCACAAGTCATGGCACGGGAATATTTAAAACAATTAGATATCCCAGTGATCGCAGTGACAGGCTCCAGTGGTAAGACTACAACTCGAAAATGCTTGACAACAGTGCTAGAACAAGAGTTTTCCGTTGGTAAAACAGAGGGTAACTGGAATAACCATATTGGTGTTCCTTTAAGTGTTCTACGGTTGAACGGTAAAGAGGATATCGCTATATTTGAATTAGGTGCGAATCATACAAAAGAAATTGACACCCTATCCCGAATTGTTAAGCCAGACGTTGGAATAATTACCAATATTGGCTATGCTCATGTTGGACTTTTTAAAAACCTTTCAGGAACTACCGATGCAAAATTTGAGATAATAAATGGTATGCATAAAAAGGAAGGATTACTTCTCTTAAATGGTGATGATCCAAGATTAGTGGCTAAAAATAGATTGACACAAGGTGAAGCGCTCTTTTTTGGGACAAGTAAAAAGTGTGGTATTCGAGCTGAACAAATAAGGGTAATGAAGAATGGAAGCACCTCTTTTCAGGTAAAGGGATATACCTATACACTTACGATTCCTGGTAGACATTTTATTTATGCAGTTCTGCCGGCAATTTTTATTGCCAAACAATTAGGGATTTCAGAAGAGAATATAGCAAAGGCTCTGTATGCATTACAACCAGCGCCAATGCGAGGAACTGTGGTGAAAAAAGGTGGATTCACCTTTATTGTTGATTGCTATAATGCAAATCCTTCTTCAATGCGCGCTGCCATTGACTTACTTGTTGACGTTAGCCCAAAGCAGAGGCGATGTGCCATTGTAGGAGATATGTTAGAGCTCGGTACTTTTACTACACGACTCCATAAACAATTAGGAAAGGAATTAGCTCAAGCGGGGATACAGAAACTTATTGCTGTGGGAGAGCTTGGTGACTTGATTGCTAAGGGAGCGATACAAAATGGGATGAAGGGAAAACAGATTCACTCTGTTCCAACTAGCACCGAAGCAAGCTCTTTGGCACATTCAATCCTCCGTGATGGTGATGTGGTACTCTTGAAGGGCTCCAGAGGTGTTGCCTTAGAATCAGTATTTAACAGTTTTAAAGATAAATAGAAAAATTATGACAGAGACTCTTTTACAAAAAGCTAAAAGAAAAGAGTGGCTACCACAAAAAGTGGCGATTTTGGGAGCTGGTCGAAGTGGTATTGCAGTTGCAAAGTTTCTAGATGATAGAGGAATAGAAATTTATATAAGTGAATCCTGTGGACAGGAAAAGCTCGACTTTTTGCTTGCCTCCAATGGTTTGGCTGATAAACCTCACGAATCAGAGGGACATTCTGAGGCACTACTGTCATTTGAATTAATAATATGTTCTCCTGGGATCCCATGGGACATACCCATATTAAAAAAAGCAAGAAAAAGGGGTGTGCCGGTTTGGTCGGAAATCGAACTTGCCTATCGCCATAGTAAAGCTCCCTTTATTGCAGTTACAGGTTCTACCGGAAAAAGTACCACTATCTCTTTAATTGGTGCAATTTTAGAGGTTGCCAGGATTCCCTCTATTGTAGCCGGTAATATTGGTTTACCATTAATTGGTGTTGTGCCAAATATACCGAAGGAAGGATTAATTGCCGCTGAGATAAGTAGCTTTCAATTAGAAACTATTGACCAGTTTAAGCCAAAATATGCCTCCGTAATAAATCTTTTAAAAAACCATTTAGATCGATATCCCGATGAAGATGCCTATTATCAAGCGAAAAAGGATATTGTTAAAAACATGGCTACAGGGGATTACCTTATTGTAAATGCTAGGGATCCAAAGCTTATGCAATGGGTTCAATCGATCGATATGCCCTTTTCAATTATTTACTTTGGGGATAGTGTCAAAGGTCAGGATTGTGTATGGTTTGAGGATGGAAATGTTGTACTAAGATTTGAGGGAGACTATAAAAAAGTCTTAAAGACTGATGATATGTGTATTAAGGGGCTCCATAATATTGAAAACGCCTGTGCTGCAGTAGCCATGACCTATCCAGCTGGAATTGATATTGATACTATTGCTCAGGGAATATGCTCCTTCAAAGGACTTGCTCATCGATTAGAATTTGTAAAGGAAGTCAATGGCGTTCATTATTATAATGATTCAAAAGCAACAACCGCAGAATCGATTAAAAGTGCAATTGAAGCATTTGATGTGCCAGTGCATTTGATAGCCGGTGGCAAGGACAAGGGTTGTCAATTCTCTTTGGTTAACGATGTTGTTGAAGAACATGTAACATCAGTTGTGGTAATTGGTGAGGCTGCAAATAGAATTGCAAAGGAATGGGACTCGCTTACCACAATATTACGAGCAGACTCTTTGCCTGAAGCAGTGGACGTTTTGTATAGAAATGCACATAATGGAGACGTTGTATTGCTTTCACCAGGCTGTTCTAGCTTTGACATGTTTTCGAGCTTTGAGGAGCGGGGTGATGTGTTTAAAGCAACGGTGAATGAGTTGGATGAGGTTTCCCATGACTGAGAGATTGTTAAAAATTGATAGGGGTGTCTTACTTGTCAGTCTTGTTATGCTAGGCTTTGGAATAGTATTTGTATATAGCTCATCCTTTGCTATTGCAAATAAAAATTTTGGCGGAGCTGATTATTTTCTTGCTCGTCATATGGTGAGAGCAATCGTTGCCCTTTTCTGCTTTGTGATTTTTATCAACATCGATTATCATGTTCTGGGAAAATTAAGCACACTTGCTTATCTGGGTGCCATTATAATGCTTGTCTATGTGTTGTCCTTGCCGGAAAGTGCCGCAGTGAATGGGGCAAAACGCTGGATTAGCATTGGCTTTTTACGGTTTCAAGTATCAGAATTTGCAAAAATCGCCTTGATAATATCACTAGCAATGCAATTGGATAAACATGGTGAGCGGATCAAAGAGGGCAATATTTTTCTTCAGCAAATCATTAAGATTGGACTTCTTTGCTTGCTTATAATTCTTGAACCTGATTTCAGTACAGCCGCATTGATTGGTGTTGTCGCACTTATAATGCTCTTTGTTTCTGGGGCACAACTTTTGCACATTGGAGGGATACTACTCTCATTCATTCCTATTATAATTATTGCTATTGTAAATTCACCCTATAGACTAAAGCGAGTTTTAGGGTTTCTTAATGCTGCTGATAACAAAGATGGAATCGGCTATCAGACATATCAGTCTATAATTGGGCTTGGTCATGGTGGGTTGTTGGGTGCCGGACTTGGACAGGGTGAACAGAAATATTTCTTCCTACCGGAACCACATACGGATTTTGTTTTTTCAATACTGGGTGAGGAGATCGGTTTTGTTGGATTAATAGTTGTCTTTTCACTATTTGGTGTTATCATTCTTCGAGGAATGAGAATAGCGATGAAGGCTCCTGATAAAATGGGTCAAGCAATGGCCTTTGGTATTAGCCTAATGATAGGTATGTATGTTGTTCTCCATGCCTGTGTAAATACTGGAATTGTACCAACTACTGGTGTCCCGCTTCCATTCCTCAGTTATGGTGGCATGAGTTTGGTTTTTACTATGAGTAGTGTTGGTATATTGCTTAATATTTCCAGTCAAGCTAGAGATATGGGTATGACAAACCGGATTGGAAGGGCGAGATGAAAATTCTCATTGCAGCAGGTGGCACTGGGGGGCATATTTTTCCTGCCCTGGCGACTGTACAGGAGTTGCAACGATGTATACCTGATGTTTCACCAATTTGGATTGGAACCACCAGAAACAGAGAACAGGAGTTATGTGAGAAAAACAATATTCCAATTAAAATATTGAAAGTGGCAGGAATAACCAGATCTCTTAATTTGTCAAACGGAGCAGCTCTTATAAAATTTGTTGCAGCAATTTTTATTATGAAAAAAATTATAAATAAAGAGAAACCTAAGGCGATCCTTGCCTTTGGTGGTTATGTCTGTGCACCTGTGTTAATGGCTGCTCGATTAAATAAGATTCCCTATTTTTTACAGGAACAAAATAGTGTTCCTGGTTTGGTAAACCGTCTCTTCTCAAGTAAAGCACAATGTTCTTTTCTTGGGTTCCCCCTGGACGGCAACTTTAAATTAAAAGGTGATTTAAAAATAACAGGCACACCGGTCCGCTCAGTTTCAGTGCCATTTACGGATTTTCCCTACCCTAAAGAGTATCAGAAAGGGCAACCAACAGTATTCATCTGTGGCGGTAGTCAAGGAGCTGTGTCTATGAATGATTGCTTAATTGATACGGTGCATAAAATCACTGAAAAGGGGATTCAAGTGATTTGGCAAACTGGGACTGTTTCCTTTAAAAAAATTATTAAAGAGTTTAATAAGAATAAACAAGTAATGATATTTGATTCAATTGAAGATATGTATCCCTTTTATGCAATAACCGATTTGCTTATATGCCGTGCCGGTGCTTCTACCCTCAATGAAGCAGCTTATTTTGGTCTGCCCGCTGTAATGATCCCCTTACCGTGGTCAGCAGAGAACCATCAATGGCTCAATGCTGGTTTTGTTGTCAATAAGGGATGGGGAATTCGAATTGCACAAAACAGTGAATGCGGCAACCGGGTTACCGCAGAAGTATTGCGATTGTTGGCAAATAAAGAGGGATATGAGAAAATGCGTCAAAAGGCATTAGACAGTTCACCAGTAGATGCTGCTTCAACAATTGTGTCTACCATTCAGAAGGTTTTGGAATAGTGACCAATGTACGCTCGTAAAGATCACATTCACTTTGTTGGTATTGGTGGCGCAGGTATGTGTCCGCTTGCGGAACTGATGCACGCTCGTGGACAAGTAGTGTCCGGTAGTGATTCGGTTGAATCTGCTTCAACAAAGCGCTTGCGATCTCTGGGTATTAAGGTTCAATACTCACATAAAGTTGACTATGTTAAAACAGCTGATCTACTGGTCTATTCAAGCGCAATTGCAGATAGCTCAGAGGAGTTGGTCTTTGCACGCTCAAAGGGGATTCTCTGCATTAAAAGAGCAGTCATGCTTGGTGATTTGATGAAGATGTGTTTTACTATTGCTATAGCGGGGACCCATGGAAAAACTTCAACAACTGCCTTAGTTGGAGCAATATTTCGTGACACTTCTATGGATCCTACAGTGTTACTAGGTGGCACCTTTCAAGACAGTCAATCCCATGCCATTATTGGCAATAGTCAAATACTCATTGCAGAAGCTGATGAGTATGATCGCTCATTTCTTTCAATGTATCCCACAATGGCAATAATAACCAATATTGAATCTGATCATCTTGATACCTATGGAAACTTTAAGAATATTAAGGATGCCTTTTTAAAGTTTATTGATAAAATCCCTTTTTATGGAGTAGCGATCCTTTGTCTGGACGATCCAACAATCAGAGAGATAAAATCAGAACTTTCAAAAAAATGTATTACCTATGGTACATATGAAGAGGCTGATTATATTGGAACCAATATAATAGTAAAAGAGAATATCACAGAGTTTGACGTTATTTGCTATGGAAAAAGTTTAGGCACTGTATCACTTCCACTCATGGGAGTTCACAATGTGAGGAATGCATTAGCTGCAATTGTTGCAGGTTTGGAAATGGGGATCGATTTTAAATATATAAAAAATAGCCTAGCACAGTTTTTGGGTACAAAACGAAGATTAGAAACTCTTGGTAAGAAAAAGGGCGTCACTGTTATAGATGATTATGCCCATCACCCTACAGAAATTACAGCAACATTAAAGACCTTAATTGAACATCCGTTCTACAAACGTGTGTTCGCAATTTTTCAACCACACCTTTACACAAGGACAATTAATTTTCTTGATGATTTTGCCCAAAGTTTGACTCTTGCTGATCATACGATAGTGACAGAGATTTACCGAGCCCGGGATAAAGAAAGAATTGATATAAGTGGAAGAGATATTGTTGAAACTATGAAGGAGCTAGGAAATTCGACTAGTACATTTATTGAAGATATGTATTCCATTCCAGAGTACCTTTGTACCGAATTGCAGGAAGATGATTGTGTGATTATAATGGGAGCGGGAAATATCTGGCAAGTAGGAGAGGAAATACTTAAGAGGATTTAACATGGCTAAAAAAAGAATCGGTGCGAATCAACGCTTACGATCATTTGAAAACCGTAAGAAAAGAAAGGCTAAAGCAAAAAGCATTAAAAGACCTGTTTTTACTGGTCTCGCCATCTTCTGCTTTGTCATTGTTCTTGGGAGTCTTATTGGCTATGGAGTAAATATGTATATGCCAAAACTGAAAAAAATAAAATTCTTAACAGTAAGAAAAGTTAAAGTCAAGGGGAATGAAAAAGTTCCCACAGACCAAATTGTGTCATTGGCATCAATCAATAAAGGCGATCCGCTCTTTGGTTTAAACAGTAAAAAAGTAAAGGTGCGTTTACAGCAAATTCCACAGATTGGGAAGGTATCAATTCATCGATCCTTTACAGGAGCGTTAACCTTAGAGGTATTAGAAAGAAAACCAATAGCATTAGTAAATTTAGGGACAATTCAGTTGATGGATAAAACAGGAACACTTTGGCCTCTTCAGAAAAATTCCTATTGGAGTCTACCGTTGATAAGCGGTGTTCAAGATACATTGATGCATAGCTCTATTCGTAAGGTAAAAAAAGATTATATCAAGAGAATTACGAAATTATTGGGAGAAATAGCCAAAGAGGATGTAATGGTACAAAAGGACATTTCTCAAATATGCTTTGAACAAGATGGTATGGTGTCTCTTAAATTTGGTTCGAAACGGACTTTAGTTAGACTGTCTGAAAAAAATATTGGTCCGGCGATAAAGAATGTTATGCAAGTTTTTAAGACTGTTGATGCTCAAAAGGGTTATCAACCGCACTATATAAATATGTGTTATAGTGATTTAGCATTTGTAAAATGAAAAATAGATAAGGAGCGGTGGAGGTATTTATGGAAGGAAATGTTGTTGTCGGATTAGATATTGGGACAACTAAGATCGCCTGCATAATTGCAGAAGTTGATACTAATAGTGAGATGAAGATTGTCGGTGTTGGTATTAGTCCTTCCGATGGATTGCGTAAAGGTGTTGTTGTTAATATTGAAAAAACAGTACGATCAATCCGCAAAGCAGTTGAAGAAGCTGAACTTATGGCAGGTATTGATGTTGATGCAGTGTATGTTGGTATTGCCGGGGATCACATTCGCGCTATTAATAGTAGGGGTGTTATTGCTATAAAGGGTGATAATAATGAAATTACCAAGCAAGATGTGGTGCGAGCGATCGATAATGCCCAAGCAGTTTCTATTCCAATGGATCGAGAAATCCTTCATGTCATTGCCCAGGAATACATTGTTGATGACCAGAAAGGAATAAAGGATCCTGTTGGTATGTGCGGTGTTCGATTAGAAACACAGGTGCATATTATTACCGGCGCAGTTACGAGTGCTCAAAATATCTATAAAAGCGTTGATAAAGCGGGATTGAAAGTCATTGATCTTGTGCTAGAGCCGCTTGCATCAAGTTATGCAGTCCTTGAAGAGGATGAGAAGGAGTTGGGAGTTTCATTGATTGATATGGGTGGCGGTACAACTGATATTGCCATTTACTCTGAGGAGAGCATACGCCATACAGCTGTTGTTGGCCTCGGTGGAGAATATGTAACCAAGGACATTGCAATCGGTATTCGGACACCAATTGACAAAGCTGAGGAGATTAAAAAGCAATATGGATGCTCTTTCTCACCCTTGGTAAAGAATACTGAATATGTTAATGTACCTGGTGTGGGTGGTAGAGAGCAACGTGAAGTATCTCGAGCTGTACTTGCTTCCATAATAGAACCACGGGTCGAAGAAATATTGTCACTGGCATTACGTGAAATAAAGCGAACAGAGTTTGCCGATATGCTTGGCGCTGGAATTGTGATAACCGGTGGTGGTTCATTGATGGAGGGTATTCAAGAGCTTGCCGAAAGGATTTTTGAAATGCCAGTAAAAATCGGTGTCCCCTTCGGATTTGGTGGGTTAACCGAGGCTGCCCGTTCTCCAGTACATGCTACTGGGGTTGGACTCTGTAAATATGCTATTTCACAACAGGAAAACCAGACAAATTACAAATCGATAAAACATGATGATAATTTCAAAAAAATATTTGACAAAATGAAAAATTGGGTAAAAGAATTTTTTTAATAGAAAAAAACAAATTAATAATAAACCTTACTATTAAGCCATAGGGAGGAAATATGGTTTTTACGCTTGAAGAGAGCTTTGACACAGTTGCAAAAATGAAAGTTGTTGGTGTTGGTGGTGCTGGTGGAAACGCCGTAAACAGAATGATTGCCGAGGGATTGACCGGTGTAGAGTTTATCTCGGTCAATACCGATGCCATGGCATTGGACAACAATCGTGCAACCCATCGTATTCAAATTGGTGAGCGTATTACCAAAGGATTGGGTGCTGGTGCGAATCCTGAAATTGGCCGTATCGCCATGGAAGAGGATCGCGAAAAAATTGCCGGTGTTATCGAAGGTGCTGACATGGTATTTATCACCGCAGGTATGGGTGGTGGTACTGGTACTGGTGGCGCTCCAGTCGTTGCTGAGGTCGCTAAAGAGATGGATATCTTGACTGTTGCTATCGTTACTCGACCCTTTTTGTTCGAAGGTAAGATTCGTGACAAAAACGCAAAAAAGGGTATTGACGATTTAAGAAGAAACGTTGATACCATTATTATTATCCAAAACCAAAAGCTTCTCTCAATTGTTGATAGAAATACCCCTTTGATCGATGCCTTTAAAACTGCCGATGAGGTGTTGCACAATGCAACAAAGGGTATCTCCGATCTCATATCAGTTCATGGGTTGGTTAATCTCGACTTTGCTGATGTTAAGACAATTATGAAGGGTATGGGTGATGCCATCATGGGTAGCGGTTTTGGCGAAGGCGAGAATCGTGCTGCACTTGCTGCTGATGCGGCAATCCATAGTCCTATGCTGGATGATATTGCTATAACCGGTGCGAAGGGCATCTTGATTAATATCACCGGTGGTGACGACTTAACACTCTACGATGTGGGTGATGCTACGCAAGCTGTATACGACGCTGTTGGCGATGAGGTCGAAGCAAACATCATCTTTGGTGCTGTCAATGCCCCTGACATGGAGGGAAAAGTACAGGTTACCATTATTGCCACTGGTTTTAATGAGACCGATCAGATTAGCGACAGCAGAAGTCGTAAACTGAGCAATTTCAAGAGCGAAATTGAGCCTCAAAAGAAATTTAAGGACAATAAGGTTGAACAACTTTCCATAGATTTGACTGCTCAAAGTAAAGATAAAATTCCCGAAGAGGTTAAAACACCTCTACAGATTGTTGAACAAGAGAGTGAGCCGGTTGATAATGATGAAGTAATGACTCCAGATTCTTCAGATTGTGGCAATCACGATATGGTTCAAGATGAAGAAGCTTTGGAAAAGCTTCATGATACTCAAGCAATCAAGACCGAAGAGGTTAGAAATATGTCTCAGGATGAGGTTGATGAAAATACTCCTGTGCTTGACCTACCGGTTGTTGTCAAACCAAGAAGCTATCAGAAGGAACAGGTTTTTGTCTCTAAGGGTCAAGTGATGACACACCTTGAGGATGATATCGATGTTCCAACATTTCTAAGAAAACAAATGCAATAGCAGTAAAACCGAGATGCCGAAGTTGTTTCGGCATCTCGGGCTCAAATGAGCGTAGTGAATTCTGTAACGATATGTGTATAAGTACCTCTCCAATATAACTGGTCAACTTTTAATAAAGGACAGATACATGACTTCTGTTAAAGATAAGATGATTAAAAGGGCTGTACAGGAATACGGAAAGATCTTTCCCTGTGGTGAATTGGAAAAACTAAATGAATGCTTTACACAAACGAAAGAGGCCATGCTGTTCTGGTTTAACACTGAAGATAATAGTACACACTTACTTAAGGAGTCAATTATTACATCACCAGAGGAGAGTTTCGCCTAAAAGTTAGAGAATCGCTTGAAGGGAAAATATAGGTATTTATCTATCCCGATGAAAGGGAGTTGCGAGTGTTTTGTGCAATAATTTCCTAGTGATGGGAACCTTTGAGACATTGCTGGAACTAGGGGTAGTCGAATGCACTTATACTCGTTGAGGGCGTCTCGCTTCCTCTTGCATCTTTAGCAATTACCCGCCAATAGTACCTACCGGCAACACCACCTGCTGGTTTGAAGGTGAATATAAAATCCCCACCCAGCTTTTCGCAGACACCAAAATCTTTGATTGTCGTTGTTGGTTGGTTATTCGTGTCGCACACTATTTTAAATTGAACATTGTCTCCATCTTTGGCATCTCCACCAGTCCACTTTAATTGAACCGAGTCTGGTGCAACCATGGTTTCGCTTACTGGAAAGGGGTCAAAGGGTACAGAATCAGCATATATTATAAAATCACCACCGAATAGAATCCCATCATTATCACGGGCTGATATTTTAAAAGTGCTACCAGTATGCATTTCAGACTGCCTAAATTGGTATGACGTCGAAGTGGTTGAGGTTGTATCCCACCATCCTTGGTTGTCGTCCCAATAGATCGTGTCCACTGTTCCATTTGTATCATTCGCGTTGATGTGTAAATTATAAAACCCTAGACCATCATCTACGATCACCCAGATTGTATCAAGAGTATCACCATATAAAACAGGAGTTCCAAGGCGAACAAAAAAGTTTGTATCCTGTGATACTGAATTAATATTGTCATCATCATGTACCCAGAACCTAACATTTTTTAATCCTGATTCATTTTTACCAAAGGAGTGAGTAAATGAGGTGTCAACTGAAGGTACTTTATTATCAATAATTATACTGTCTTCTGGTGTGTTATCTCCATCCCAGGAAGCATACACTTTTTTAATAGCTCCATTTATATCGGAAGCTGTTATGTGAAAAGAGTTTGTATCAACAATAAAGAAGTCACTGGCTGCTGTTGTAATTCTGATTGAGTCAATGAACGGTTGCCCTTCCTTAGCCTGTATAGAAAACTTTTTTGATACGGAAATTGAATCAATGTCCATGACCGATACACTACATGTATAGACTTTGTCGGAGGTTACTGGAAAAGTATGTTGAACAGATGCACTGTCTCCTGTGATATTATTTCTCAATGTAATGGGACTTCCATCATCCCAATCAATGGTCATTGAAGTAACTTCGTCATTAATATCATGAAAGAAAAAGGTGTAAGTGTCGTTGTCATTAACCCAAACTGATGTTGGTGACATACTGTCTATGCTTGGTGCTCCATATTGAACATGTATTGTGTCAAGAAAAAGCGGAGAAAGATTGTTATCATCGTCTTTTGCTTGTAGATAAATAACGTGCTTGCCCGAGTCCGAGAAGGCAGTCTGAAACGATGGAGTAGCTCCAAGAGAGGAAAGGTTTGTGCTGGTAAGCCCCCAAAGATATTCCTTAATTGTTCCATTGTCTTGAGCAGTGATAGTATAGGTAACATTGTCCTTGATCCAGACTTTCTGTGGAGAAAGTGACGTTACTTTGGGAATTCCAGGATCAACATAAAATGAGTCACTTATAGTGTGCCAATAGGATTGCACTGTGTCCTCATCTTCCACGTAGGCTATAATGCGATAAGCTCCAGGGGACTTAAAGGTTAGCTTTACATCAAAGGTAGCATTGGGGGTGATGTTACAGGTAATAGTAGTATCGGGAATTGAATCGTTTGTGGTATCAATACACAATTTGGTTATTAATCCATTGGAATCTTGTGCAACAATGGAAAGACTGCAAGGTTGATTTATATACGTCCAAGAGGAATAGAGTGAGTCCTTTACTATTTCTGGCCGTCCTAATTCAACAGTAACTTTCCAAGACAATCGTTTTGAAGCAGTGTCGTTCTGTTCTGTTCTACAACCAAAAAAGAGTGTGTCCAAACCTTCATTAGCGAAAGTAGTAGTAAAATTTCCAGATTCACTGGAGTCATCCCAAAAGCTATCACCATCAATGTCCATATAGTAAACATTAATTGGATCAATAGCTGTTCCGGGGTTGGCTAACACAGAGAATGTTATTGAATCTATTACAAAGACTGAGGTGTCTTTCAACGGTGGATCAAAATATGGTTTGTCCGAGGTTATTATAATTGTGGTGCTGTCTAACAGTGAATAAAAACCGTCCTCATCTATTGCCCGGCAATAT
>JANQEN010000089.1 GCA_028278335.1 Chitinivibrionales bacterium | reverse complement strand
CCGCTTCTCAATAATTATGTCCTATGTTGTGTTGCGGCATAACTGTTTCTATAAGAGTTTTGTCAAAACCATGGGACAAAACTTTTGAGAAACAGTATATACATAAATCTATGGACAGCAATTAAAGAGTTCTTTAATTCATGCTTAAAGTAATCGGCTATTCAGAAAAATGGATAAATGTTTATCGGTTGAACTCAATACTTACCAAAATGCTTTAATACCCGCATGGCTCGTAGGGTGTTCCACCGGCTTGGTGAGCCGGCTTTTTCCATGACCACATGCACCTGCCCAGGATGGGCTGTGTTTACTTTCCAGGTGCGCTTGCTGCTTTGCTTTTCCTGCAGGATGGCAAGCGCCTCTGTCATTCTCGCATCCCACTTTACTGCAGCATATTGAAAGTAGTCCAGAGCGCGCAGAATATCATATTTCCACCTGCTAGGGTAGGGCATAGTTAAAAAGCTTTTAGAAATGATTTTTCCTGTTCTGTCAGATAAAAACAGTCGATGAACCAGTATAAACTCCTCGGCACTTTTTATGGCGTACAATACATCCTTTTTTCTATAGGAATGTCCTGATTTGATAAACTCCTGCAATCCTTCTAATACGGAGATTGTGGAGTGTAAGGAGCTATGTTTAGCCCCGCTTCTGGTGGTTCTGCAATTAAATCCGCCATCGGGCATAATCTCATGGAGGATACTATCCACAATTGAGTGCAACTTTTTTTGAGGGGTTTTAAAGTAGGAGGCATAATTTAAAAACATACCATTAACACAGACATCACTATGGACTAAAGTGGATGGTCCCAATGGAATGCCACCATCTTCAGCTTTACCTGCAGCCAGCACGGTATTGATAGACTCTTGGACTATTTCATTGTTACGATTCAAGCTAAAATTGCGAAGGTCAAGCAGTGTGTAATGGGTGGAGATCCATTTGGGTTGATAAAATCGATCACCCCAATGACCCTTTGATTTACGCGCAAACAAAAACTGCTTTCCCCAACCCTCGGTAGCTATTCTATCCTGCAAATCCTTTCTCTCCACACCAAGTAAGTCTCTATGCACCTGGTACTGAATAGAAACATCCCCCTCAAGAAGCCAGGCTATGATTATTTCATTTTTAAATTTTTTATTTATAGTTATTCCCTTATTATAGTTTCAAAGTTTTCGTTTACATTTATAATACAGCCTTATTCATGTCATGCAATTTTTTATTCGTGTTAAGATCGTCGGGACACAGCCCGCAAGGGTGTTTGCCAGGATGGCAAACATGACAAGACGCCGCCCCGTAATCGCACTTATCACATAGATATTTGGTCGCTTGATAACTCGCCCTCCGGGCTCGAACAGATCTTCGCGTTTCCCAAATATCTATGCGGTGCGATTGAAGGGGATCAAAAACTTATAATTTGTATATTTTGCTTTGCTAATTAATATTGAATATAACTATGTTATTGCACATTCGAATGAATCCCAATGCGATTTCCTTCAGTGTCAAGAACATGAGCATAAAAGCCAAACTCACCAATATCAGTTCTGGGAATTAACACTTTGCCACCAGCTTCCTCAGCAAGACTCACCTTCTTGGCAACGTCATCACAGGAAAAGTAGACGACCGTTCCATTGTCATTGGGCTTTACAGTCGCATTTTCTATAAGTGCGCCCGGTGATCCTGGGCTTTCCGGATCGCCAAACATGTACATTTTACTGTCTGGCATTTCTATGAATTGTAATTCAAGATCAAAGACCTTTGTATAGAATGCTTTGGCTCTTTCAATATCTGTGGTTGCTATCTCAAACCATTGTGTTGGATTTTTCATGGGTAATCTCCTTTGTCTTTCAATACACTTTATCTTTTATTCGTTATCGTTTCTTTACTTTTTCTGTTTTGCCTGAGCTCGATGTGAACAGCCAGGCCAGCAACAGGGTCGTCGCTTACCCTCTTTGAGTTCAGTAGTCACTCGTTCAATTCGACTTGCTCTTGTTTCCTGTCTTTTTGCATCCTCAACCCAGCAAATCCATTCATTTCGTGCCAGTGGAGTGATTTCTTGCCATAGATCTAATGCTGCATTATCTGCAATAAGGGTTCTGCCTAAATCTTCTGGCATGCTATGAACAGTCCCTGCCTCAATCTCTTCTATGGTCATTCGTTTTGCCTTCAATCTGGTTGTTCAACCTTCCCCGTATTATAAAACCTTCTTCTATAGAAGTTACAGCAACTTTTTTGCCATCAAAATTTTAACCAAATGGAAAATCTTTAAAGTTTTACCTCATTTAATGATATTCCCAAGTGTTGCATTCACAGGTCAAAATCCAATAATCCATTATTGAAGCAGGAATTCCTAATCGAAAGCATTGTTTATCTAAGTCTGGCCAATAGGTCATAGAGCCATTATAAAATAGCTTTATTGTTTTTTCATCTTCATAATATTTGGAAAGCAATTGGCTGATTGAATCAGGAATGCTCCCATACTCTTTCTGATATAAATTTAAGGCTTTGCATAACTCTATTCCTTTTTTCTTTTTTACTTGTGTGTCTACATTGCAATAGGCTACTAATACTACAAGTGTAACAATGGGTAGAATTAAAACAGAAATTATTATTTTCCTTAACACTTCAATTTCTTTTCGGTTTCAAGTTTTGAGAGTTGTGAAATATTCTCAGATGTTGATTCTGTGATCTTAACTTATTCACATTTGACCAATTTAATTTCTTTAACTTGCATAGGATATGCTCATAGGGATCTTCTATGTTGTTTTATATAAATACCATCCATTTTCAATTTCCTCGACATGAATGAAGTCATCCATGAAAGGGCGAGGTATTTTACCGCCTTTAATCTTGAAGAAATATCCGACTTCATTGTCCAGGAATCCTCCCAAGTTAAAGAATATGAGATTGGGATATTCTGGATTCTTATAGATCAAGTTGAGTCTGCAAGTTCTAAGTGAGGTATGCAACCCGTTTTCCTTAAAATAAGGATTGGAAATTAAAATGCCGGTCGTGTCATCAGTTCTTATCTTTTCCCATTCAGATTCATTTTGAATTACCTTAAGGATATTATCAAATTCTGTTTTCTTATCTTTTAAGAATTTTGTTAACTTTTCATCTCCGCTGTACCACATTCGAATATTTTCAGCTTGGTATTTTTGCTCGTCCGTTGCTGTTTTTAACTTTAGAATTGAATCTGCCGCTAACTCAAACATTCGGGGGATAAACATTGCTCTAATTGCTGCAATTTTTGGTTTTCCCTTTTCAATTTTGATTTTTACGTAATAATCATTTTCCAAGGTGTCTAAAAGAATCTTGATTTTCCATATTTTATATCCATTTCCTGTATCTGTAACCGAGTATGTAAACTCACAATCTTCCGGTAAAGATGCCCCGATATGGGCGTAATCCTTTTGAAACTGTTCGACCTCACCTGTGATATATGCATTCTTTTCCTTGAAATTGCGTTTTTCAAAAAAAACTTTTAATAGTTGAGTTTCACTCAATTCCTTTCCTGGCAATGTTAAAGTCAGGATTAAAATGTTTATACAGAATAATACCTTCATTATTTTACAAATTTAATTTTCTGATATTAATACATTGTTAAATTTGATTTTTGCTGATTCTTGAGTTTCGTTTAAAATCGGTATGTTAGATATACACTCATTATATTTATCACAATTTTGCTTGCCATCATTACAAGAGAACTCTCCATTTATTGCATTTGTGACAAACGATGTATAAGGGAGCCAAGGGTTACGACCTGTTGTTATAATTTCTTTTAAAATATAATTACTAAGCACAAAGTATAAACGAACCATTGTTGTTCTGAATGATTCATGTATTATCTGCTTATTTGCCGCGTTACGTAAATATGATTGTGAGACATACTCAAAATAATTTAAAATATGTATTATTGAGTTAGCTACGATTGATTCATTTTTATTTTTGTTAGTCAGTCCTTCGAATAATTGATTCACTTTTTTGCAGCTTAGTTTATTACAATGTTCATACAAATTTGGAAAAGCGTTTCTAAAAATTGTAAAATCAGTTGTAGTTTGTTTGTTCCAATTTTGCAATAGCCGTAAAGAAAATTGTGTTTTGCTTAAATAAACTTGGTTCTCAAGTTGATCTCTAACTAACTTTGCTGAATGGGATTGTTGGGTTATAGCAATAAATATTACAACTGCTGCACTGAATATTGCACAAAATATAGTTACTATTTCCATACTTATCTTTTCCATTTTAATAAACTCATTTCAATTTTAATTAAAGTAATAAAAAGGGTGAATTAATACATCTGAAGAAGTGTAAGTTACTATATAACTTTGTGAAACACTAATAATCTATCACACAGTTAAATGTTCTATAACCATGACCTCAATTTGCAGCGATTCATTTTTATTAAAAATCGTTGATAAATCAAAAGTTGCAGCACCCTAACACCATTTAAATACATAATTCCTTGTATATAAACAATAGAAAACAGGAATCAAAGGAAAACTGACTTTGTAATATGGCGCGTTAATGGAATATTAGTTGAGATTTCAGGTCAATTTTCCGTTAAGTTTTTTTATGTTCTTCCCATGGGGATATGCCGTAGGCATATAGGGGTTATAAAAAGCATTTTCCTTCCCGGATCTTAAGGCCGGAGAGGCCTTACCATAATTTTTTAAAATGGAGCAATAAGTTAGAAATCTGATATCATTTCCAATTTTACGCTCACTGACGCAAGCCAAAAAAACACATCATTGTTAAGTTGGGTAAAGTGTGAGTCTATTCTCTCGGTGGAGCATTCTTTGGAAAAAAAGTTAACATCAACAAACAAACCTTTACTTAAGATATTATCGCCGCAATTTTCTGCATTAAAACACTGGCACTGTATGGTTTCTGTATGAAGTCTGCGGCGCCTTCGTCAAGGATCTTTTTTGCTTCACCGGCAATACTGTAACCTGATGAAAGTAGAACTCTGAGCTTTGGATTTATTGTCTTTAAAGCTTTGAATGTTTCATAGCCAGTAATGTCGGGTAGAATAATGTCGAGAATGATCAGATCAATTTCCTGCCAGTGATCCTGATATTGGTCAATTGCTTTCTGTCCGGTTTCGCATGCAATAACTCTGTTTCCCGCTCTTTCCAGAATCATGGTCATAGTCCGGGCTACCACGGCTTCATCCTCAATTAGGAGAATTGTTAATTGTGATTTTTGCACTGGTTGTGCAAATGCTACATTTTTTACCATACCGGTTTCGGACGTCACTGGTAGATACATGGAAACCGTTGTCCCAATGCCTTCCTCGCTTTCTATGGCAATGGCACCTGTATGGCTCCGTATGGTGCCATATGCTGCAGCAAGTCCCATCCCGCTGCCATCCTTTTTCGTGGTGAAGAACGGTTCAAAGGCTCTTGCCAGATCAGATTTTTTCATCCCCGTACCATTGTCCTGTACAGAAACCATTACAAACCGGCCCTTAGCCAGGTCAAATTGTGATACCAGGGCAGAGTTGTTGTCCACTGTAATGTCCTCTGTTTGAAATACCAGTTCACCACCTTCCGGCATGGCATCACGGGAATTTAGACTGATATTAAGGAATACATTGTGCAGCTGGCTTGCATCGCCCTTAACAAGGGGTGCCTGTGCGCCCAGATGCTGAAGGATCTTAATCTTCTTATCAATGCTGTGTTCCAGCATTGCAACAACTTCGGCAATGATATCATGAATATTGAGGGTTACGACCTGATATTTGCCCTTCCTGGCAAAGGCAAGCATCTGTTGTGTGAGACGTGAAGAGCGTTGGGATGATTGCACTATGATATCGGCAAGTTCATACAAGGATGCATTATCATTAAGCGACGTGCGAAGCATATCAGCACAACCCAGGATACCTGCAAGCTGGTTGTTGAAGTCATGGGCAATGCCCCCGGCCAGTCGACCTAATGATTCAATTTGATTCTTCCGGCCAATAGCTTCTTCGAGCTTTTGCTCCTTTGATATATCCCTGGCAAGAATAAGCTGCCCTAATTCGTCGGTGTTGCTCTCTATTGAGGAGTTTGAGATGATTACCACTTTTTCTTCGCCACCAGCAGCAGTGAATCGTTTCTGGTTTGTCATGGGGCGAGTGAGGTCGAGGTCGGGAAATTGGCTTGACAGAGCAGTGACCGGTTTGCTGCAGGTAAGATCGGGAAACAGCTCCTGGGCAATGCTGTTCATCTGCATGACAATACCGTTTCTATCAGTAACAACCGCAGCTTCACTGACGGTGCTGAATAGCACACTAAAGGTCTTTTGAATTTGGTCTAAATCAACGAGCATCAGGCCATATTTGGTTATGGCCAAATACATCAATACTGAATAGACAATGTTGATTAAGGAAGCAAAGCGCAGCACCACATAGGCCTTAAATAAAAAGGGAATCACCACAAGCACTAAAAAAGCAAGCAAAAGACACAGTATGGTGCTCCAGAAGAGATAATTGCACTGATTTCTCGCCATTCGCGAGGGCATTGTCCTGGATGCTTTACGCAGAAGAAACAGGCAGTAATAAACCGCTGAACTGGAGGCGAGGTATAAGGGAATAAAGATGACCGTTGGTGCGATCACTGCAGAGGCTGCTCTCACTCCGGTTACCATCTGGTGATGCGGTAGTGCGAAAGAAAGGAGTGAAGCTGCACAGCTAATTGCAAGGAAAATATAAAACGTTTTGTTGAGTGGTTTTAAAACAACAGCGTAAATAAAATAAAGAAATGATATGGGGGTAAGAACAAGAAAGCACAATGCCAATCGACTGGCTGTTAATAAAGCTGGAAGAGGGAAGGGTTGACGCATCAGAAACTCACAAAGACAGAGCGTAATTAAGAAGCCCGTCAGGATCAAGAACCCACGGTTGACATTAGAATTTTTACGCTGTCCTTGTACATAGGCAAAGATGTATAAATTCACTGCAGCGGGTAATAATGGGACAAACCTAACTAGGTCAACCAATGTGATATTCTCCTTTTATCTTTTAAATACATAATTACCCCTATATAAACAATATAAAATGGGTTTAAAGGAAAATTATTGATCCCTATGGCAACGGGGGAGTGTGGTAGAAGCACTTAGAAGAAAATTTACATTTTCAACTTATATGCCCCAGTTGCAAACCTAATAACCCCTCATCATTTTTATCTAAAGCTATGTTCAAAAGTGTTTTCCCCACTTTGCTTTTATAACTCCTCTGTTTCATTGGTGAAAATGGGTAATCATTTTGGTATGAGTGATACTTTACTCAGGAAAATGCCCTCATACAACTGTGCGATCCAATACTCATCCGTGAAATATGGCTCATACAATGGTACGGACCTATACCCAAGCGCGCAAATAGCTTCATACAGTTGTACGAGGCAATACTCACGGGTGAAACATCCCTCGGAAAAAAGTGTGAGCCTATACTCAGCAGTGGGACATGGTTCGGAAAAAAGTAAGAGGCTATGCTCAAGGAAGAAACATCCATAGTACAGTTGTACGAGGCTATACTCAAAGGCGAGACATCCCTCTTACAATTGTACGGGGCTACACTCACCAATGAAACATCCCTCATACAATTGTATGGGCCTATACTCATGAGTGAAACATCCTTCGGAAAAAAGTGTGGACCTATTTGTAAGGATGAAACACCCTTCGTACAAAAAAAATTAGTGTTTTTGAGGCTAAAAAGAACCATGAAAGGAAAGTGATTTCTTAGGTACCTATTAAATAAGTATTGTGAAACCATCATTCACGCATGTTTTTAGCGGGAATATAGGAATCTTTTTCTTGGAATGATTGGATTGCAGGCTACTTCGCTTTGCTCCGTGGTCCGGCTAAAAACATACCGGAATGACAATATCAAGACTCCTGAAGCATTTGGCTTGGAGGGTGGCGGAAAAGAATAGTAAAGTTTGCATTTACGGACGACTAAGGTTTATAGATTGCCACGTCGCTTTGCTCCTCGCAATGACCAATGTAGGTTAACTTCATCGATCTTTTAATTTTTTGCCTTAGCCAGGCGTAAGGTGGCCGAAGGCCAGTCTGAGCAACGCGAAGACCGACCGGAGGGTAGCCTGGAGCCACGGCGACCCTGCAAAGCAGGGGAAGGCCCAAATATTTTTACAGAAAAATCACTTAATATTTATAACTCTTTTTTATTAAAAACAAAAACCAGCAATCCTGCACAAATCCCAGCATAACCAAGTACGTTAATAAGAGGATGAATCGGTCCCATTCCTATGAACTCACTCTTGTCAATGATGGTGACTGCGTAGTTTTGCAGTAGATACACTTTTGGATAGAGAACTCGCCATAGGGCAGGCTCTTGTATTGCTTGATCAGCAAGAGCGGTTTTGACCAGGTTGTTTTGCATGAGTTGGTGGCCGCCTTCGGAGATGAATCCCACAAAGAGAATTCCCATTGTGGCAAGAGCTGCAATAAAGTCGGGGAGTTTAAGGGAGAGTAAGGTGACCAGGCAGAGAGTAAAGAGAAGGCTAAACGAGCAGACCAGCGAGGCAGAAAGATACCCGGGGATCATGCCGCCGGTTTTTATCCAGGCAAGGGAAAAGATCGTGGTATGTAAAATGAATTGAAAGAGTGAAACCAGTATCCAGGTGCCAACTAGGCGACCAATCACATAGTGCCATCGCTCAGCTGGTCTGGAGAGAAAGAGGATGGTACTGCCATCGGTAAAGTCATGGGTAAAGATACGCATGGCAATGAGAGCTGTCATAAGGTGCATGCCAAAGGCAATGATATGAAAGACGATTTTTGAGGCATGCCAGGCCAATGTTACACTGTCAACTGATTTGCCGTTTAC
Source organism: Chitinivibrionales bacterium (assembly GCA_028278335.1). Lineage (GTDB taxonomy): Bacteria > Fibrobacterota > Chitinivibrionia > Chitinivibrionales > JANQEN01 > JANQEN01. Next base: position 15,239 of record JANQEN010000089.1, on the reverse strand, counting down.
GGAAAAATCAGCATTGTAGCATCCACGGATGAGCAGTACAAAGAGGATGGCTATGCCCAAAAGGACATAAAAGCTTTTGTGGCGCATCTGGTCGGTAATGGTATAGAGGCTTATGCGAAATAGTTTATCCATGGGCCTCCTCAATATAGCGCACAAACATATCTTCCAGTGACTCACCTTCCTTTACAATCGATTCAATCGCGTCTTTGACAAGGATTTTACCTTTGTAAATGATCGCTGCGGTGGTGCAGGTTTTTTCGACTTCCGAAAGAAGGTGGGAGCTGAGAATAAGGGTGGTGCCCTCATCTTTAAGGTGCTCTAAGATTGTGCGGAAGTCTCGGATACCCATGGGATCTAATCCAGAGACGGGCTCGTCTAGTATGACAATCTTTGGTTTGCCCAGAAGTGCCGCACCAAGGCCAATGCGTTGGCGCATTCCTTTAGAATAGGTAGCAGAGCGTTTTTTCTCTTTACCCTGCATACCCACAAGCGCGACGATGCGATCGATCTCTTTGTTGGCTTCCAAACCGGACAATCCTTTGAGTGTGGCATGACGACTGAGAAATTCTCTCCCTGAAAGATAAGGCGGAATGCGAAGCTGCTCTGCAAGAAAACCAAGGTGGATGCGAGATGCGCAGTGTGATGCAGAGGTCCCATTAAGAGAGATTGTTCCCTGGGTGGGTTTGGAAAATCCCAAGAGCATACGTACAAGGGTCGTTTTACCCGCACCATTGGGGCCCAAAAGCGCGAGATACTCACCCTGGTTCACAGTAAGCGATACATTATCAACCGCAGCAAGGGAGCCATAATTTTTTGTCACATGATCAAAGGAAATCATACCTTAAAATATACCTTTGGTTAGGATGGTTGAGTTATAGTACTGCGCAAAAACTTGTTTATATAGGCTCGCTGATTTTGTTGCATGGTCATTTACGCCATGCCGTAGGTAACTTAAGGTCGTCGGGATGCCGCCCGACAGCAGCCATACTTTCTTTGCTTGTGCAAAGAAAATATGCACTCGTAAGCCATGGATGGCTGGAGAGCACGGTGCCGAAGGCATTGCCCAAAGGGTGTTTGCCACGATGGCAAACATGAACGAAACACACCCCGCAATCGCCCTTATCACATAGATATTTGGCGCTTCGATAACTTGCCCTCCGGGCTCGAATAGATCTTCGCTCCTCCCAAATATCTATGTGGTGCGATTGAAGGGGGAAAAGCATTCAATAGAATTTATAAAGAGGTATAGATCGCGTCGCCGTGCTCGCGATGACGAATACTGCTTGACCTTTGACAATCATTTATTCTTTTGCGCCAGGGATGTAAAAGGTGCAGAGCAGTGTTTTTGCAGAGCAAAAATACCGAAGCGATAGCGGAGCCTGGAGCAGCCCGGTTCGAGGCGTTAGCCGAGAAGGCGCTCAAATAGTAAAAAAAGGATATCTGAGTAGTTTCATAACAAAATAAGGGAAATGTGATTATGATCACAGAGTTTTTTTTTAGAAAAGAGTATTTTCAGGTTAATCTTGGTTTTTTTAGTTGCCTGTGAACCCATTACCACAGTCTGCTGAAGATGCGAAGTAAAGAGTAAGGGGGATTCATTGCCTGGGGAGTGAGCGCTTGGCAGGGTTATTACCATCGATACCCCGTAGTTTTGGTACGGACATCATGTGCTCCCCGGGAGGGTCCTCAATACCCTGGGAGCACTGGCGTGCTAATCGGCGGCATGCCTTTAGCCCACCAGGGTCTATATAACAAGGTTTTGATCTGCTTTTTTCTTTTGCGTCGGTTAAGATCGTCGGGACATTGCCCAACAGCAGCCTTACTTTCTTTGTTCGTGTAAAGAAAGACTCCCAACCTCTCCCCCAGCCCCTCTCCCACAGAGAGAGGGTAGCAAAAGAAGTGTTGAAATTAATTTTAACATTTGACTTTGGACTCTCGACTATCTTTTAATCTTTTGGGTTAGCCAGGCGGAGGGTGGCCGAAGGCCAGTCCGAACGAAGTGAGGACCGACCAGCGGGTAGCCCAAACCCACGGCGGCCCGAATGAAATGAGGACAACCCCCAGAAATTTTTTTTCATCTTTAATTTAAAATCGAGAAGGCGCCCAATTATTAAATATTATATACAGCAAGGGTTTTAAAAGGCTAGTTGCCCTTCAGGCTGAAGCATTGTAGAAAAAATATCAAAAAGCTTGGTTGACTGAGCACTCTTTTGGTCAAAGGTTATACCGTACTCATAGGAGTGGTCACTCTGACGGGTCCATACAACAGTACCCTGTGCTGCAATGACATCTTCGTATTCCATAAAGGGGATGAAGAGTTCCAGGTTATCACCGCAACCCCATTTTTTAGAACTCTCAAGTTTTAAGCCGCCGCGACTCAGATTGAGGATCAGGTTGAGCGTTGTCTGCTTTGTGTCATCCACCAAAACATTCATGGGGATCTCATAACGGGCAGTGTTTCTACGCTCGTCCTCCGTATCACCTACTTGGGCGACATCGGAAAAGATCGTGGTGTCTCTATTTGAAAAGAGCGATTCATAAAGATCGGACTCGTTGGACTTACGCAAGAGTAGTGTGTTTAAGTACTCTGCTACTTTGGATGACGTACCGTTTTTAACGGGTTTCTGTGGAACCTGTTTATTTTCCATTATCATTTACTTTATCGCTCCCCACCTAATAAGGTAGTAAATTTTTATTTAAAAATGTAATATTTTTCAAAATAATTATGATTTTTCGTTATTTTGTTCTGTGAATACTAATGTGCCAACAATAAACTGAAATTATTTCAAAACTAAAAGACTATTCTTTACATCTAGAGCATTCAATTAAAAACAAAGTAAATTTAATTCTATTACTGAGGAGACTCTTTGTCCAGAAGAAAAATAAGATTATGCAATTTAGGAAAGAGGTGTTCCGGTTTGTATATGGTAGTTGGTAATTTTATTAGTGGATGTAACCGAATTTTGTGAGCCCCTTGTTGCCCAGGCTTTTGAGCTTATCTATGAAATCCAGAGGGTAGTGGTGCCAGGCACCAATATCATTGGGTTGGCTGATCTCTTTAATCAACGATTGAATGTCAAAGGTTTCACCATCTAAAAAGTGACGAAGAGTTTTTAGGATTGCATGGGGGTGCTCGCAAATGTCCTCAAAACGAATGCGAAGATAGTTTTTACCCATCTTTTTTTCACCATAATTGGCAATGGTCACATTGGTTGCATCCCACATGAGGATAGAGATGTGAGGGAGTGGAAGGGTGTTCCACTTTTCACCAAAAAAGAGACGGGCATATTGAAGAAACTGAGATTGTTCAGCATAGAAGGCAATGTCTCTTCCATCGCGGACCACGTGAATAAATTTCATGTCCGGGTAGAGAGCATGAAAAAAGGGCACCAAAAAAATGCTCCGGTAATTTTTCCATCCCCACAAACCTGTTGTTGGTGATAGGTTTTCTCGATGCTTCTTAACACAATCTTGAAAATCGGTGAGCATTTGTGTGGTTTGCTCTTTGGGGAGTGTGCCAATAGTATTGGAGAGAGATACCTCTATCCATGTATCATAAAAGGGGAGGAAATCCTGGGAATCATAGCTATCACTATAACGGCTCCCCATAAAATAACCCACTTTTTGGCAGATAGCGGCAACCATTCGCGTACCACTTCCCTGTGTAGCACCAATTACCAGTGGGCTCTGTGTATAATCCATAGTCATAGTACCTTAAGCTGGCAGGTTGTTGGGGTGATTTGATCACCACGAATAATATAAATTAATTCATTGCTTAGTTTATTATTACTATATTATAACTTTCATGATTTTATTTTCTTTAGAGGATAGTTGACCCCAAAAAATTGGTGCGTTATGCGGCCTTAATAACAAATATGGTGAATTTGCATGGAACAGGCACTATTTGAGAGCTTAACCGGTACTTTTTTAGATGGGACTTCCATAGAGGCGATTCCCAAGGAGAAACGATTAATTAAATCGGTGATGGATCATTTGAATCGAATGTTCAATGCCCGTTGTGAGAGCATCCCCCATTTAAGCGATTATGGATTGCCGGATATCTCGGAGATTTATCGGAAAATGCCTGATGGCATAGATGAATTGAAAAAGGCCATTAAAAAAACCGTTGAAAAGTATGAGCCGCGACTAAAGAATGTAAAGGTCATTCGATTGGAAGATGAGGTACCTTCGGCGCGTTTAGTTTTTCTTCTCTCTGGAGAGTTGAAGCGTGGCGGCCTAGTGCGTTTTCAAACTACCTTTATTACAACGGGAAATTCAACCATTTCACCCTGGAAAAAACCGGAATAACCTTAACAAGATATAGAGTATGATAGAAAAACTGTATGAGGAAGAGCTTCGTTATCTCTACGACTCAGGACGAGAATTTGCCAAAGCCCACCCTGACCGTGCCCAGTTCTTAAATATTGATACGGTCGGAGATCGTGATCCCTATGTGGAGCGACTCTTTGAGGGTTTTGCCTTTTTGGCTGCCCGGGTACGAGAAAAATTGGAGGATTCCTTTCCACAATTGACAGAGGGTATTATCAATCTACTTTGGCCGCAACTGTTGCATGAGCTACCCTCCACTGCCATTGTTCAATTTACCCCTCGTATGGGATTGCTTCAAGAAACAAACGTTTTGCCCCGAGGCTCGGAGTTACTCTCCAATGCGGTTGGACCGGAGTCTAAGGTGTGTCGCTTTATCACCTCCCAGGATGTGGAGGTCAATCCGCTCTCCCTTGCTGGAGTGGATCGCCAAAGTGACACCCGAGGAAACGAGATCCTCTCCTTTCATTTTAAAATGGATCCTGGCGCTGCCTGGAGTAGCTGTTCGGTTAAAAAAATCCGGGTCCACCTACATGCAGAATTACCTACAGCACTCATGCTCCATGAAAACCTGACGACCAGTGTCTCTAAGGCACAGATTACTATAAATAATAAGGAGCTTACGGTTGATGTTAATCCTGAAACCGCAATTACTCCAGCAGGACTTTCCCCTGACTCAACATTGTTGCCCGATGATCACCGAGCCTTTTGGGGCTATTCGCTTTTACGGGAGTACTTTGTATACCCGGAAAAGTTTCTTTTCTTTGATCTCAATGGTTTTGATACGATTCCCTTTTTAGAGAACGAACCGATGACCTTGACCTATACGGTCACGCTTTCCAAGTTGTTTCCCAATGACAAGCCCTTTTCTTCGGAGAACTTTCGGCTCTACTGTACACCCATTGTAAATATCTTTCTGCAAGAGACCGAGCCAGTGGCAAAGACCGGTTTTAAGTCGGAGTACCGAGTTATTGCAGACGCTTCAGCACCACAATCAGTGCGGGCCCATAGCATAGTCTCGGTGACCGGAATTGATCGGGTTACTGGTGAGCGTTATGATTACGATCCGCTTTACACCTTTGATAATATCTCGGGCACCGCGGAGCGCACCTTTTCCAGTCGGTTTATACGGTCAGTGGCTGGCAATCGAGAGCTCTATTTGGTAACTGGCGGCAAACAACTTGACGATGAGGATAACATCCGTGAGGAAAACCTCTCGGTCATGGCCTGGTGTACCAATGGAGAGCTTCCTCGAGATTATGTCAAGGTTGGTGATATTAATCGCCCCGGTAAAGGTTTTCCCGACTACATTCGTATTGCTAATATTACGCGACCAACGCTTCCCTGTTTTCCACCAGAGGAACAGAGCTTTCTTTGGATGTTTCAGTCTCATCTGTGCAGCACCTGGGCTTCGCTGGCTTCTGCAGAGAGCCTTAAAAGCTTTCTACGTATCTATGACTGGTCAAGGCAGGAGGGGCGAACCCGTCGTATTGATGCAATCACCGAGGTAACAAGTGCTCCTGCGGAGATGATCTTAAAGGGGGGGAGTGTTCGTGGTGTTGCGGTGACCGTTACCATTCGTGAGGCCGATTTTAAAGATAGCGGTGACACCCACCTCTTTGGGCAAGTGCTCAGCGAGTTTATGGCCCAGTTTGTATCGATCAACTCCTTTTTAGAGCTTGAGTTGGTGTTGAAACCCTCTGGTACAAGCATGACCTGGAATCCGACAAAGGGGAAACGGTGTCTCCTTTAATTGAACATATAAAAAAGCACTCCCATGAGTTTAGCTTTTTTCAAGTGGTCTCTCTGTTAGAGGAGTATTATAAACGTAAGGAGCCCCATTTAGACCCGCTTAATAAGGGAAAGATCCGCTTTAGCGCTGATACCTCCTGTACCTTTCCACCCAATGATATAGCGGCAATTAAGGCAACGCCCAAGGGATCGATCCAATTCTTTCTCTCCTTTATGGGGCTGTTGGGAATTTCATCCCCCCTTCCTCATTATTTTACTGAGTTTGCTACAAAGTATGAGAAGGAGAAGACCACACTCAGTGACTTTTTAAGCATTTTTGATCATCGAATTTATCTCTTTTTCTTTCGTGCCTGGGAAAAGTATCGCTTGATAAGTGGCATGAGCAATACCCAAACCTTTGGACTCTTAAAGAGATTAGCCATGCTCTCTGGAGTAAAGGGTGACCATCAGGACTCGGAAAAGAAGATGTTTGCCTACCTTGGTATTCTTGCGCAACCCTGTCGAAGTGCTGAAGGTTTAAAAACCGTTGTGTCCCATTTTTTTGATAATATTCCCGTTGCCGTGCAGCAGTGGCAGCCCCGTTGGGCTCCGGTAAAGGAACTTAAACAGATTGGCAAAGATTCGGTGTTGGGTAGAAACGCAATGATCGGCACCCATATCTATGATGTGAATGGAAAATTTAGAATCTCTCTTGGACCGTTGGAAAAGGAGAAGTTTGAGTCTTTTTTGCCGGATAAGAAGAATACCCAGTTGCTCAAGGAGATAATAAAGGAGTATGTAACCGATCCCTTGGAGTTTGACATAGAGGTAAAGCTAAAACCGGCAGATTTGGTCCCCGTGGTGCTTGGAAAAGCATCGGCACAGATCGGTATATCTGCTTCCTGCGGACGCTCTTCGGAAAAGGGTGATCCCTATACCATCGTTGTCAATTAAGTGAAGGCTTATTATGGGTGTTCTGATTATAAAAATTATCATTGTATTTAATCTACTCTTTGTCTGCCTCTATTTCTTTTTACCTAAAAAGAGGAACAAACCGGTTGCTGGTAGCTTTCGGAGCCTTGAAAAGTATCTTGACCTATTGAAAAAGTCTGATCTGTCATCTCCCTATGTTCTTATTGGTGTTAGTGGTGCTGAGGATTTTGTACAGTGTGTTTTTGAAGAGGAACATTTTAAGTTAGGTTATCCTGTAACCACTGAGCGGCAACGATCACTGGTTGACAAAGCCAAATCTTTAGCTAAAGCAGAGGGATTGCTACTCAAGGAGGAGCAGACTGCTGACAAAGAGGGATATTATTTAGATATCGATCTAGGCACCGGTGATGTACATGCGGCATTGCCCAAGATAGAATCATTCTACAGGTCTCTCTTTTCTATTTCTGATGATGCGGTTTTGGAAATTGATGCGCAGGTGTGACATTTTTTTCATCGCAAATGAGTTATAACAAGGGTAGAAGTATATAGGCCATCTTTACTTGAGTATTCAATTGATGTTAGTTAGAAAAAGAGGGGGAATCAGCAAGATCACCTGAGGGCATTTATTATCTGCTTACCCACAAAATTTGGTTCACCGGATAGGTGAAACAGGTTTTGTGGATGTAAGCAGTTAAAAGGCACGAGGGAAGCTTGCTGTAGGGGGATTTTCTTCCCCCTGAGTCCTTTTTATAAAGCTTTTTTCTAAGGAGAATTTGTTTCCAAAAAATTTCTGATAAATCACCTATTCCAATCAATATCGCATACTATATATATTTATTACTCTATATTAGAACATCACCAAACTATTGATGAGCAAATTATTTATATATAAAATCTGAAATCAAACCATTCATTCATACTAAAAATAACCGAGGAGGTTATTGTGATAGCAAAAGATTTACGCATTCTTTTGGGAAAACTAAACCAGTATAGCCAAAAATCTTTGGAAACCGCAGTTGGTAACTGTATTAGCCGCACCCACTACGAACTTACCTGGGAGCACCTGCTCTTACAGTTTTTAGATAGCACTGATAATGATATAGCCTGTATTCTTAAGCACTTTTCTATAAATGTATCAACCCTGCAAAAGGCTTTAACCCAGGATCTTGAGCAACTAAAGACTGGAAACAGCACAAAACCCTCTTTTTCACCCTCAGTGATAAGTTTAATAGAGCAGGCTTGGAGCTTTGCAACCCTAGTATATGGAAGAAGTGAGATATCCTCGGGTGTGCTTTTTGTTGCAGCCATGGAATCCATGTCTCGCTCAGTTACTGCCAGTGCAGCTGAACTTCGTGCCATTGAACCAGAGAAGATCAAGAACGACCTCCTCAATATTATAACCGCCTCATCTGAGCAGGCGTCACCAGAGATAAAAGCGGGAGCACCCTCTGAAAAGTCAATGGAGCCTTTAGAAAAATTCTGCAAGAATTTTACCCAGGAAGCACGGGACGGCAAGATTGATATAATTCTTGGCCGCGATGATGAGATTCGTCAGGTGACGGACATTTTAAGTCGCCGTCGTAAAAATAATCCCATCTTAGTGGGTGAGGCAGGAACAGGAAAGACCGCTATCATCGAAGGATTGGCCTTGCGTATTGTCAAGGGTGATGTGCCGGACACACTCAAAGATGTGGAACTGTGGGAGCTTGATCTGGGCCTTCTTCAGGCTGGTGCCAGTGTAAAGGGCGAGTTTGAGAAGCGACTTAAAGCAGTGATTGACCTTGCCAAAGGTAGTGGTGGAAAGATCATTCTTTTTATTGATGAGGCGCATACACTGATTGGTGCTGGTGGTTCTGAAGGTATGGGCGATGCAGCAAACCTTTTAAAACCGGCTCTTGCCCGTGGAGAGTTGCGCACCTGTGCGGCAACCACCTGGCTTGAATATCGTAAATACTTTGAAAAAGATCCAGCCCTTACTCGTCGATTCCAGATGATCAAGGTTGAGGAGCCCGATGAAGAGAAGGGCTATGCCATGCTTCGCGGAATCGCGGAAAGCTACGAAAAGCATCACAAAGTGCATATCACTGATGAAGGAATTCGTGCAGCTGTTTCCTTTTCGCATCGATACATTTCTGGAAGACAACTGCCGGACAAAGCCATTGATGTGTTGGATACGGCAAGCACCCGAGTAAAAATGAGTCGCACCACAACACCACCGGAGCTTGACAATGCGCAGCGCGAATTAAACAATGCCAAGCGCGCTCTAAGAACCCTGGAGAAAGATCATGCTGCTGGAATCTCTGTTGAAGAGGAGGAAATGACTAAATATAAGGAAGTCATAGAAGAGTCAGAGACCTCGATCAAGAGTTTGACTGAAAAATGGGAAAAGGAGAAGGTACAAGTTGAGGGAATCATAGCTTTACAGAAAGAGTTGACCTCTATTCCCGATGCAGAGCGTGAAGAAAAGGAGCCGGATCTACGAAAGAATATGGATGATCAGATTGCCCAATTAGAAGAGGTGCAAGGTGAAAGTCCTATGGTTTTTCCCTTTGTGTCAAAGTCGATTTGTGCTGATGTTATTGCCGACTGGACTGGTATTCCAGTTGGATCTATGGTAAAGGATGAGGCGCGAACCCTTCTTGAACTTGAATCTATTATGGGTGAGCGTGTTATTGGCCAGGATGAAGCAATCAATTATATGGCCGAAGTTATTCGCTCATCGAAAAGTGGACTGAACAATCCCGATGCACCCTTGGGCGTATTTCTTTTTACCGGACCCTCAGGTGTTGGTAAAACAGAGGCAGCACTGGCCTTGGCTGATATTTTATTTGGTGGGGAAAAGTTCTCCACAGTAATTAATATGTCCGAGTATCAAGAGAAACACACCGTGTCACAGCTTAAAGGGTCACCTCCTGGCTACGTTGGTTATGGCGAGGGTGGCGTACTTACCGAAGCCGTGCGACAGAAACCCTATTCAATAGTCATTCTTGACGAGGTGGAAAAGGCTCATCGCGATGTGTTAAACATGTTCTATCAGGTCTTTGACAAAGGATTTATGCGCAGTGGCGAGGGACGGGACATTAATTTTAGAAACACTGTTATTATTATGACGTCTAACCTCGGCTCGGATACGATCATTGACGAGTGTAGCAAATCCGAGGAACGTCCTGGAGCAGCAGACTTGACCGAATCGATCCGTGCTGAATTGACCAACCACTTTCAACCAGCACTTCTTGCGCGGTGCAAGGTCGTTCCCTTTTATCCCCTCTTAGGTGATGCTATGAAGTCGATTGTGGATCTTAAGTTGAGTAAAATCGTTAAACGCTTGCAAGCAACGCATGATGTCGCCTTTGAGTACTCTCCAGTATTGGCTGATTCGATTGCTGCACAGTGCTTGACCGTTGAGAGCGGCGCTCGTAACATTGATGCGGTTATTGATCAGTCACTATTGCCAACGATTACACAGAATTTACTTGCTCAATTGGGCAGCGACGAGGAGCCTTTTAAGAAGATATTGGTTAATGCCTCTGAGGAAGAGGGCCTCTCTGTCTCCTTTGAGTAGGAACTATTGAAATACCACAATTCTCTCCTTTCGCGAGCTATTGATCGCAAAAGGAGAGAACCAAATTATACACGATATAGATTATATACTTATAGGAAGGAATTATCGATGAAACGAATGCTTCTGTTACTTGTTATCACTGCTCTGGCTATACATCCCCTGCAAGCACAGGATACGGAAAAAAAAGCCGATCTGCTGAAGCTTCTAAATATTTATGGTGTTTTTGAAGTAGGTGATCAACTGGTGCTAGCCATAGGTATGCAAGTAATAGATCTCTATAGAAAAGCCAACCCTAAAGCCACAGAGCAAACCCTCATCTCGATTCAAAAAGAGGTTAAGGCTGTTGTTGATGGAGCCATGCGTGAGTCCGGTGGTATTAGTGATAAATTTGTAGAAATCTATGGTAAATACTTCACCCATGCGGAGATCAAGGAGATTATTACTTTCCATGAATCTCCTGTGGGAAAAAAGATAAAAGAGGTGGAGCGCTCGCTTGCCAAAGATGTTATGGTGGCGGGGCAAAAATGGGGTGAGTCAATTGGACCAACAGTGTTACAAAGAACCAAGACCCGATTAAAGAAAAAGGGAATTGTTATTCCAGATATTTAAATTTATTAATCATATTGATCTCTGTATCAGTATTGAGGGGGCTTCATGCATCGATGTGTGTCGTTACTTTTTTTATTAGTTTTTACTACGAGTCAATCAGTTTCTGCTTGCACAAATCTATTGGTAACAAAGGGCGCTTCCACAGATGGCTCTACCATGATTACCTATACCTGTGATGGTGTGTTTCATCCCCATCTTCGACGTCAAGCTGCCCAGGATTATCCTGCCGGTGATTCAGTGGAGATCCTTGACTGGTACGGGAAATCCTATGGGTTTATTCCACAGGTAAAGCACACCTATGCCTGGGTTGGCTATATTAACGAGCATCAGCTAGCCATCAGCGAAACGACCTTTGGTGGTCGGGAGGAGTTAAAGAACCCCGATGGCATGCTTCATTATAAGGACCTTATACAGCTTGCCTTGGAACGGGCCAAGACCGCACGGGAAGCTGTTGATGTGATGACCTCTCTTGTTGAAAAGCACGGGTATCGCTCCTTGGGAGAATCCATTTCAATTGCTGACAAACAGGAAATCTGGATACTGGAGATCATTGGTACAGGTCCTGGAGGCAAAGGAGCTGTTTGGGTGGCCGTAAAAGTACCTGATGGATATATCTCTGCCCATGCAAATAAAGCACGTATTGGAACATTTTCGCTTAAAGACTCTAAAAATTGTCTCTATTCAAAGAATGTTATATCCTTTGCAAAAAAGAAGGGGTATTATGATAAAAAATCCAAGAAACCTTTTCTTTTTAATGAAGCGTACTGTCCAACAACACCGAAGAACAATCGCTATGCTGATACCCGTGTATGGAGCATTTTTAGGCGTGCTGCACCTTCTAAAAAATTATCACCTGACTACCATCGCTCTGTGGAAGGGGCAAAGCCCTATCCGCTCTGGATAAAGCCGGATAAAAAGATCTCGCTGGCCGATGTCTTCTCTCTTATGCGTGACCACTACGAAGGTACTGACTTTGACATGACCAAAGGAGTTGATGCTGGCCCCTATGGTTCACCAAACCGCTGGCGCCCCCTCTCCTGGACTCATGATAGTGTGGAATATATTTGGGAGCGTCCCATCTCTACGCAACAAACTGGTTTCTCCTTTGTCTCGCAGTCGCGGGCCCATTTGCCCGATGGTGTGGGCGGTGTCTTGTGGTATGGGCTTGATGAAACCTATTTTACCTGCTATGTACCGCTCTATTGTTCTATAAATGAATTACCCGAATCATTTACCAAAGGAGAGATAACTAAGTTTTCCTGGGAGTCGGGTTGGTGGATCTTTAACCATGTGGCAAATTTGGCAAACCTTAAATACTCCTATATGAAACCGGAGATTATGGCAGTGCAAAGAGAGATGGAAAACCACTTTTTTGCATTACAGCCAGCCATAGAGAAGACTGCCAAGGCATTGGCTAAAACAGATCCCGCTCTTATGGCAAAATTTCTCACCGACTACTCTGTTACTCATGGAGAAAGAGTGGTAAAGCGGTGGCGTGAACTTGGTGAATATCTTATGACCAAGTATAATGATGGCTATATTCGCGATAAGGATAACAAGGTACAGGAAAAGGGGTATCCCAAGGAGTGGATTGAGCGAGTGCTTAAAGAGCGCCCCGATCAGTTCAAACTCAAAGAACAGAAGGAGAAGGCCCTAGAATCGGAATTGGTGGACTAACCCTTCGTGGTTTTTCATTTGATGTTCCACTTATTATTTTGTATTAGAACAACTTTCCAAAGAGACGATGCTGCGCTATGTTTATTAATCAAATGACACCCTTAGAAGAAGCCCTTAAGGGGGGAGTGTTTCCCACGTTGGAAACCTTTGACGCTCCCTATAATACCAAAAAGCAGAAGAGTGGTGTTGTTCGCATTGTTTTCCCGGAATTTACCTGTGTCTGTCCAAAAACCGGCTATCCTGATTTTGCAACTATCGTGCTCTGCTACTTACCGGATACACTTTGTATTGAGTTAAAGTCATGGAAGCTCTATCTGAATGCCTTTCGTATGGTGGGAACCTTTCATGAAACAGTGACTGCTCATATCTTTTCTACGGTCACCGATCTTCTTAAACCAAAATGGGCACTGGTTGTGGGAGATTTTTTACCACGGGGAAATGTGGATACTACCGTAGTTTTTGAGACTGAAACAGAGCGACCTAGAGGTGCGGATTTGCTCATGAGGACAGTTGATCCTCATTGTAAAGCATTGTCGTGATTTAGGTTAGATTTTTATTTACATCTTTTATCTTTTCGGGGGGACCCAATGAAAAAATTGAGTATTGCACTTCTTTCATCTTTTCTCTGTTTAAGCTTTTTTCTCTTCTGTGGTGAAGAGGATTCTCCCAGTAACACCTCACCGGGCAATCAAGATGAAATTTGGGAGGAAGCATTCCCAGAAAATCAAAGCGCAGGACTACCCCATACGCTGGTTTCTATAACTTTTTCAAAAAAATCAAATAAAAAGACTGATGCCTTTGAACTTATTGCAAAAGGCACTGCCAATGATTTCAATTTTTATACGCATACTGGTACGTACGCTCTATCTGGAGACAAGATAACTTTAACCGGCACTGGTGGTGAGATGAAAGATGCCAGCGGAAATACTGTTTCCATGCCTGATAATATGAAAAAGAGGGTGATGACTCTTCCCAAACCAGATGCTTCAAAAAAAGAGTGGGATATTACTCGAGCTGATAGTTTAAGCATCAATTTTTTTAATATTCCCATTAAACCAGACTATATTTCTTTTTATCTCGGAACCTCTCTATCTTTCACATTAAAAGAAGATAATCTATAAAAAAATTTCCCAATTGATTGGTTTTTATATCAATACGTTATACTATTGTTTACAAAATGGGGCTTGTGTCTCATTTTGATACTGGTGTTAAACGGTTAAATCTCGATTTATGTAATATCTTGTTACAGAATGAGTATGGTTGAGGGTCTGAAAAGTTACTTTTAAGAAGTAAGCGAACTTGTGGCAAATCAAGAAAGTAGCGATTTTAAAGTGGTTGTCAATTGAGAAAGAGCTCTTTTTAACCTGCTAATTCTGTGGTGATTACATGGGTCGATAGATCTTCAGTATTAAACCAGAATACAACCTTGTTCCCCACAACAGTAAAACACTCATCAAAATTGGCGTGCATGGAGCAAGGGAAAATTTTGTTATACCTTTTCTTTGCTTCAGCAATCATGTTTTCTTTTATTGTATTCATACTATATCTATCGGAAATTGAGTTTTAAACGTTTAATAAAAAATTCACTTTTTTCAATTTTTAATCTATTTAATAACAACAAATCCCTCTTCAACCTCTACATGGGTACTGCGGTCTTCTGTGTCAAACCAAAAGCAGAGCTTGTCATTTGTTTTAGTGAAGCACTCAGCAAAGGTTCTTCTGTTGCCGCAAGGAAAAATCTTTTTGTACCGGTTTTTTGCACGCTGAATCAGCTTTTTTTCAGTTGATCCCATACCAATCCCTTTGATCAGGTTAATATGACTTAAATAATAATGCAAATAATATGCCAAAAAAATACCATTAAGGTGAGACTGTTTTTAATCGATTAAACAGTGTTGGCCATTGTAGAGTTCTGTCGATAAAAAGGATGCTTTAATCGCATGAAAATAAACTAATTAGGTTATTGCCACCCAAGTCATCAGTTTTAAGTTTTCTATAATATTAAACTACAAAGAAACCTTTAATTGACCGTATTGATGGTGAAATGAGCTTTATGAAGTGGAGTAGTCCTAGTTGTTTTATTCAGCTCAAGCATTGTTTGGGGGAAATTTTTTCCGCTATTTATCCGGTGTATTCGTAATTAGTAAGAAAAATGGTGAATGGAGCAGGAGTAAAAAAATGGAGAAAGGGCGAAAAATAGTTTCCATGATTGGTTATATCAAGCAATTCTTGGATGAAAAAAATAAAATTGTTTCGATTGCTGAGTAGCTAATTTGTTGTTATTTTTAAAAATATAAGCTTGTTAACCCAGATTATGCAATAGGAAGTAGCGCAGAAGCACAATCCTATGCCCATTAAGACTTTCAGGCTTTTTGGCCATATCACCTTGTAGATATGCCCT
>JANQEN010000048.1 GCA_028278335.1 Chitinivibrionales bacterium | reverse complement strand
ACTGATCCCCATCACAGTATATTAAAACACCCGGTACGTCACAAGGGTGCGTTTAAACAACTGAATCCACTTACCATTGGCCTAGATCTCCAGCAGTTAAGTTGGGAGTTAAAAGGCGTAACTTATAACCATACTGATTGGGGTCAATTGGTGATTCATCCTAAGCTGCTTAAAAAGATCGGTTCCAATTATATCAATGTGCTCGTGTGTCCTGAAAATACAATAACTTCGACATCTGCGGCTGATATCAGCGGATGTCATTGGGTCATTCAAAATGCCTTTGTACCGTCTACAAAATTAACCAACACTGCTAGATTGGATCGTAAAAGATTGGGGAGTATTCTAAGTCACTTTTTCAGACGCGGCATCTTACACCGGGATCGCCAATTAGTAAAACAAGTTATACGCTCTGAAATACCAAGAATCTATCCGCTAACAATATATTTTGATTTATTTCCTGGAAGCACACAAGCAGAGCGCATTAGTAGACTAGAAGGCAGTGCAATACCTAGTCCTACTGCTGTCCTTGACGATTTAGATGCAATTGTAGTTTTATCTAAGGCAGACAATCCAATACTCACGAATGATCAATTTGAGGGCATTGTGGATGACAAAGGGTTTAGCATCTTGTCATATCCTGTGACTCAAAACACGATCAATCCCGTAGGTGCTGATGGTGCTGAGACAGCTGACGGTAAAGGTAATGATGATCCGGATGACATTCCTGATGTGGCAGAAGGAACAGCGTCGGATTACATTCGTTCTATTGGGTTTCCACCTCATGCGCAATATGATGCAGAAGGTGATCCGGTGCCAATTCCTGAGCCGTTCCCAGGTGCAGGTCCTGGCGATATTGTCGATCCGAATGATATCTATCAAGATGCGAGTTTTAATATTGAATGCGCCTTAAACCAATGTGCTGAATGCGCAGATGCCAATGCTTATCGCTACTTGACGTCAACGACACCTAATTGGGAGATGATATTTCCATTTATACCGGGTTATGCCCAAGATCCTGTTCCAGGCGAAACAGATGACGCGTCCAAAGATGATAATATCATCTATGAGCCCATACGCCGATTTAATTTCATGGAAGATCCAAGTGGTACAGTAACGGGTATTCTCGATGCATTTGCTCAAAGAGAAGATGTTATATCAGCCAGTGTGGCACCCAGTGGAACAAATCGCTGTGAGCACTATCGGGGATTATTTGGCTATTTAGAGAACCTTGCTGTTAACGACTTGATGGCAAGACCGATTAAAGATCACACCACATTTAGGCATTCAGGCAGCGGCAACACCTATGGAGATGGAGCATTTTGTGATGATGCTGTCTTTCCCCAAGTGATGCCGGATGGTTTAAAGAGTTTTCCTACGGGAGATGTACTTTTTGGAGATAAACCAAGAGTTGTTTGGCAGCGGATATTTAATGAACTCGAAGCTGGTAATGCAGTGGTGTGTACCATGGGACGCTATGATAGCATGGACCCAGAAGATCGCAGTCGCACCACTGGCCATTTATATAGGGTCTATGGTGCAAGAGAAATAGTCTCAGGTGGCAATAGGCAACAATGGATTTATAACATGGATGATGTACCTCAAGGTAACAATAATTTTGGCACACGTACCTTTTTCCAGGAGCTTGAAGATCTAAATGCCGATGGTCGATTAAATATCAATGGTAGTAATAATGAGCTTGAATACTGTATATTTATTAATGCTGAACCACAAGATGTAGATCCAGGTACTGATTTTTAAGACCGTATTCTCCGATCACCCTCTTTTTCAAAGCTATCGCTCCTGCTTGTCATTTCGCTCCTTGCCCGCGGAATCCCCAAGCAGCATCACGGAAAAATAAAAGGGGACAGGTAAACTATACTTGATAGAATCAATTCCGACAGCCGCGTTATTAAGTTTTCCCGGTCATAATCTGATCGAAATATTTTCCTGCGTTCGATTCCCCGGATAATCACATGGTGAAGAGCACCCGGCGCATCTTTTCTCGCTTTCCCTGGCATAATCGCCTGATATCAAATTCTATTTTGAATATAAAGCATAAAATCATAGGATGTCCCCATTTTTTCCTCCTCTGGGTTTGTGAAGATGGGGTTAAATTAACGCTTACGAATATCTAAAATATCAAGATCCAATTTATTGGTGGATTTGAAAGTGTAATCCACACTGAGAGGCCGTCCAGTTCGGAATAAATAAAATTGTGGAGGATACGACCTTTCTACTTTTAGGCAAATCAAAATATATTACTTTGGCTGATGACATACATAATTTGTTTTCCTTTCCAAAATGTGTATTCAAGCTAATAAACCCATCATATTGATTCTGTTCAATCACCCGCTAACATGTAATTCAATCTTAACCACCTTATCTATTTGACAAATGCCACACTGTGGCATAGTTTTGATTATTAAAATCATTCTCAATTACACATAGAATCGATTGATTATATTGAAAATATCGCTTTGACAAGCTCCTAAATAATCAGTGCTCTAGTATTTAAGAATTCCTTGGAAGGAGGTCGAGTTATGGGGTTTTGGGTGGATATTGCTTTAACTTCAATTAAACGATCATCAATTTTTTCTGTAAACTGGCTTCTAAAGCTCATTCCGCAAGGCATGGGCTTTTTTGTTATTTGTTAGATCAATCCTTGTATGCAATGGGATAAAAAAATGGGGCGTTCAGAGTGTAATTTTGCAAACCCACACAATGTTAAGTTTTGCGTTCACTGTGGTATCGATTTAAGCGGATCCACTGAAACCGCAGCTCTCAATGAAAAAGAACGTTGCATCCAAAATATTGACTCACTAACCGAATTTGTCACTTTAGACATAATGGATGAGAGGCAGTAATGGATTACATAAACAGTTTATGGAAAGCAATAGATGAGCAGGATTTATATCCAAATTCAAGAACCATAAAAGATGTCCCTTATCCTGAACTTTTAATAGGAGGTAAAAAATTTTTATGTCTTTGTTCAAATAATTATTTTGGGCTTTCTATACACCCCGAAGTCAAAAAAGCCGCAATGGAAGGGATAGAAAGGTATGGGATAGGGACGAGTGACTCAAGATTGATCGCCGGAAACCTGGAACTCTTAGAAGATTTGGAAAAATCAATAGCTGATTTCAAGCGAGAGCCTGCAGCAGTTGTTTTTATAACGGGCTTCATGGCTAATGTTGGCTCAATTCCTGGTATCATGGACAGTTTTGATGTCTACGATTTTCCATCCGTTAAAAATGAGAATAACCTTATCATAACCGATATGTTAAGTCATCGTAGTGTCTTCACCGGATGTAGGTTAAGCAAATCTCCCACAAAGACCTACTTGCATAAAGATATGAATCATTTAGAGAAAATTCTTAAGAGGAACAGAGAAAAGCGCAAACTTATCATTACTGATGGTGTATTTAGCATGGATGGAGATTTTGCTCCTTTGCCTGAAATATTAGAACTATCGCAAATTTATAATGCTATGGTGATGGTGGATGACGCTCATGCCATAGGGATAATAGGCGAAAATGGAAGAGGTACCGCAGAGCACTTCGGGGTTGAAGGCAAAATTGACATACAGATGGGTACCCTAAGCAAAGCTGTAGGAGCATTAGGAGGATATCTAACATCATCACCAGAACTAATAAAGGTCTTAAAGGGGCGAGCATCATCTTTTGTGTACTCTTCCTCACTACCTCCGGAGCAAGCTTGTGGAATAATGGCTGCATTAGAAATTATTCAGGCAACGCCTGAACTAAGGAATTCTTTGTGGAAAAATGTGAGTCATTTAAAAAAAGGGCTCGAAGACATGGGATTTGACACGATGAACAGTGAAACTCAAATTATCCCAATTCTTATAGGTAATGAGCAAAAATGCATAAAGGCGTCGAGATTGCTTTTTGAAAAGGAGATTCTAGTCCCCGCTATAGTATGGCCTGTTGTACAACGAGGTAAAGCCAGAATTAGGGTTTTGGCTATGGCGACTCATACTGAATCGCAGATCGACCGAGCTTTAGAAGCTTTCCACGAAGTGGGCAAGGAGGTGGGTGTTTTATGACAAAAATGCTCTTTCAATATCTATTTAGCTGCGATAAGGTAATAATCGCTAAACTTTGCACCCCACCAGATGGCATAAAGAGTACCCTGAATATTATGCAGGTATATGTTTTCAAGGGTATTAGAAAATCACATCAATTTATATACCCACAACCTAAGTATATTCAAGCGGCACATCGTGAGTACCTTGTATGATCAACGCACTACAACACATCGGTCAAGGTGTTTGGGATATCGACGTGACGTATGATTTTTATAAGAAGCATCTTGGTTACAAATTTAAGATCAACGATCTTACCATAGCAGATGAAGATATGGCGCAAGTTATAGGCAGCGTAGAAACGATTCGTGCGATAATGGCGCTCAATGTCAAGGGAGGCGGTGTGCTCGAACTAGTGGAACATAAATCTAGTCCCATAAGGCCCTGTTTAGAAGGCGGAGGATATGGAAACTATGGCATTCTTGAGGTGGGTTATGAGGTGAGAAGAATCGAGGAGGTGATATCTGATTTCCAAGGTCGAGGAATCCACATGCTTACCCCAGTATGTGAAATTCAGCTGCTGGATGGAAGATGTTGGCTCTATTCATACCTCCGGGATCCCGATGGTTTGACACTGCAATTGATAGAGGACATTAAACCAGGTAGACCGCAGTACAGGAAACCAGAGGTGCAGGGGGTGGTTCACGTAGGGGTGGGAGTATCTAATCTTGAGCGTTCCATGAGGTTTTACAAGTCTGTCTTAGGCTTTGACAGGCTATTGTATAAGTTCCAAGGCTATATTCCGGAAATGAATGAGCTTATTGGGAAACCATTGCCAATGAAGCTAGCCATCCTGGAACGTTCCAGGCCCTACTGCCGAATACATAGTTTCTTGCCAGCTGGGGCCATCAAGTTATTCGAGGTGCCTGGCTATGAAGGTAGGCACATATACCAAGGGAGGCGTTGGGGTGATATAGGGTGCATGGAATTAGGTTTGGATGTCTCCAATTTAGAGGCTGTCGTTGACAATGTTAAAGGAAAGGGGGTAAAGGTCTACCTCCCACCTGTCGAAATCGACATGGGTTCTGGATCTAAGGGGATGATAGCGTACATCCGCGACCCAGACGGCACGATCATTGAGCTCGTAGAAGTCAAAACGGTGGCATGGCTCTCATTGTCGAATTTTATGCGCTTCGCTATCCCTTTTCTAAAAGCTTATGATCAGTTTGTAGGGTGCAAATAAGATCAAATTTTTTATTAGAGGGAGAGGCATATGAATACTAAACTCACACCATAGCTGAATTGGAGTTTCAGCTATCACGAAAAGAATCCTGGCTAGCTTTTTTTGCACAAATCTTATAAAAGTTGGGAATTTAAGACTACCCAATCTAACTTACAATATCGCGGCCAAACCGTTACAATTGTGTTTTAGTCTATTAAATCTATAAAATTTCGGTTTTAAAAGTTGAACCGATATTTTACGCTCTCTAATTTGACACAAACCCATAGTTAATATATTTCAATTTCACCAGCCTCATTATTTTTCAATATTATTCAAATCATTTAGACTATCGGATGGGGGCACTAAAATGCAATGCCCGAAGTGTCAGTTTGAAAATCCGGAGGACTCCAACTTCTGTCTTGAGTGTGGCCAAAAACTTGAAACAAATGCTCGAAATGTGGAAAAGTGTTGCCAGCTGGTGCTAAATTCTGCAATGGGTGTGGTCATAAACTGGCAGCAAAGCCAACTCCATCTTCAAAAGGGGTATTTGGTCCAACTCCTTCATGTTTGCCACCAGCCCGGTCCTCAAAGGATTTAAATGGATATAGCGGACCAGTTCCTTTAGATAAGGATCTTGCTGGCATAAAATGGATTCATATC
>JANQEN010000023.1 GCA_028278335.1 Chitinivibrionales bacterium | reverse complement strand
TTAAATATTTAAGTAACTATACCCATCGTGTAGCTATTTCAAACCAGCGGATAGTTAAGATTGATAATACGTATGTTTGGTTTACCTGGAAGGATTATCGACACAATAACGATCAAAAGATAATGAGGGTTACCATTCATGAATTTATTCGCAGATTTATGCTTCATGTATTACCGCAGGGCTTCGTGCGTATACGTTATTTTGGTTTTCTCAGTAATAAAAATAGACGAGAGAAGATTAATCAATGTTTTGAACTGTTTGGAAAAAAATACAGAAAGGTTGTAACGTACTTAAAACCATACATCTCAAAATGTCATAGCTGCAAGAAAGGAACATATATATTAAAAAAGCAAAGAGCGAGATACCGGTCGAACGGATACAAAACCCAAAGAGTATCGAGCATCGCTCTGCGACTCTGCGGCCGCCGGAAGGCGGCCTTGCCTACGGTCGTTCAACACTGGTTTGAAGCTTCGCTTGGCCATAAAGGCCAGCTCGGCCCTGCGGGCACATGACCGCTGACACTAAGGACTTTGTTTTTTTTTGCGGTCACGTCTACAAACCTAAACGCTGGCTGATTATATTTTAGTACTATGTTCAAGCAAATACGGCTCTTTATTCACAAATGGATGATCTGGTATAGCGCAGGTAATCGTTGGTGGATCGCACCAATTGCCGGTATCCTGTTCTCTCTCTGCCAGCCTCCCTTCAATCATGAAACACATCCAACACTTGTTGGTTTTCCTTTTCTCTCATTTTTAGTGGTTGTCCCACTTCTCCTTTTCTCTATTGAGCCAACTACTAAACGGGCATTTCAAAACACTTATCTCTTTGGCATCACCGCCTCTCTCTCTACCTTTTACTGGATTGCCAATGTTATGGTCGATGGACTCTGGCCAGTTATTATGGCAGGCCTTGGCCTCATGACGCTTATTTTTGGTTTGATCTTTCCTCTCTATGGGCTCCTTTGTCGATATGTAAGAAGACGATTCCCCTCAGGTACGTGGTTACTCTTTCCGGCACTGTGGGTTGTTGTTGAATATGGAAAAACCCTCACGGAGATCTCCTTTCCCTGGGCCTTTTTAGGGTATGCCATGGTTCCCATACTCCCCTTTGCCCAAGCTGGCGCTCTAACTGGTGTGTATGGAATTTCCTTTTTTATTGTCGCGGTTAATACCATACTTTTTGAAATGTTAGTCTCTTTAAAGAAAGAGCAGCCGGCTAAGAAAGAGAGAACGTTGCTGATTACCTTAGCAGCGCTTTTTGTCATGATTACCCTTTGGGGACAAATCCGGCTCTCTCGCCATGGCAACTTTGAAAAAAAATCAACCCTTTCCTTAATTCAGAACAACATAGACCAGGCACATTGGAACGGTAACCGGTCACTTGATACAGCCATGACCATTACCGAGAAGATGGTCTATAAGGCGGGAGCAGAAAATCCTGATCTCATAATATTTCCAGAAAGTGGAATCTACTGTTATTTAGAGCGGCAATGGCGAAGAAAATTGCAGGTCATTCATTGGTATGACTCACTAAAAACTCCTCTTTTAATTGGAACCCTCCATTTTGAGCGGGGAAATGAAAATCCCCATTATAAATACAGTGTATACAATGCGGTGTTGCTCTTAGATTCAAGTAATCAGCAATTCAAACGCTATTTTAAGATTAATTTGGTCCCCTTTAGTGAAACTCTTCCCTTTGAAGGTATATTTCCCTTATTAAGTAGGGTAAACCTCGGCGAATCTGATTTCTCCCGCGGTAAGGAGGAGACGGTTTTTAATGTCAACAACACCGATCTCAAATGCGCCCCCTTTATCTGCTATGAGATTATCTATCCAAATTATGTTCGAAGGCGTGTTACAGCAGGAGCAAACCTCTTGGTCAACGTAACCAACGATGGATGGTTTGGAAAATCAACAGCCCCCTTTCATCATGCAACTATGGCTCGCATGCGTGCTATCGAGAATGGGGTATCCTTAGCCCGCTGTGCCAATTCTGGAATCAGTATGTTTGTTGACCCTGTGGGAAGAGTAATTGAGAAATCGAAATTGTATACTCGAGCGGTTCTAACCCAGCCAGTACCAATTGAAAAAATCCCCACTCTCTATCGCCTTTGGGGAGATTGGGTTGTATATCTGTCACTGGTGTTGGTTTTTGGATCACTTCTGTTTTCCCTCGTTGCAAAATTAAAAATAATAAATAGAGATAAAAGCTAAAAACGACCTTTTTAGTGTACAAAAATGCAAAAACACCCCCCTTTTTCTGATGGATTCGCCCATTTTATATTTATATTAATTAGTATATGGTGATTTGTGAAATAGTATGTTTATTATTATTATGGAAGGGCCTCCCACTGAGAGCAGCCTCCCTTGGTCGGCTTCAGCCTTAAACCGGCAAGGAAAATACTTATTATATCCCCCTTAGCCTTTGGCTTGTCCCCCAGGGGACCTGTAAATCATAATTATAAACATACAAATTTCTACTAACTACTATAGACAACTGTTTTTATTTTTGTTAGTTTATTAGTTGTAAAAAAGGTACTTTGGAAATTTAAAGATATAAATATCAATCTAACATAAGATTTTCACTTTAAATGGCACAACACAACACGGTGGTAATCGTCACAAGAGTAATAAATTCAAAAACAAATAGCCTTAGAATAAAAAAATTTAAGGATAAATTCAAGTACAACACACTTAACAGTAGAGGTAAGTATGCTTAAAAAACTCCTGATTCTTCTGGTATGTCCCACACTACTCTTTTCTGCGGATGTACTCACCAAAACCTTTAATTTCGATGAACCGCAAATTAAAGACAATGTACTGCGCATGACCGGTTGTCGTACTACTCTCCAAGGATTTGTTCCCTCTGTAGCAGTAAAGGGTGTTCGTCTTGCCCTTCCTGTAGGGTATACTGCTAAATCTTACACAGTTTCCTATGGAACACTCAAGACAAAAAAGGGAACCTTTTATTTGAAACCGGTAACGCCACCCATCACTGTTGGTAAGGCTAAACCAGCAAATTATGATGCCATCAAAGACGATGTTTACAAGGTCAATGGTTTTTTTCCAGAGGCCACAAAATCGGGAACCTTTAGCATTCAATCAAAGGCTGGAATTTCGGTATTCATCACCACGATCAGCCCATCCCAATACAATCCCCAAACTGGCGTGGTACAATATTACAGCAGTGTTACTGTTGATGTTGCATTAAAGCCACTCTCACGCGGTGAAACGCCGGTGTATAACTGCACACCAGCTTCAAAGAGTATGTTACAGTACTCCATTGACAACCCGGAAGATATCATCGATCTGCCCTATGTGCAAAAGGATGAGAACGATTATGAATACTTGATTATAACCTCAGACCTTCTCAAGGATGCCTGGGGCGATATGATTGCTCTTAACACCCGCAGGGGTATGCGTACCAAGGTCTACACGCTGCAACACATCCGAGGTGCCATTAGTAGCGGTACTGACCCAGAAAAGATGCGAGCCTTTATCAAGCAAGAGTACACCAATAGTCGCATTGTATATGTATTACTTGGTGGCGACATAGGCCCTTCCGGTGGCGCAGCCTATCACCTTCCCTCTAACCAAAAGTTTTATTCCAAATACTATGATCACCACATCGCCGATGACCGGTTGAACACAAAAAACAATATCTGTACAGACATATACTTTTCAACCCTAGACGGCACATGGAAGAACAACGCCAGTGAATCGATGTATGGCAAATACCCTGCCGGCGACTGGTTTTGGGAAGTCTACGCCTCTCGTTTCCCGGTTGACAACAAATCTGAGGTTGACAATTTGGTAAGAAAAACTCGCATGTATGCTGAAGAACCCGTAAAAAACGAAATTAAAAATGCCCTCTTCTTAGGGAATGAGTTGTGGGATTGGACTGGCACCAACAAAAAGATTTGGGGTGCCATGTTCATGAACGAACTCTGGGGTGATGGCGCTTACAATGGTAGCTCCTACACCAATTATCAAGGACACCAGTATACCACCTACCGTATTCCAAAAACCGGCTGGACTATTGACAGTCTCTATGACCGGACTGGACGTTGGAATGTGAGTCGTCTTAGAAGTAAAGTTTCCAGTGTCAGGCCCACTTGGTTTGAACATGCTGGACATGGTAATGTGAGCAGTGCCTTTAATACGACCACCTCAACGGCGACAAACAGTAACTTTCCCAATGATGGCAGAAATGGCAACTTCTTTATTGTAACCACCATGGCCTGTAAACCACAATCCTTCCACAAGGCAGATGAATGCCTCTTGGAAAAACTGCTTAATATTCAAAATGGTGCGGTTATTACCAGTGGTTCCACCGAGAGTGGCCAGCTTGATGATGATGGTACAGATGGTAGTGGTAATCGTCCCTTCCGTTGGCTCCATGACGCGCTCTTTAATCCAAACAAACGGGTTCATTATTGGGAGATGATGCATGCCCTTGGTAAAGAGGTTGATGTGGATATTGTCACCAAAGAGGGACTCATGGTAGCCCCCTATCATAACTGTTTGCGTTACCTCCATTATTTAATAAACAGTTGTGGAGATCCAGCACTCTCAATTTGGACCGATACGCCAAAGGATCTCACAGGTGCCTTTGAGTATACAGCAACAAAAGAGAAATTTACTATGAAAACCCCTCCCTACACCTGGGTTGCCTTGGCAGATAAGTCGACTGGAAAAATCTTTACCACCCAATTGACCGGGTATGTTTACGATGCTAATAACAGCTTCAAACCAACTGACAGCGCCTGTTCAATCAGTGATAAACCCTACACAGATTATGCAAAAAACAACACAACAGTAAAGGTATACATCAAGGCGCATAACTATTTGCCAAAAAGCTTTGAGCTGCCAATAGCCTCTACAGGAATTCAAACAAGAAATGCCGGTATCATAAACAAATACTCCGTCAAAAGCCTCCATGGGTATGTGCTTGTCAACTTTACCATCACTTCAGCAGACAATGTACGACTCTCACTATACAACTCTAAAGGTGTTTTAGTGAAGAACATACTCAATGAAAAAGTACAGGCTGGAAACCGACAAATTCGTATTCCCACTGCTCACCTGAGTAACGGAATCTATTATTGCAAAGCATTAACCGGTAACGCTGAAAGTGTACAGCAATGTATTGTGGCTCACTAATTTTAAGATTAAAATCCTTTTGATTATAAAAGCCTCTCCAAAGGGAGGGGCTTTTTTACTTTCAGTCTCATCATACTACATTTGAAAACATCTATATTTATACTGTTATTGTATTAATGATATTGTTTAAAGCAGGGGGACCCCAGTGAAAAAGAGCTATAGCCTCATACTTTTCCTTATTATTCTTTCCCTTATTTCGGGATGCAAAAAAAAGGTTGAGAGTCGTTTTGAAAATGGTGAACTTCAAGAACGCTATGTTGGGTATGAAGAGCTTCGCGATGGTCAAAAAATAGTTGTTCAGGATGGCAAATATGAGTCCTGGTATGAAAATGGTAAACGTTATGTGACCTGTTTTTTTAAGCAGGGACGCTATAATGGCAAATATCAGGAGTGGTATCATGATGGTACTCCCAAAGTAGAGGCTCACTTTCGCATGAATAGTAAAGAGGGAAAGTTTACTGAATGGTATAGTAATGGCCAGAAACGATTTGCAGCCTCTTTTAAAAATGATCAGCGCCATGGTCTCTGTTTAGGATGGCATGACAATGGGACGAAAGAGTTTGAGTGCCACTATGACAAAGGCAAGGAACTTGGCAAAGAGACCTATTGGTATGATAATGGCACTAAACGTTCAGAGACCTATTTTAAAGATGGCATCAAAGAGGGTCTGGAAACTGGTTGGGGCAAGGATGGCAAAAAAAGTTACGAGTATTCCTATGTTAACAATAAACGACATGGCAAGACAACCAACTGGTATGCCAATGGCAATAAAAGTTATGAGTGTACCTATGAATCAGGTATCAAAGAGGGTAAAGAGACCCTGTGGTATGAAAATGGCCAGAAAAAATTCGAAGTAGAATTTGTAAAGGGCAAACGCCAGGGCACAGAGTTTAATTGGGATTCCACCGGGGTAGAAATCTTTAAAGGAATTTGGCAAGAGGGTGAGCTCATAGAGGAGTAATTACTTGAGGGTGTGATTTAACCGAAGATCAGTCGTCCTCCCTGATAAAAGAAAAAGCTCATTATCCAGGCAATAACTATGGGATAGCCCACGTAGAGGGCTGTCAATGGTAGTGATTTCGTATCATGATAAAACATGGCCACCGAAGCTAAACACCCGCCACAAAGCAGCACAAAAACCATCAATACCACCGTAGACAGAACAGAAAAGGAGGGATCGGATTGCAAGGCAACAGCTAATGTTTTTACCCCCTGCGGTGTATATTCGATTCCATAAATCGTAATAAGTGACGAAATAATGACCCCTCTACCAACAACGCTACTAACCACCGCAATGGAGTTCTTCCAGTTCTGACCTATAGGCCTAAACAGCGGTTCAACAAGCTGACCAAAACGGGCAGCATAGCTATTATGAAAGGCAAGAGTTGGTCGAGAGGGTAATACCTGCCCCGTTTCCTTTGCCTCCTGACGCATGGCATCATACTTTTCTGGAGCAATTCCCGGCCAATAGCTGAAAGCCCAAATTATCATCGAAGCTACCACAATGACTGTTCCCGCTTTTTTAAGAAATACCCAACCGTCTACCATAGTTTTTTTAAGCACTGTTGGATAATGTGGTTTTTTCAATGGTTCTTCAGGAAGTTCTTCTGAGACCTCGTTCTTTTGAATACCCAAGAGTTTTCTAAAAAAGATTGTCGATACCAGGGCACAAAAAATACCCAAAAGATAGAGACAAAAAAGGACAGTCCCGGCATAGCGCTTTTCGAAAATAATCGATATTAGAAGAATATAAACGCCAAACTTGGCGCCACAGCTCATAAAGGGCGCAATAAGCATGGTGAGAAGTCTGCTCTTTTTGTTTTCTATGGTACCTGCGCTATGCAGGGCATTCACACTGCAGCCAAACCCAAAAAGAAGCGGTGCAAAGGAGTAGCCAGTCAAACCAAAGAGACGGAAAAAGGGATCTACCATGCGAGCGGCTCTTGATGAAAGGCCTGTGGAAAAGAGAAAATGCGAAAAGAGAAAGAGGAGCATGATATTAGGTACATAGACTAAAAAACCACCCAGACTGGTCAAGAAACCAAAGACCAAAAAGTCCTTTAGGATTGTATGCTCCACATTTTCCCAAACCAGCATAAAAAGCCATTGAAAGAATCGGTCAATCAAGGCCGTGGGGTGTGTTCCAAGAAAAAAGACCGCATTAAAAAAGAGCCAGGACACTACTAAAAGAATTATAAGAGGTACTATTTTTTTCATAATTATATCAATTCACATTACCCAATTGTATTAATTTGCTGTTGCTACTGTACGAAATCCAACATCCCGTTTAAAGTCAATATCAGGTTCAAGGTGATAAAAACGCCACCAGTGTGTCATAAGTAAAGAGTTATAGTCAAATCGCCCACCACGTATAATACGACCGGTTTTTCCCAAGGGTGTTCGTTTTGGTCCTCGATAGTCAACTCGACTGAGTATTCGAGCATCAGCCATAATATCCCAGATAAACTCCTGAATATTGCCAGCCATATCGTAGAGAGACCAAACGTTTGGTTTCTTTGTTGCCACCTCTTTAGGGCCAATGGGGAAGTTATTATATTGCCACCAGGCATATTCGCTAATCTCAAGGCTGTCCTCTTTGGTTACTGGATAGGTGGTAGCGTAGGGGTGTTCTGTTTGGGTGTTGCCATCTTTGCCCCAATAATACTCTTCCCAACGTCCCCCTCGATAGGCATATTCCCACTCATCATCAGTGGGAAGTCGATACCCATTTTTTGAAAAGTCACAGGCTAATGTTCGCAGTGTAATTATCACTTTAGTCACCGTATCAATAACGATATCAGTGTAGGTATAGCAAGTGTCCCGTTTGTCTAAAAGACTTCTTTTATTACAAAACAAAATTGTCTGATACCAAGAAATTGTAACCTTAGGCTTAAGAGAGGAAACTGTGCTATCATGCATCACCTGGTACCACAGCTTTTCTGTTACTTCTGTGGTATCCATAAAGTAATCATTGGTGATGGTGGCCATGGTACCATCTTTACCCGTAAAACAACCGGCAGGTATGCGTACCATCGACTGGGAGCGTTCATTGGTAAAGGTTCCGCAGTCGCATGCAACTGTTGTAAAACTAATTTCATTGCTTTCACTCACCGAAGTACTATTATAGGTAAAAACCTTTGCATAGTACGTTTTATTCTCCCAAAGATTTTTTAATTGAAAGCTTGTCGCACTTTTTAAGACAATCGTGGCGATTAATATACTCGACTCACTAACTCCTGGTACTGTATCGTAATAGAGGCGATAGGCAGCGAAGTTATCGGTTTCTGGTTCGCTCCAGGTGAGGGTCGCTGCTGTGGGATAGATTATTGTAGGCTGGGCCATAGTTACAGCCCCAGGTTTTTCCTCTGAAAGTGAGTTAATACAACTGGTAGTAAAAAGCATGAGTCCTATGATACCAAAACTACCAGCTCGCATTATTCTGATTAACATGCTATTTTTCATCGGGATACACCTTTGCCCCTTCATAACCACGGGCGACATAGATAGTCTCACGAATGAGTTCAACCGTACCATCGGAGAAGGTCCGCTGAATTGAGGATACCATAGATTGATCGATCATCCCCATAAAGTTAAAATAGGTGCGCGTTATTGCTACGGCCCCTCTAGTCTGAACCACCATTCCTCGCTCATTTGACGTGTGGGAAAGCGTATAAAAGGTTTTTACCATAATCCCATCAATATAGGAGTTACCATTGACAAAATAGGGTTGATCATTCTGCCCTTGTAAAGCGATAGTCTGAGTAGCCACACTAAATCCAACGGGAATATCGTTGGTATATTTATTAAGAAAGTGGTTGGTAATTATCGGTGTTACCGGCCATTTATGATTAATGGGTATGGTGGTGGTGTCACTTTGAAACCAGCCATAGGGGCCAATAATTAACGAGCGCGGCATGAAGAGTTGATGCTCCTGGGCAAGCGGATTCATCTGCAGCTTCTCTTTAAAAGCGACCTGGGCAATGATGGAGTCGTTCATTTTAAAGTAGCGAGTAATTGTGTTGCTGTTGATTTTTGAAAAAGCATTACTCTGTTGATAGTGTTGGGGAATCACAAAAAGGGTCGAGTCACCAATCTGAATATTTTGGCCGTCCAGAGTTATGGTTCGAAGATAGGCAGAGTCATCAACAAGGTCGGTTATGGTACCATTTACAAGGGTTGTGCAACGTCGTGACCCGTAAAAGAGTGCTGTATCTTGGGGAACCAAAATAAAATAACGATGGGTAAACTTAAATATAACACCACTATCGCTCGGTAGCAACAGTGACGATTGCACAGTATTTACGGGCTCAAGTTGAATGCAATTGGAAAGCACCAACATCATCAGTACCGTGAAAAATAATATAAATCCTACTTTTTTCATCTGTCTATCTAATCGTATGTTTTAATTATAGTACGTTTACTTCAACAAAAACCTTAAAGAGCCTAGCTAATTATCTCTACTAAATTTTTTATATTCCTTATATTCAACAATCCTATCCCGGGTTAGATTGCTTGCCTTTAAGTACACATCGGTATTCCAGGAGAGTATCTGCCCCCTATCATCGGTAGTGGACGTTTTTCCGTATGAAACTTTCATTGAAACTGCCCCATTGACCACAGTATAGGAATCTCCCGCCTGAATTGTTTTATTAATTGCATAGTAGCAATTAAGGGAGTAGAACACCGTGTCTTTAAATGAAGAATACCCTTGATATTGCATGGTAGCTCTCCCTTTGACATCATTCTGTGTGAGTTCAACACCGCCAAGAAAGGGTAATTCTTCCATGGTAAAGAACGGGGTAATTTTCCAATGGGACGTCGTGGCAAAGATGTAGTCATGTACCTTTGTGTCAAACTGAGCACTTTTCTCAGTATAGAGACCAAATTTGTTTTTAAAGGCAACCTGGCTAATCTGTTTGTTATTGAT
Source organism: Chitinivibrionales bacterium (assembly GCA_028278335.1). Taxonomy (GTDB): domain Bacteria; phylum Fibrobacterota; class Chitinivibrionia; order Chitinivibrionales; family JANQEN01; genus JANQEN01. The sequence goes on along the minus strand of JANQEN010000023.1, from coordinate 32,385 downwards.
TTCAAAATAGCGAATCACTTCACTCATTGCCGATGTATCGGCACCCTCTTTAAAAGAGACTTTGAAAAGACGACCGGATGCAGGATATTCATAAAATACAGTCTTATTAGTACCATCACCGTCTACATTAAAATACTTAGCAAAGATTCGCCAATTAAACCAATGTATCTCATTCTTTTGCATTTGTGATACACCAGGATCTACTGATCCGCTGGTATCAAGAAAATAGTTGTTCTGCACCATCATGTTTACATCAGCTTTAAGTGTGTCAAAGAGATCAGAAAACGCAAGTAGGGAGTAAATGGCTGGTTTGTAATTCATATAAAAGGTAGAATCTGCAAGATATACATTTATGGCTGCTATGATATCCTGTTTATCCTTTACGGTCAACTGTTTTTGGTCAGTATAGGCAGCAATGATATTAAAACGATCATTGCCCATTTTCTCCTTTACCCGTGCACCGACAAAGCTGTTGGAATCTCTTATATCAACCAAAAATATTTTTAGAAAATTAATATCATCTACAGTAAATTCCATTAATCCATAGGTTGAATCATCGGCGTCTAATATGCCCTTATCAGCGGTTGTGATGGTTCTATAAAAGGGTTGGTGTAAGGCGGTAGATTCAACAGTGCCATTTACAAGGGTTGTGCAGGATTTTGATCCGGTAAAGGAGAGTTTGGTACCAATATTTCCACTAAATAAAAAGAGGGTATCATCCTTTACATAGAGGTTATTCTCAACAGGCTTGAAGGAATCGTCAGTAATGGTAACACTATCGGGAACTGTATTACAGTGGTAATACAACAGAGAGGTACAGAGCAGCCCTATCCAGAAGAGATTCCTATTGTTGATCATAAGTAAAACCTTAGACCTAGGGATATGGGAAAGAAGAGTATCCTGCTAGAAAGTTGACGCGGTTTACTTTTAAGATCCCTTATGGGATTAGTTTCTCTGAGCACATACTGAACGGCTCCATCAACGTACACATAGCCATAGCCATAGGAAAATTCAAGACCCAGGCCACCGCCAAGAAATACCTGGTACCGCTCACGCAGGTCAGTGGTATTGATGGTCGCATCCGATTGGGTGCTCAGTTCAAATCCTTCAGGAAAAACCGTCCGCGTCTTCTCGGTTACAAACTGCCCGCCAGCAAGTAGATAGGCCGGCTCTACATCAACATACACATAGGGAGTAAAAAGGTTCAGCTCAAAGCGCAGACCAAACTTAATGGGGACCGAGGCAAAGGCCATAAACTCCTGGGTTTGAAGCTCGGAGAATATGGTTGGTGGTTCAGTATCGGTTGTGTCGAAGACCGATTTATCACAGGAGAGTTGCACATAGCGAAATCCAACTTTGGCAAAGAGAATGTTTGCAAAGGGAACCATGGCACCCACATCAAAGAGATAGGTTGGCTTCCCCTCTGATTGAATATAGCTGGGTTCAATGGTAAATTGTGAGAAGTTCGCTCCAATAGCAAGATCAACCAGCAGGTCAATCCCTCCTCTTTGCTCCGACACTTCACTCTCTTCGCTTCCTTGAAGAAATGTCGCTTCACTCCCGGTAGCACTATCTGCACCAACTTCCTCATTTTGATCAACAGTTTCCTCTCCTAACAGAAAAGGATTCTCAAACTGCTCGTCCTCACTGCTTTCCTCGGAATCGTTGGTTACTTCCTCTACAGTATTAGTATTCGTAGCAGTAGCAGTATCAGTATCAAGCTCATCAATACTATTTGTTTGCTCCACCTCGTCAGAAACAATCATGGAATCAACTGTGGCAGTCTCTTGTGCAAAGAGGGTGCAAATAAAGAACACTAAGAGACACAGAAATACCAGTGGGATTCTTCTTGTAGACTGTCTTATCCTTATATTACGGGTATTGTTACTCACTATCTATCGCTTCCTTTGACATTTTATTTACAAAAGAACATGAAGGTGTAGCCAGTATCGATATTTAGTTACACTCGGTCTATCAGTAAAATCACGATAAATGATATCAAACTCTGGTCGAATACTCACATTTCGGTTTACATTGAATATGGGCATGATATCACCTCGCAATTCAATGCGTCCCAATTGCGGGTCACCATCAAATTGGTTTTTTAGATCAAGGAGATTGTCATCAGAAATGTGCCGAATAAAATCAAAGCTAAAAAGGTAGCCAAACCGTTCAGTAAAATATTGATTTTCCCATTTAGCGTTTAGCTTGATTTTTGTGTAGGTGTTACCACCGGTTGCTTTATCAACATTACGCTCAACCTCAAAGGAGCCTTCGGCAAATCCCCAGGTAAAGGTCATATATCGCATTCCAAAGGTGAGGCCGTACCCCTCTTCCCGAAGTTTTTGCAAGCTCCTATCTATCTTTTTCTGCTTATTGATTGCTATGTCATGGTATTGGGTAATAAAGAAGTAGGGAATGAGAAAAATGCGAGTATGAAACTTGGTAAAATAGATGCTCTTTAACTGATATTTCATGATAGTATAGTCATTGGAAATCAACTCCAACTGGTCATCACTATTTAAACGGGCTGACTCGTCGGAATTGAAACTCCTTCCATAAGTAAACACCTGCTGTGCGATTAGTGAAGGGGTTACAATCAAATAATGAAAGGGACGGAGACGAAAGCGATAATTTTGATAGCTAAAGGTAGAGCCACCGCTATTTGTGCCGGGGAGAAACTCTACATCACCAACAACATCCATACCCAGGGTGAATATATCAGTAGCAAAAAAATGGGTAGTCAAAATAGGGCTCAAAGCAAAAGGGTGATAGTCAACCGCCTTGGTCACATCATGATATTTGATGATATTTGAGACTATAGATATGGTATTAGAAAATCGCTCCGGTGCGGGTAAATCCTTATTAAGGACCATCTTGAAGGAAGAAAAGGTGTTGTAGTTGCCTATGGGATTACCGGGGATATTGTTGGTATACCCTACAGGACAGAAGAACAGTTCTATGGGGTAAAAGGGCACTACCTGTGATTGGACATTCGTTCCAAAAAGGGCAATAGTCAGGAAAAGTATTATAGTTTTTAGAATACTTTTAAAATATTGTCCCCGAAATAATAGTGTAAATTGATTATCCCCAATAACCATTCAGCTAAATATTTCTTTCTTTTGCTAATCGTTGGTACCACAGTATGGTGACACCCTCAAATCATGTACTATTCGTGAGGAATTTGTCGCCCGCCCATTGTTCACAGAAGTTAAGTAGTTAATACTAAACAGTGTAACATTATTTAATATAAGCATAATTCTTCCTCTATGCCAAATTTCCTTTGAATATGCGATGTATTAGTGCTTGAATTGCTTTTGCTGGATTCAATCCCTTTGGACAGGCCTCTACACAGTTGAATATTGCCTGGCACTCCCAAGGACCACGATCACCATTTACATGATTAATAAGAGAATCCTTGGATTGATTTCTTGAGTCCTCCACGAATCTTAAAGCACGCAACAACGCTGCTGGACCGATAAAGGTACTGTTTTTCCAAAAGGTTGGACATGCTGATGTACAGGCACCACAGGAAATGCACTCGTATAGTCCATCGAGCTTTTCCCGCTCCTTAGGACTCTGTTTTCGCTCCTGTGGAAATGATCTCTTATCCAAAGACTCAATTCTTTGAACAATCTCCTCAATACCACTAAAAAAGGGATCCAAATCTACTACCAAATCTTTAATCACCGTAAACCCCAACAGCGGTTTGAGCGTTACCCTTTTCTTTTTTAAAGAGCTTACCATGACTTCACAGGCTAATCTATTCACCCCATTGATATTCATGGCACAGGAACCACAAATTCCATTGGTACAGGAACGTCTAAAGCTCAGTGTCGCATCATGATGGGCGCGTATTTTGTGAAGGCAATCAAGAATGGTCCAATCATCCTGTATAGCAAGAGAAAAAGTATCAACCCTTGACTGGCCCGAATCTTGAGGGTCATATCTAAGTATTGAAAAGGTATAATTCATTGATATTTGCCCTATAAATTTTTACATCCTATACATCTGATGATTGATGTACTGGTTTAAAGGTAATTTTAAAGTCATTACCGTTTTTTTTAAATAATGTATGTTTTTGCCAATCCCTATTGTCTATCTCCGGAAAATCAAGCCGATAGTGGGCACCGCGTGACTCTTTTCTCTCTAACGCTGACAAAGCAACTCCCTGGGCAATATCCAGCATGTTACCCAACTCAATAGCTTCCACCAAGGACATGTTCCACGGCAAGGAATCACCCTTTATAGCGCAATAATCACATTGCTCTTTAAGAGTACGAATTTTCTCTACACAAGCCCGCATGTTGTTCTCACTGCGACGAATACCACAGCTCTCCATCATTACCTTTTGTAGACTTTCCTTTATTGCAACCGCCGATTCATCTCCCTCTCTCTTCATGAGCTTCTCATTAGAGCCTAACACCGTTCCAAGGGCAGCATCTTTGACAATAGGAAAGGAATTTGATTTTTTTATACCTCTTTGCATGGCAATCCCAGCCTGTTTTCCAAAAACTGCAGCCTCTAATAAAGAATTGCACCCCAAACGATTTGCTCCATGTATTGACACACAGGCACATTCCCCTGCAGCAAATAAACCCAACACAGGATCGTTCTGGAATAGTACCTCTCCCTGAAAAGAGGTCGGTATACCACCCATAGCATAGTGGGCTGTGGGACAAACCGAAATAGGCGCATGCACAGGATCACAATTGGCCAACTTAAAGCAGAGCTCGCGAATCTGGGATAGTCGAGATTCAATGAGTTCTTCTCCAAGGTGTCGAATATCTAAGTGGACTTTACCCAAGCCATCAATACCTCGCCCCTCTACAAGCTCTTGGTTAATTGCCCGTGTTACATAATCTCGAGGAGCAAGTTCCCCAAATTCTGGGGAAGCTGAAAGCATAAACCGATTTCCCTCACCATTGATCAGGTATCCACCTTCACCACGGGCAGCCTCGGAAATAAGTGTGCCTCTTCCGAACAATCCCGTAGGATGAAACTGAACAAACTCCAAATCTTCCAGCTCTAATCCTGCTCGCAAAACCATTGCCTGTCCATCACCGGAATTGGCAATGGGATTGGAGCTAACTGCAAATATCCTTGCATATCCTCCAGTGGCCAACAAAAGAGTCTTTGTTCGGAAGAGGTGATACCCACCTCTACGGATATCCCATGCTAAAAGGCCTTGGCACTCCTGTTTTTCAATAATAAGGTTTAATGCTAAAAACTCATTATAAAAGGGAACCTTCCTTCGAAGAGCCTCTTCCCAAAGAGTTGACAAAATAGCATGACCTGTACGATCAGCTGCAAAACAGGCTCGAGCCAGAGGCCCCTTTCCAAAGTCATGCCTGTGACCGGCAAAGACTCTTTGCATAATCAGTCCCTGTTCATTTCTCGAAAAGGGAACTCCTAAACGTTCTAATTCAATAATAGTTTTATTGGCGTGCTCAGCTAAAAAAGTAACCGCCAAATTATCTGAAAGACCTCTTCCGGAAACAATTGTGTCGTGGGCATGCCATTGAGTAGCGTCTTCGCCACAATTACCGAGCGAAGCTGCAATACCACCCTGAGCCCCACAGGAGTGAGATCGCAAGGGGTAGACTTTAGAGAGAACCGCAACTGAAGCCTCTGGAGCTAACTGTAATGCTGCTTGTAAACCAGCGATACCAGAACCAACAATAAGAGCATCTACAGAATGTTTTTCAACTACAGGAATCATTGCGTCATCTCAGCTTAAATAGGTAGTATAATCAGTGCTGCCAGACAATACATGGCACACCCAACGACCCAAAGTAATCCTTTGAGCACTCTGGGGTGACTTTTAAAAAACCAATACTGTTTACATACCCCATACACACCAATACCACCATGGCTTAGTGCAAAAAAGAGGAACAACATTTCCAAAACTTTACACCAGGGATTCCTCAGAGTTGCCACCATGTCATCATAACGCATGGTGCCGGCAGCCCAGAATCGTTGCTTAATAAAGTGAATATGAATAGTAAGGAGCCCCACAAGGAGCAGAGCAGCAATCCGCTGATACCACCATCCAAACATCGGTTGCCCAAAGAGTCTATGCTTCATGGCGTAATCTCTTTCCTACCCCTAATGCTGTCATAATCCTCTTTTCCCTTATTTCTCTACAACAGCGGTCCGATATATTGTTCAACCAGGGGAACAAAATGGTATATAAAAAGTATAAGTATCGCAGCAAGAACCACCCAAGCCATATCTTGCTGATCGTCAAGCCAAATACCTCCATTAATAAGCAGTAATCGAATCCCGTTTAATATATGAAATTGTATAGCTACTACAACCAAACCCTCTAAAAGAAGCATCACTGGAGACCGTAATAGAACAACCACTCGATTATACACTGCCTCACCCATGGTAAGCAAGACAAGATGAGATAGATGTGCAACAACATAAAAAATTAGGGCGAAGCCTGAAAATCGTTGCATTACAAAGGTGCAATAACCAATCTCCTTTCTATAGCCCTTGATAAGTTTCATTGAGGAGTGTTCCCCTCACCAAAAGAGACATCCGCATAATCAGCACAAAACTTTTTTCTTCCACAGCTTTCACACCAATCTCCCCGCCATACACTATCAAACTGATCCATTATATTCTCTATCAGTTCACTATCAGTGGTGATGATACCATTCTCAAAATTACGATTTTCACTACTCTTTGCCCCAACTCCCGCTCCGGTAAGATTGGCACTCCCCATATAGGCAACCATACCATCAACAACAATAGTTTTAAAATGGACTCGAGGGCAAAGAATACGCTCAATTCCCTCAATCAGATTGGGATAGTTATCAAAGTCCTTTCTAAAAGCCGGCCCCGGCTCTTTGGCATGCATAAGACGAACTGAAACATTTTGGGTAACCAAATCAGAAAGCGTCTCTAAAAAGGGTACAAAACGGGTGTTTTTCTCCACATAAAGGTCTTTAATATCAGCGGTTGCTATCCAGAGAAACTTCTGTGCCTTGGGAATCCTGGACAGAATAACCTCTCTGTAAATTTCATCATTAATGACAAATTCCAGTGCCTTCATTGTTTTACACACTAACCCTTTTGCTCTGATTTATCACGCAGAATATCTCAATTACAACAATCATATTATTAGGTGAGTACTTCCCAAGACTGCTCCAACTGGTGCAATGTAATAGAAGATGATGCACCTTGCTTCGTCAGTTTTTGCCGTTTAGCAATCTCCTTCTTTACTCGTTTTAGCCATAGGGGTGGATTGTTCATTTCTTGCAAAAGAGCACCCTGATAGGGTAACCCTGACGAACGCTTTTTTGAGGGAATTGTATCTCCCCAAAACTGTTTCCACAGAGCATAATCAGGATTGCCACGCTTTACGTTGCCTAAGATCGACTGCCACAGGGCATTGGCATTACATAACCAATTCACACGAGCCTCTCGACCGCCACCACCACCTTCAATACTGCCAACAGTAACTTTACAGAACTCACTTCCCACAGCACAGGCCAGGATCGATTCAAAGGCAAATTCTGCAGCCTCACTACTGCGGTGTGAGAGAATACGCATCCAGCCATGTTTGTCTGCAATCTGCATTGCTAACGCAGCTCTGGTAAAGGAGCCGGCCTGATTAACCTTTGTCAACAGTCCGCCCACACCCCACTTTGTGGCCATGGTCACCCGATCAGGCTGAGTTACCGATAAGTCATCGGTTACCACAAGCACCTCCTCATTCATACGGGGAAAGCCGTAGCGCCAATGTTTCAAACAGACTTTGTCGTCTGCAAAGGGATCCTCAATTGATATGATAGGAAAAGCCTGATACAGTTTCTGATAGTAGATAGTAAGTTTCTTATAGTCAACATAGGCATTGCCAAATAGGGTCTGTCCATCTTTACCTAGATAATATTTACCAGGAGCATCCTCATAGTCATATAACTCACCGGCTGCTACATCAAGTCCAATAAACATGCCCAAAAGAGGCCGCTCACCTCTGCCATTTCCTTGAATTGCCAGACTCATTAGGTGTAACACCTGGATCGCTGAGGTAAGCTGGGCAGAGACAATCCCCCCTTCAGCACCAATGCTGATTTCGAAGTTCTTCTCCTTAATCAATCGCCAGAACCGAGCAGTCACCTCCATGGTTGCTGCAAGAGCATCCGTAAAGGTTGTGTATCCTAAGGGGATAAAGAGAAATTCCTGGATAGGGTTAAGGGGTCGACCCCTATTGTCTTTGGCGCCATGAGAGCCGCCATCAGCAATCTTCGACATAAATACCGGAAGAGACATTCGCTTGGCCATAGGAAGTGTATTGCTCTTTGCTATTCTGTTATACAGAAAATGTATTGCCACCTCATCGGAAACACCGGCACTGCGAGCCAGTGCCAACACTGTTGCCAAAGATGTAGCTGTTGCTGTTGATCCACCTATTCGAGAAAAGGGAGTGTCTACTCCATCGGATCGCTTGGGATATGATCGATTAAGCTCCTCAAGCATCTGATCTACTTTAACCGGATCAGGAGCAGAACCTATTAATTTGGCTTTAATATCTTTATCAAAGATCTTCTTCTCTTTGGTCTGGATTGCTCCAGTTGGTGTCAAGGAAGAGGGTTCATAGATTCCAGCGCTGGTGCCTGCAGGCACGGTCACGTGCACCCACCCTCGTTTTTTCACATACAAATCAACGGACAAACTGGGTCTTAGCTTTATTGAGGTGCTACTTACAACTCTTTCAGAGGCAACAGCCTGTTCTATTGTTGGTCTGTTATCCGATTCTGTAAAGAATGTCTCTAATAAAGCCATCTGCTCAGTAAAACCAGACATGATTCCACCTCCACACTATTCCTGGTTGAGGGATACTATTTATCACTATCCATTATAATACAAATTATGTAATTGCATAGTTTAAGTGAAGAAAGATAGTGAGCGAAATAGTTTTTCATCTACTTAATAAAACTCCCCCCATGATACTCCTCAAAGGCAAGATGAATCTCCTCTTGGGTGTTCATCACAATTGGTCCACGCCAGGCAATGGGTTCATTAAGTGGTTTACCAGAGATTAGTAGAAATCGTATGGGTTGAGTCGTTGTTATTACAGAGATGGATCCACTGTCACTTAATAGCGCAGCTTGATTTTGAGTAATCTTCTTATTACACACTAAACCAGCTCCCTCGAACACATACACAAAGGTGTTGTAGCCCTCTTTTAATTCATACTCAAAAGAGGTTTCTGCAGGAACAGTAATATCAAGATACTCATTTTCAACGACGATATCCCTGACTGGTCCGGAAACTCCCTGTACTGTGCCACAGATCACCTTTGCTTGAATACCTTTATCTAAGGCTACTTCCGGAACAGAAGAGGCCTTTACATCTTGATAGCGGGGTGTCATCATCTTTTTTTCTGCAGGAAGGTTTACCCAGAGTTGAAAACCCTGCATCACTCCCTCGTAGGCCTTGGGCATCTCCTGGTGGATAATACCACTTCCCGCAGTCATCCATTGGATATCACCTGATTGAATTGTACCCTTGTTTCCTAAACTGTCTCCATGCTCGACCACTCCCTCAAGCATGTAGGTAACGGTTTCAATTCCTCTATGGGGATGCCAAGGAAAACCTGCCAGATAATCATTGGGATTATCTGAACCAAAGTGATCAAGCAAAAGAAAGGGATCAAACTGCCCCTGCTCTGTAAAGCCAAAGACTCGTTGTAAAGAGACTCCGGCACCTTCCATGGCGGGTTGGCTTGAAAGAACCTTAACGACTTCTCTGAATTTGCTCATGGGTTCCAGCTCCTTGATTACTCGTTACAGTAACTAAAAAGGCTGCACCAAGTATAACAATACCACCGCCAAGTACTCGTATTGTCGGTGCTTCCTTAAGTATAAAAGCTGCAATAACTATGCCATAGACCGGCTCTAAGCAGGCAATGATACTTGCTGTTTGTGCCCTAATATTCCTTAACGCCTTAATAAACAGAGAATGAGCAACTGCTGTAAAGAGTACGCCAAGGAGCAGTAGATTCAATAAATCCGTAGATTGAAATTCTGGTTTAAGTATAAACAAAAAGGGTAGAAGCAGGAGGGCTGCAATGCCGTCTTGATAGAGTGCGATCACCAAATTTGAGTACTGCTCTGCATACTTTCTATTAAGAAGTGATAAAAGAGCAAAGGTGACACCCGAGAGAATACCAAAGAGAACTCCCTGGGTAATGGCATTTGAAAATGAGTATTCAGGAACAACCAGTGCTACTCCACCAAGGGTGACAAAGGCCAACAGAATGTTTTTTTTAAGCAGTTGCTCCCGAAAAAAGAAGGGCTCTAAAAAAGTGGTAAACACAGGAAAGGTTGCATAGGTAAGAAGACCAACAGCAACCGAAGAAACTTGAATGGCATGGAAAAAAGTAACCCAATGCACACTTAAGAGTATCCCCATCAAAACAAATATGAGATAATCCCTGCTATGAGAAAGAGTCATGGGCTTTCGCTGCATTAAAAGGAGAAGATATAGAAAGAGGGATGCAAAAAAGACCCTTCCTAAAACAATAATCATTGGAGATTGCGATATTAATTTTCCAAATAGCCCGGCCATACCAAAGAGTATCACTGCAATATGAACTGATACGAGGGCTTTTGTGTTTTTTTCCATCATAATGACAATATAGATTGATGCTCGTAAGTCACTTAATAAAATAGTATTCCAGGGAAAAATGCGGGTTATAGATTTTCTTGGCATTTAACCGATTATTTGTATAAATTATAGATATCTATATGTATATACAATAAAAGCTGGTTCTGGGGTGGGCCATTATTTCACTAATTTATCTCATTTCCTGGTAGCAGGGGGGAATCATGAAGCATATCTTCATATTTATTGCGGCTGTGTGCCTTTTTACTAGCCATGCAGCCACAACAGTTGTGTACCAAAACAACAAATCTACAAAGACCATCACCAGAACAGAAAACAATCAATCAGGGGTCACCTTTGATTTTAACCTGCCCCGCATCGAAGACCAAAAGGGACTTTTAACCGAATTTGGTCAGGGTAGCAAGCTTGTGATTCCCGATGATCGAGCTGTCCCGCAAAAGCCAGGAGAACCCGATGCATCAGCAATCGAGGTTATGGTACGAATTCCTAATCGGGGAACAATTGCTCTCTCCACCAGCAATGTGCAGACAAAACCCTTAGGCACTTATATGGTCATGCCCGTGCAAACACCGCAACCAATCAGTGGTGAGCCCGTACCCTACATTCAAAATAAAGAAATTTATGAAACCAATGACCTTTTTCCCAAGAGTAATGCGACCTTGGTTAGTTGCGAAATCTTGGGTGATATCCGTATTGCTCGGATAGCACTGCATCCTCTTAAAGTGAACCCTGTTTCCAATGAAGCGATTGCCATTACTGCCATGAAGGTCCATGTGACCTTTGAAAAGGGCAGAGGCGAAGATGAACTTACCATGGTCGATCGGGGAATTACCCGCAGTTTCCTCCCCTTTTATCGTCAGGTTATAAACTTTGACGGCGCAGCCTTTGCACCATTTGACAAGCGGGTTGATCCCGGTTGTTATGTCTTCATCGGCAACCAGGCCTCACTTAAGGCAGTCGAGGATTTCTCCAATTGGAAAATTCGTAAAGGCTATGATGTAAAAATCCAAGACATTGCAGAAATCGGCTCCGATGATGAAGCTTTGGATAAATGGCTCGAAGATGCCTACGCAAGCTGGCCAAACAAGCCTGAATACATATTACTCTGCGGTGGCGAGGACATTGTTCCCACAGCAACCCGTAACAAGGCTGAGAGTGACAATGGCTTTGGCACCATAGGAACCAGTAGCCATATTCCTTCCATGCATGTTGGACGTATCACTGCCAAAAATGGTGACCTCAAGAGTCTCACCTATCAGACCTGGAAGATTCGCATGTATGAGATGGATCCCTTTGAAGGGAATACTGATTGGATGATCTCTGCTCGTACCTGGGGAAGTACCAGTCCCAATGGTATCACTCCCAATGGTCGCATTGCCGACATGTACGAGAGTAAGGGTTTTGCCAGTGTTATTCAGGACAAGGAGAGACAAAATCCCAAAACAGGCACAGCCTTGGTTAATGAGCTGAGCAAAGGTTTAAGTGTGATGAGCTACATTGCACACGGCTCAAAAACAAGCTGGTCCTCTGCTAAAGTTAGTACTTCTCAGATCTCTGCCATTAAAAATGGTCGGATGATTCCTTGGATTTGGAACATTGCCTGCACCAACTCGTCCTTTAAGGGCAGACTCTGCTTTGCAGAGGCATGGATGTGTGCCGGCACCATTGAGGAACCCGGAGGCTGTTTAGGTATGATCTCCTATGCGCCTAATGCTACGACCTCATCGATTCCTATGTTTGAAAAGGGACAGGAGGCATACTTTACCAACAAGGAACTCTGGCACATGGGTGCATGCGTCACCTATGCCAAGCAGTTTATTCGCAATAGTAAATTAGATCGTTGGGGCGGTATTTTTTGGGGATGCCCCGAAGTTGACCTCTATCTCACAGCAAAACCTTTAGCTAAAATCAAAGCAGAACACCCTAATCCCAAGCCAGGAGCCTTTGGCATCAAGGTTGCCAATGATGATGGTGCTATTGAGGGAGCGTTGGTGGGAATAGCGACTACCGATCACAAACATCTGGCCAGTGGCTATACTGATAATTCCGGTGAATTAACGGTAATCTTACCCAACTATCAAGCTGATAGTGTTTTTGTTACGGTTACCTATCACAACCATCGCCCCTATTTGGGCACCTTTAAATCCGGTGGTGTCTTTGACATAAAGACACCTAAGTATGGTGATGTTTTTGATGTTGATGAGGAGATTGCAATCACTTGGAAGACCGAAGAGGGACCGGTTGACAAAGTCAAAATTGAGTTTTCCAAAGACAATGGCCAAACCTATTCAACAATCGAAGCCTCTGTTGACAACACTGAATCTTACAAATGGAAAGCGCCTGATGTGGGCTCTGAGGAGTGCCTCATTAAAATCTCCGATGCCTCTACGGTGACCCGCAACAGTGCCAGTGGTACCTTTGCCATTTTCAATGTGTCAACCCTCTCCGGAAAGGTCTCGGGAATCACTCCAGCTGATGTGCACTATATTGGTACAAAAACCGGATCAATCGCCTCGAACAATCAGGGAAATTACACGCTGGAAAAGCTCTTTCCCGGAACCTATGCGGTCTTTGCACAAGCTGGTGAGCACACCTCGGATACTGCCCAAGTAACACTCCCCCCGGATAACAGTGGTGTTAATTTGGAAGTCAAGTTTCCTACTGTCACGGTAAATAGTGATCGGATCTGGACCCAACTCATGCCTGAGCGAAATGTTGCTATGGACCTGACCGTCTCTAACAAGGGAAAACGGGACCTGAAGGTGCAACTCTGTAAAGGTAAGCTGGGTGATCTTAAAATCAATGAACTCTATGTACCGGTTGATGAGTTCTACGACGGCTTCGAGATCCGCAACCAGGGTCCTGATCTCGATGTGAGTGGATGGAAAATCGAATGGAAGGACAACCAGAACACATCTGGCTCCTACACCTTTAAAAAGGATGTTGTTATTAAATCGGGCAAGACCCTGATAATAATGGATGAGGAGCAGAGTGCCAATGATTCAACCATTTTTGTGGGAAGCAACCTCTTCTGGGACATGGGAGAAACAGAGCTCTCCTTGGCCATTCTTGACAACACCGGTAAGGGCGTCGACTTTGTAAAAACAGCAGGAAACAATGACACTCCTCCTCAGGGGACCTCTTGGAGTGGTGATGGTGTGTCACTCTCAAATAATGCTATCTATCGCAACAATGACGGTGATAGTGATGGCAAAGATGATTGGGCGGGTAACGCTTCAGCATCCTTTAATACCCCAAACCCTGGACAGACTGCTTGTATGCTCCCCTCCTGGATTTCTCATAGCACTTTCAGTGCCTCAGTTGCACCGGCAGGTTCAAAGAACATCAAGCTCTCCTTTGATGCAAAGGGACTCCAAGTTGGTAATAACAAATCTGCACTGATTTTTATGTATCACAATTCCCCCAAGGAAAGCTCACCCATTGCTGTTACCTGCACACTTTCAGTGGTTGATGAAATTGCTATTCAGAATTCTCAGAAAAAACCGCGGGTGTCCGGACTTATTACTGCTTTTTCAGTCTCTCCAAATCCTGTCAATCGGAATGTAACGCGGTCGACACTCTTTACCTTTGAAGTGAATGCGAAGAAGTGCAAGCAGTTCGAAGCCAAGCTTATCCTCTTTGATCCTTTAGGTGGTACTCTGTTTGAGCAGGAGTTAACAGGTTCAACGTCAAAAAGAGGGCCGCTCACCTTGGGGCCATGGAACCTAACAAACAAGTCAGGTCGTAAGGTAAAAGCGGGGAGTTATTTAGCATTACTCAAGGTATTTGATAGCAATGGTAATTATGATGTCAAAAAACTTCTGGTCGGTGTTAAAAATTAACTGATCAGACTTTTTCTCCTTTTTAAAAAACTATCACTCCTATAAGGAGTGGTAGTTTTTTTTATTGCATAAATTACAAAGGAATATCAAATTTTGATATGTATATACTGTTTCTCAAAAGCTTTGTCCCATGGTTTTGACAAAACTCTTATAGAAACAGTTATGCCGCAATACAACATAGGACATAATTATTGAGAAGCGGTATAAATGGTATCACAACATATCAAACCTCTACCTTTCTCTCTGTAACAATCAGTTCACCCTCTATTATTAATCAAAGACACATGAAGCATTTGATTGGGGGGGTAGCGGAAAAGAAATACCGCAATATGAGCAAAAGGTGTTAGTGAAAAGAGGATCCGCGGCTAGCGGATACTCTTTTTCACGTTACAGCTTTGCGAGTAGGGAGGTATTTCTTTGCAGCGAGGGGGATCTCCCCCATCCAAAAAACCAAAATGAATACCCGCAGGTTTTATGATATCCAAAAGCGTATACCAATTTTCATCATCAAGACCTGAAGGGCGATACCTAAGACTATTTAACGCATGGACACTAATGAATCAGTATTGGTAATACTACCCTAAATCCCACATTCCGACGGGCATCACTGGGATCAATCTTGCTTCTACTGGATGATCGTAAACCGGGAAAGGTTGTGATCTCATCAAACCAACTACCACCACGATGAGCGCGTTCAGTGCCACTGACCGGGCCTGTTGGGTCGGTTTGGTCTTCACCGGAGAAATCCGTATACCAATCATTACACCATTCCCAAAGATTACCACTCATATCATAGAGGCCAAAAGAGTTGGGCTCTTTCTCTGCAACAGTATGAGCAATTCCTCCACCATTTTGACTATACCACGCATAATCACCCATAATTAATGTATCATCACCCCAGTAGTAATCACTGGTTGTGCCAGCTCGACAGGCAAATTCCCATTCAGCTTCAGTGGGTAATCGATAACCATTTTTTGAATAATCAATGTAACAGTCAACTAAATCACAGTCATTTCCCGCTACACCAACAATTGAACTATAGGCATACACCGTATCTAGATTATCTCTTTTACTTCGCGCATTGCAATAGAGAACTGCATCAAACCAATTAACACGATAGGCCGCACAATTATCACCGGAACCATTACTGGAAGGCCACGAGGGATTGGAATAGCTAGAATAGGTTGACGACATGAGGTCAGAGTAATCTTTTTGTGTAACCTCCGTGGTATCAACCCAAAAGTCACGGTTTATGGTCACAATATGCGCAGGTTTTTCACCATCAAGCCCATTATCATTACCCATGGAAAAGCTTTTTCCCATTGATTGGATATAAACCATCGCACCCTTGTGTGCACTGATTACTACACTGACCGAATCCATTCCTGAAACACCATCATCATCAGTAACGCGAAAAATACACAGAAAGTTGTCTGTGGCAGAGCTCGCTATGATATTCGTATCTCCCGAGGAAGTCTCTACCCAAGGCTCATTCCCAAATTTCCACTCCCAGGTTGCAATAGTCCCAAATTGATCTGTAGCACTCCCCTGTAATCTAATGATGTCATGTATTGTTACTGTGGGAGTTGTTGTTTGTGCCTCAGCTATTGGTTTATCCAATAATACTTCAATTGCGATGGTATCTAAACCAATTGTTCCATCATCGTCGGTTACCTTCAGGACACATTCATGGGTCGCCGAAGCTGTGGTTGGTGCATTCGTTGTATGACCACTATCATTATTGGCAAGGACAAAGGTACCGGTATTACCAACATCCCACTCCCAGGAGATAATTGTTCCATAGCCATCTGTTGCAGTGCCCTGTAGTAAGATTGGATCATTGATGGAAACAATGGGAGTTGTCGTACTCGCAGTTGCCACAGGCATATCTGCAACAACTTCGATTGCTATAGTATCTTTTGCAGTGTTGCCATCATTGTCAGTTACTCGTAATACACATTCATAGAATGAAGTTGCTAAAGAGGGAGCATTAGCGGTATGACCACTACCAGTATTGGCAGGGACAAAGCTTCCCATATTGCCAATATCCCACTCCCAGGAGACAACTGTTCCATAGCCGTCTGTAGCAGTACCTTGTAAAGAGATGGGATCATTGATGGATACGGTGGGAGTCGTGGTGCTCGCAGTTGCCACAGGTACATCGGCGACTACTTCTATAGCTATAGTATCTAAGGCGGTGTTCCCATCATTGTCGGTTACTCGTAGTACACATTGATACAAAGGTGAAGCTGTTGAAGGGGCGTTGGCGGTATGACCACTATCATTGTTGGCAGAAGCAAAGCTTCCTGTATTGCCAATATCCCACTCCCAGGATAAAATTGACCCGTAGCCATCAGTGGCTGTTCCCTGTAGAGAGATCGGGTCATTAATTGACACGGTGGGAGTCGTGGTGCTTGCCGCAGCAACAGGTACATCGGCGACTACTTCAATGGCAACCGTATCTTGAGCTACGTTGCCATCATTATCGGTTACTCGCAATACACACTTGTAGGATGAAAATGCTGTAGAGGGAGCATTTGTTGTATGACCACTATCATTATTGGCAGAAGTAAAGTTTCCTGTATTACCAATATCCCACTCCCAAGAGACAATTGTTCCATAGCCATCTGTGGCAGTACCCTGTAAAGAGATGGGATCATTGATGGATACGGTGGGAGTTATTGTACTCGCAGTTGCCACCGGTATATCTGCAACAACTTCGATTGCTATAGTATCTAAAGCGGTGTTGCCATCATTGTCTTTTACTCGCAATACACACTCGTAGGATGAAAATGCTGTAGAGGGAGCATTTGCTGTATGACCACTATCATTGTTGGCAGGGGTAAAGCTTCCTGTATTGCCAACATCCCACTCCCAAGATACAATAGCTCCGTAGCCATCAGTGGCTGTTCCCTGTAAAGTAATCGGGTCATTTATTGACACTTTGGGAGTGGCCGTACTCGCTGTAGGTACCGGCACATCTGCAATGACTTCAATGGCAATAGTATCTAAGGCTGTGTTGCCATCATTATCGGTTACCCGCAATACGCACCCATAGGAAGATGCTGCTGAAGAGGGAGCATTCGCTAAATGTCCACTATCATTATTGGCTGGAGTAAAACTTCCGGTATTGCCAACATCCCACTCCCAGGCAACGATAGTACCATAACCATCTGAGGCTGTGCCAAGCAATACGAGGGTATCATTAATTGACACCTTAGGAGTGTTTGTTGTCGCTGTTGCCACCGGTATATCTGCAACAACTGCAATAGCAGCTGTATCCAAGGCAACATTCCCATCATTATCAGTCACCCGCAATACACACTCATAGGAGTCAGATGCTGTTGCTGGAGCATTGGCTGTATGACCACTATCATTATTGGCCAAAATAAATATTCCTGTATTGCCAATATCCCACTCCCAGGCAGCTATCCACCCATATTTATCTGTTGCAGTCCCGTGCAATATTATAGGATCATTGACAGACACAGTCGGAGTTGTGGTACTGGCAGTTGCTACAGGAAGATCAACAACAACTGTAACCACAACAGTGTCGCAATCACTATTACCATCGTCATCAGTAACCTTTAGAACAATCGGGTATGCACTCTCTGCAGAGGCAGGAGCCATTACAACATGGCCACTCCCGCTATTTGCAGCGACAAAGGTTCCGCTATTACCAACGTCCCATTCCCAGGTCACAATAGAGCCAAACTGATCAGATGCAGTCCCTTGAAATCGTAAGGTATCAAAGAGCGAAACCAGGGGAGTTGTTGTACTAGCGGTGGCAACTGGTGGATCTTGCAACACGGTGATTGTTACGGTATCAGCCACTTTTTTATTATCATCATCGCTGACAGAAAAGATTGCCCTGTTTACACCAGCATTTTCGTAGCAAAACCGGGTTGTCCCAGAACTGGAATCTGTATATTCAATAATACCATCACCATTACAATCCCAAGAGTAAACAAGGGAAACACCATCACTATCAGAGGCCATACCGACTAAATCAATGGTATCATAAATCGAGATCGTTGTATCTTTTCGAAGGTAGGTTATACAAGGTGGCAAGTTCTGCACCGTTATAGCACAGGTATCAGTTGCCTCATTACCGTCATCATCACGCACCAAAAGGACGGCATTATAGATTGTCTCATGGGTAAAGACATGGGGAATATCCGCGGTAATGGCTGAAGAGTCGTCATAGATACTGTCGCCATCAAAATCCCACGCATACATTATAATAGTACCAAACTCCTGAGTAACTTTTGATTGTAGCACAACGGTATCATTAATGGAAACGGTCGTGTCATAACCAGCATGAACCACAGGAGCATCCAAAACAACCGTGACCTTCAAAGAATCAACAGTCTGATTGCTATCATTATCAGTAACCCGTAGGAGACAATTGAACAGGGAAGTAGAATCTACAGGTGCAACAACGTATCTATTCCCTGGCGCAGACATTACAAAGGGATCACCATTAATGCTCCATTCCCATGATTCAATAGTTCCACCAAAGGAATCAGCCACCGTGGGATGTAAAAAAATGCTATCGCCAATACTAACAATGGTATCTGTTCCCATATCAATGTAAGGAAAGGCATTGAATGGATCAAAGGCAAGAAGTTCAATATCACCGGCAGTATTATTGAATTTTTCGGTTACACTGCGGCCAACAAAGACCGAATCCTGATCGTAAACATTTACATAGATACTATAATTTTGGATCTGCTCATTATTAAGAAAATAAAGAAACCCGCTAAATTTAAAAGTATTAGTACTTAACCACAAATCGGTACTTTTCGATGGGATCAAAGGATTGTCAAGATCCTTAAGCACCGCCTCAAGGCGTCTAAACTCTTTGTAGGTTGTCAATAACTGACCGGAAACATTTCTTTGGACAATATAGACATGGGGTAAGGTATCAATCCAATCCTTAACATGGACCGAGGTAATAACAATAGAATCCTTAATATAGGTAAGGGTATCTTGCAATGTGTCAAGATCAATACCAAGCTTCTCTAAGGTATCTTCGGATACAAATATGTTGAAATATCCCTGGGAATTCGTTGAATCTAAAAAGGGTATTTTGGAAAGCCTAACTACCACATCAGGAACACCATTGTTTTGAGAATCCAATACTTTACCTGACAAAGAGATCGTACCTGTTACTGTCTCATCATTTGATCCAGCGATATCCTTTGTACAGTGGCTTATAATAAGAACCGAAACAAGAGCAAGGATAGAGATAATGAGTCTCATAGGAAAAACCTAGTTGGAGTTTGGAAAAAGTTGGATATTGAGCTGATACACCTTTTCTGCTGTATGCTCATCTTTATGGACTAAGGATCTCACTTCAGAGCGAAATTTGTTGATCTTCTTTTCTAATCGTTTATACCCCTCATTGGAAATACTAATGGTATTGGTGGCAATGGTCTGTGGATGCGACCCATTCTTTATAATGGAGTTTTTAGCCAGATCTAAGCATTTCATTTGATACTGTTTAATCAAATCGTTTCGAATGTACTCTGGTGCGGATATTGAATTATCTGTAAGTTGATAATTACCCTCGTCATCTTTTTCAATCAAATGAAGCTTCTCCAAAAGATGCACCGACTCCTTAGCTTGTGCCACACTTATGGAAGGAAAAACTTTTTTTGCCAACTCTTTATAATCTCCAGAAAAGGTATAGTAGTTCAAAATCGCCCGAATTGCGCTATTGTACCAATTCGAATAATACTTAAAAAGCTCCTTAGAGAGAACCTTATTTGGTGTCTTATTAAGTGAAATGAGTTGTTCAAAATAGAGTTCCCGCTCATTTGGACTTTCTGCTTGATTGAATTTAACGAGAACCCTAAAGAATTGCTCTTCATCTGAGGTAAGCTCTAATAAATTTACAAACCGGTCAACAAAGACCGAGGTGATCTTCTTGCCCCGCAGAATATCATTAAAGTAGCTGCGGGTGTTAGGAAGGCCTAGTAATTTACAGACATTACTCTTATTAAAGCGTTTATCAGTAACTTTTTTAGCGTTCTGAAAATCAGCAAGATACTTGCGAAAATTATTATACTCGTAAATATTTGGAAGTTTCTCTTTCATAACAGGACTAATATACAACAATTAAAAAATTTAAAATGTGCATTTCTCATAGTACATTTTTATCCGTAAAACAGGGGCAATCCAACATGTATTGCTCAGTGCAGTGTTCACAGAACCCCTCTAAATGCCTTTGCCAACCCTATAATTAGTTGATATATAGTGTAATAGATCTCCTTAAATTGATTACACAGCTCCAGTTTCATTATTACCAAAAAAGATGATAATAATGAAAAAGATATAGTACGGTTAAAATAGCTTTTCTCATCATCTAAAATCAAAAGTATCCCGAAGGTGTATTCACATCATCTAAAGGATGAACTATTTTACTTTTTTAATTTTTTCCTTATATTTTGAGCGGTAAACCATCTAATTAAATATGGAACCGGATATGACAAAACACCCAACCTGTCATCAATCATCGATGTAACTGATCCACCAGACATTCCTCTGGTTTTACATCGCTCCTTCAAGGAGAGCCTTAGGGAAAATGTGGATAGAGAAAGCTTAAAACGAATACGTAAATAGTATTTAAATTACGAAAACTTTAGGGAGAGGAAATCCTGATTATGTGGGATTTCCTTTTTTATATGTATATAATATTGTTATGCAATAACTAAGCATTTTTAGCAAAAATCAGGCATAGCCTTAAATAATGATATATTTTTACCTCCTTTCCATGGTATAGTATGGAATAGAAATGTATCATAAGTAGCAACAGTGAAAAGAGGTATTCAATGGAAAATCAGAGTTCTCTCAATGAACTTTTAGGAATAAACACTCCTGAATATAAAACGTTTCTTGTAGCAGGCCCCTGCAGTGTGGAATCAGAAGAGCAGGTTATGGAGACAGCGAAGGGCCTTGCTGAATGCAAAGTTAATGTACTAAGAGGTGGTGTGTGGAAACCACGCACCCGACCTGGTTCATTTGAAGGGCTTGGTATGGAAGCGCTCAAATGGCTGAAACAGGCTGGCGATGCAGTAAATCTCCCGGTTGCTGTTGAGGTCGCCAATGCAGAGCATGTTGAGATGTGTCTAAAACTGGACATCGATGTTCTATGGATTGGTGCTCGCACAACAACCAACCCTTTTTCCGTGCAAACCTTGGCTGACTCACTGAAAGGTGTTGACAAGCCAATCATGATTAAAAATCCCATCAGTCCTGATGTGGAGCTATGGATTGGTGCCATTGAACGCATTCGTAATGCCGGTATATCAAAGATCGTTGCTATACACCGGGGATTCGCTTCCCATAAAAAGAGCGCCTTTCGTAATATTCCCAACTGGCGCATCCCAATTGAGCTTAAAAGAGAGATGGGTGACATTCCTATTATCTGTGACCCCAGCCATATCTGTGGCAATCGCGACCTTCTCTTAACCGTATCTCAGGAAGCAATTGACCTTCTCTTTAATGGATTGATGATCGAAGTTCACACCGATCCGGACAAGGCTCTCAGTGATTCAAAGCAGCAGTTGACTCCTACGGGATACAAAGATTTGGTTGATAGTCTTAAGGTAAAGAAACGGTTCAGTGATGATAAGGAATTTTTCGAGCATATCAATGACCTTCGAAAGGATATTGACAAACTCGACAATGATCTTATTGACCTTTTAGCGAACCGTATGAACATTGCTCGCCAGATTGGCTCATATAAACGACTTGCTGATGTAGCCAATTACCAACCAGACCGTTGGGATGAAATCATTCGAAGTAGGACCAAAACTGCTGCAGATAAAAACCTCAGTGAGAATTTTATGCTCCGTGTATATCAACTTATTCATGAGGAGTCTCTGCGTCAACAAGAACCTGGTATGCCTGGATAAGAGTACTACCTAATAGTCTCTAGAATCCCTGAAGGCCACAACAGCGGGTACAAACCGGCATGAGGCCTTTTTTCATTTCAGCTCTGAATTTTTTAAATTCCGGACCATTCCAGATACTATAGAAAGATTGATCATTGATATTGCCACAGGAGTAGTCCTGATAATCTCGGCAGGGAGTTATTCTTCCATCCGGTGAAATCTCAGCCACATGGTAGATGCTTTCACACTCAGGATAACCGCAATGCCACGTGTGGTCCTCATAGTAGCGCGTAATATCAGATTGACTATATATGTCAGGCAGAAACTGCGGTACCGAAGGGTGCCCCTTGGACATAGCTTTTATCTTTGCAATCTGTTCTGCGCAAACTGCAGGATCCACATCATTAAAACAGGATTTTAAATAACCTTGATGGTTTTTTGGCACATATCCAAAACGATCTTCGAACACTTTTTCATGAGCCTTAGCTCTCTCTTCAGTGATGAACCATCCATAATAATAGGGATGGAGCTGGGTCGTGTCGAGCACTAATCGATGAATCTCAGCAAGATGCATATAGTTTTCATTGGAGATAACCGTTATAGGCATAACCAAGGGCATAGAAAGATTTTTTCGTTTTTTTATCGCATGGGTTTTTTCGATGATTGCCATGGTTTTTTCAAAGTTATCCGATTTTTTGCCACTTGCTGGAGAACGCATAATGTTTTGAGAATCGGAATCCCAACCATCCAAACTGAGAAAAAGGATGTTTAAGGAGCCTGTATCAATAAGATCCTCAAGGATTGGTTCTAAAGCTTGCGAATTTGTTACAATCGATCCATAGAGCTTGTACTTAGCTAACTCCTCAAAGAGTGGCAAAAGGGGCTTCCACATTGTTGGCTCTCCACCCCAGATATAGTACATTGGGTGATCACGGCGGGTCTCAAAAACCAATCGTTTGACCACATCAAAATCAAGAGCCTGAAGCTTTTCACCATTTTCAAGTTTCTTTCGTAAATGGCCGTTCTCTCCCCATTGCCCACAGGAGCCACAGCGTAAATTACACACTTCGTTTACTCGCAGGGAAATCTGACTAACGGGAATCTCTTTCTCTGGATTGTTTGCGTAAAAATATCGACGAAAGGGATGTCTTAGAATATGCAAATAATTGAGATCTCTAAAAAAATTCGGTACCAGATGATTAAACACAAATGATGTTGGAAGAAGTGCTTTACCCTTAAATTTTGCCATGAGCCATTTATCCTTTATACATATATTTCCATGTTACCACAGGTAAAAATAATATTAAATGCCAAGAACCGAAATATTTTGTGACACACGAGGGTTATTTGATAAAAAATTTAGAGCTGATTCATATGCGTCGGAAAGGGTGGTGGATCCTTGCACAAGCCGATAAAGCTCATGGCCATAGAAAAAATTCCTGGCAAAATAGGCGGTAAACTCCTTAAGACGACCTAAACATTTTTCCGGAGGGAAATCTTCTTGTAAATAGGAATAGAATGTCTCATAGACTTTAGCATAATCAATAGCCAATGGATCAATGGGTTTGGAGGGAGCGGAAAGGTGCGGTTGTATTTCAGAAAACAGCCAAGGTTTTACCACAGCAGCCCTTCCAAGCATCAAACCTTGACATCCTGTAAGAAGATGTTCCTGCTTTGCAATCTGCTCACCAGAAAGAATATCACCATTACCAATGATCGGGAGTACTGTCTGATCCGCAATCCACTGAAATTGTTCCCATTGGGCCCTCCTTTTTAGTTTATCTCCTGCAAAGCGGGGATGTACAAAAAGTGCATCGACACCACACTCTTCAAACAAACAAAGGCGCTTAGGAAAGCCACTTTTCCAAGAGCTAGGTTCACTGCCTAATCGGCATTTTATGGTAAGCAAGCCATCCCAATTTTTTCGTACCTCTTGGAGCACCTGCTTTAATTGGGCTTCATCATCAAACAAACCAAATCCAGCGCTTCGCTTTCGCACTGCTGGTGCAGGACAGCCAAGATTTATATCAATACCTGTTGGCCCTATTGATGCAAGTTTTGCAATAATTGCTGCAATATCTTCCGACCCATTAAGGAGCAGTTGATAGATAACAGCTTTCTCGCATTCTCTTCTTTTTGTAAAGGGCGACTGTTCAAGATTCTCATGTAACAGTGCGCTACCGGAAAGCATCTCTGTAAAAAGAGCGCCATAACCACCGAAATCTGCTACTAACCGTCTAAATGCAGAATGGGTGATGCCAGCCATAGGTGCTAAAAAGAGAGCTGGAGAAAAGGTACTATCCTTGAGGGTTATATTGGTAAGTTTTTGCAAAAAAGAACTCAACTTCTCTTTAATCTAAACTGGTCTTACTAAAAGAAATTTTTGCTCCCCCTTAAAGAGAGTCTCCTCAATACAGGAAAAGCCTAAAGCCTCATAGCCCCGCAGTTTTTGTTTTGAACAGGTGCCATAAATTTTTGATCGATTCATCTCTTTTAGCTTACCAAAAGTATAATCCCGTAACAGCAAGGCAATTGGCTGTCTATCCACAAAGACTTTAAGGTTAAACACTGCCACGCCCTCACATATACCTGGCTCATCCTTATCAATTTCAAAGCCAAAGGTCTCTAGTTGAAAGGGAGCAGAGCAATTGCCATTGATAGCTGTGCCACCAAGAATTTCA
Source organism: Chitinivibrionales bacterium (assembly GCA_028278335.1). Taxonomy (GTDB): domain Bacteria; phylum Fibrobacterota; class Chitinivibrionia; order Chitinivibrionales; family JANQEN01; genus JANQEN01. The sequence continues at coordinate 7,320 of JANQEN010000023.1, read as the reverse complement.
CCCTTAATCGATGCCATAAAGATCTTTTGTGAGGTATAGGGAATCTTTGTTTTAAGCTTATTATTTTTATGATCAAACTCCCATATGCTATCCAATGTTTTGATTTCTGTGTCAGCAAAGGCCCTGTACATGGCAAATTCATAGGTATCAATCTTTGTAAGATCGGTGGTATCTAAAACTGAGAAATCAATTCTCTCTTTTAATGCCATTAAGCTATACCTTTTCTACTCTCTGTTTAGAACACTCATAGAGAAGGATTGCTGTGGCCACAGATACATTGAGAGACGGCACAGGCTCTGCAATGGGAATGGTAACAAATTCATCGCACAGTTTATCGATATAGGGTGGAATGCCCCGATGCTCACCACCTAATACAAGGATCGTTGGTTTGGTAAAGTCGACCTCCTGCGGTGTTTTATAATTACCATGGCTCGCACCAATCAAAGAAAATCCCTGCTCTTTAAATGATATAAGTTCCTTTTCCAAATTAGAGGGTTTTACCACAGGCATATGTTCAAGCATTCCCACAGAGGCTTTTGCCACAGTACTACTTAAGGGAGTGGTCTGTTTTCGCTCCAACAAAAGAGCACTCACTTCAAAGGCAACGCTTGTCCGAATGATAGCACCGAGATTACGAGGGTCTTCCAAAGAGGCCGGTATTAAAAGAAGTGGCGTCCCTTTTTTGGAATCCAGTTTCTTTCGTAATTGCTCAATACTCTCGTAGGACTTTACTGGGCAAAGGGCCACAGCTCCCTGATGCTTTGCAGATCCTGCAATTTGATTTAATTTCTGTAAGGGTACGCATTGACAGGGGATTTTTTTCTTACGACCACTTTTTAACAGAGAAAAGACCTTTCCCTTTGCCTGGGCAGAATCAAAATAGAGTCTGTCGATCTGGTGAGGTCGATTCTCAATAAGCTCTTCAACAGGATGGAGGCCAAAGATTATATTGTCTTGTATTCTTTCTTGCACAGTTACTCGTTTACCATTCTTTAGTTTTTAATTAGCTCTGAAGAGCGATTAATACGTGAATATTATAGAAATAGGAATAAACTAATATATTTTACTTACATTGCAAATAGTATATACGATAGGTAGTATAGAAGAATAGAAGAAAAGGAGAATCCCATGGGACTTCCCGGTGGTATGGAACTTATAATCATCTTAGTTATTGTTATTCTTCTCTTTGGTGCGAAAAAAATACCTGACCTGGCAAAAGGGTTAGGTACGGGCATTAAGGAATTTAAAAAGGCCTCTAAGGAGGAGGACAAACCAGAGCTTTCTAACAAGAGTGACAATGAAAATGAGAGTGATAAAAAAGAGGATAGGGAAAGCTAGATGACCCAAGAACCGGAGGGAATGTCCTTTCTCAATCACTTAGAAGAGTTACGCTGGCGAGTAATAAAGGCAATCATTTCAGTGATTGTTTGTGCAGTTCCGGCATTTATTTTTTGGGAACAGATCTTTGAATGGGTATTGATCTACCCCTTACGTTACGCAAAAACAACACCACGAATTATTTATACCAACCCCACCGAGGCAATAATACTCAGCATAAAAATCTCTATTGTATGCGGGATTATTCTAGCAGCACCAATCATCTTCTTCCAGATTTGGCGGTTTGTCTCTCCTGGACTCTACAAAAGTGAGCGACGGTTAGTGCTCCCCTTGGTCTTTGTCTCAACACTCCTCTTTTTGATGGGCATATCCTTCAGCTACTTTAGCGTACCCTTTGTTATCAGCTTTTTAGCCGATTATTCCGAGGGTAAGATGGATGCGCTCTATCGCTCACAGGAGTATCTTGGATTTCTGATTAAGCTGGGATTAGCCTTTGGTGTAGTCTTTGAGTTGCCGGTTGTCTCCTTTGTCCTTACAAAGGCAGGAATTGTCACCCCCTCCTTTTTAATAAAAAATATCAAGTATGCAATTGTCCTAGTTTTTATATTAGCAGCAATTCTTACACCCCCGGATATTTTCTCACAGATGTTGCTTGCCTTACCGCTGTTGGTGCTCTATGGGGTAAGCATATTAGTTTCCTTCATGGTACGGGAGAAAAAAAGTGATTAGTGGACTTGGTCTGTTTGAAGTTCTTATTATTCTTCTTATGGTGCTCATGTTTTTTGGCTCTAAAGAGTTACCTAGATTCATACGCGAAAGTGGACGGTTTATTGCAAAGATCCGCCGCTACAGCGAAAAGGTCAAGCAGGAACTCGATGATGCTACCCGTATTTCTCTTCCCGAAGCTGAAGATGAGGATCCCTATGATAATGTAGAGGAAAAGAAAAAACAGATCCGTAAAAGCTCTCTGGATACTCGAAAGGCCCTTTCAAATGAGGATCGTGATGAAAAATCAGGAGCAATTATCGAAAAGCTTGTAGCTCAAGAGGAATTTAAAAAAGCTACTACTATACTATTTTATGCAGCAACAAAAAATGAGGTTCAAACCAAAGAGTGTATAAAGCAGACCCTGGCCATGGGTAAACGGGTTGTTCTTCCCTATTGCATCCCCAATTCTACAGACATGGAGATTGCAGAAATCAAGGATTTTGAAATGGATGTGGCTGCTGGTACCTTTAATATATTAGAGCCTCAGGACGAGTTGAAGGGTAACTTTTTAAAAAGCGATATTCAGTTAGCAGTATGTCCCGGGGTGGCCTTTGATGAAAATGGTGGACGACTGGGGCGTGGGAAAGGATATTATGACTTTTTTCTCAAGGAGCTTAAAGATCGAGCACCTCTATTTGGTCTAGCGTTTCAGTGTCAGATCCTGGATGAACTTTTGCCCTTTGACTACCATGATGTGCCCATGGATAAAATCATTACAGAAACAGGGATACTCAATACCCAGACACCAATCTAGAGGGAACGATTTTTTATGATAATTAAAATCCTTCTCATACTTCTTCTCTGTGTAGCGTTTTTTTCCTTAGTTCTTCTCTTCTCCCCAATGTTACTCTCTGTCAACTCTTCGACAACCGCCCTAAAAGAGGGCTCTGTCATATTTTGCTTTGCTCATCCCTTCATCTTAAAAATCCTTTTCTCCTTTGCCTCAAACTCGATAGAGCTTTTTCTTTTCTCATACCGGTTATATCCATTCCCTAAAAGTAGTAAAAGAAGTGGGAGGCCAAAGCCAGATAAAAAAATTAAGGAAACAATAGCTCCAGAGCCAGATCCAGAGAAGCAACCATCAATGCCCCATATTCCTGAGCTAACCCCTTCAAAGCCAGCTGAGCGTGAGTCAACACAAGAAGAGGCTGCAGCGACTGATAAGCATCAATCTATTGATCACCAAATAGAACCCCCAAAAGATGATGATGGGTTGGCCCAATCTGTATCGGAGGAGCGAGAGAAAATTGAGTCTGCAGAGGAGAAGCCTTTAAAGAGAGGATTTGGAGCAAAATTAAAAAGATTTAAGCGTATCTTACAGTTTATTGCATCACAAAAAAAATTGGCCAAAAAAAGCATCTCCTGGATTACTCGCATCTTAAAAAGCCTCTTTAGCTGTATTAAAATCAATCGCTTTTCTATGCAAGTAACCGCAGGATTTGAAGAGCCCTCTGTTACTGGATGGCTTCATGGCCTCTACGTGAGCCTATTTCACGCTCTCGACTTACAGCACAATAGAACTGTCCAGCTTCGTTTTGACCCAGTGTTTGACAATTGCGATATTGTTGAAATATCCGGCACCTTTCAAGTACGCACCTCAATTTTCGCTCTTATTCTACCTTTAATTAATGCACTACTCTTTTTTCCTTACTTCTCAGCATTTATACTATGGAGAAAAGTAAAAAGACTAAAGGCTGAGCTCGCTACCTAGTTTCATTTAGAGCGTCCCTTTTTTCGTGCCTGTAAAAATTTTTTAAGTGTTTTCTTTGTCCTTCGATCTACTTTTTTAAAGGCCACCCCCGAACAGTATAAATTCTCCTTTGGCGTATCACTATGAGCAACTTGACCTTTTAATTCCACTGTATTTTCATGTAATCCAAGAGTCATCATCAGGTCTTGCCCTTGTGAAAGATAGTTATTCGTCTCCAAGAGGAGCCCGTTTTCACTGACATTCAGAGTGCGTCCCATACCATTTTGTATGGGCTCACCGCTTTTATCAAGTACAACATAGTCCAAAAAATTGAAGGAATCTGTCCGTTTAAAACGGCGTTGATTGGTATCAGCCATAACCCCCTCCTGAGTTATTAGGTGCTGTTCATCTCTTTTATCCAGATTCTGCAAAAGAAAGCATAAGAGAAGCAAAACCTGAATATTTACATACTACTACTCTCATTTCTACTCTATAAACAATATATATAAGGAATCTCTTTTTTGTTACAAAGGGCTCTTTTAATTAAAATTCTAATCCCAGTCACTAAAATCGATCATGCCACCTTCGCTCTGCATTTCGTCGGAACTTTCCTCTTCGTCAATCGCCTCCATCTCAGCTTCCATAAAGAGTGAGCGGACATAGAGCTCTTTTTCGTCAACATCGCCAATCACTGCTTCGACTGGATCAGTTTTGGTTGCATCCTTACTCTTTTTTAGGGAAGCACGATCAGATTCTCCTTTGGGATAGACAATAGTATCACCTTCAACCATCCAACCAGAGGCGCCAAAGTCACTCTCTGTTGAAAAGTCTCCCTCTTCAGGATGAGCAAAGGCAACACTCTTTTTAGTGCACCCTTTCTTAGACGACTTGCCATTGATTACGACATTTTCAACAATGAACAGGGTTGCATCTTTGTTGGTACCTGCTTTCCCATTGAGAATTGAATAGGGTATTCCCAAACCGGAAAATAGGTTTCTTCGAATAATGCAATTACTATTTGTTTCCAAGGTAACACTGGCAATCTTTTTTCTTTTTTCATTGTCACTATTCTCAACACAGGTATTTTGTTCAATAATCGTTGTACCACGAAGAAGATTCTCTTTGGTGGTTTTAGCGGTTATTGTGATGGCTTCATGGGTACTCTCAACAATACAATTGTTTTTTAGTGTACCATCGTAGCCACCGACATTGATGCCTCTTCCGCACTGTTCGACTCGATTATCACTTATGATGTCAGCTTTACCTTGGATAATATCAATACCATTGCTCAAGCAATGCTTGATAACATTACCCCGAATTGAGGTCCCACCGCAGTTAACGCGAATACCATCGCCGATACAGTGCTCTATATAATTATTTTCAAAGAGATGATTAAAGCTATGGTCGTTGTCCCCCTTTGTGCCAATTACCGCTGCACATCCGTAATTCCTGAAGCGATTATTACGAATGACATGATTGGTATTGAGCTTTTTCCTATCTTCCATATCACCTTCGGAAAGCATTAAGCCCACAGGGATATTAGCGTTTTCCTGTTTCCTCTCATTCTTTGCTTCGATTTCAAAGCTGCACTCCTCTATGACATTACAGGTTGCACCGGTGCCACCTAAAAAGAGGCTACAGGAGACCGAGCTTTCCAAACCACAATTTACAAAATGAAGATTATTAAAATTATTTCGCTCACAATTGCCAATCACCGAGAGAGCCTGCTGTGGAATATCCTTAAATAACAACCCAGAAATAATTATGTCGGAGACATCGTATAAAAACCAAGTGGAGCTGCAAAGAATAGGTGATTTGGCCTTTTTATCAGCAAAAACTTTGATGGGAAGGGTAATAGTTCCGGAATTTTGAATATTAACATTTTCTGTGTACTCACCCTCTTTAAGAACGATGGTTGTTCCAGGCTTTGCATTGTTGAGCACCTTATTGATATCCGTAAAAGGTGCTTCATAACTACCATCACTGGTTCCCTCAAAGGCCGGTGCTATCCAAGTTATCTCAGGTGTGTTGAGTGACTTCATTTCTTAGATTCAATCTTATCGTTACGGGAAAAGGGCATACTATAGTCGCTGATTAAGAAGGTGTTACTCCTTTTCCTCTTTCTTCTCTTTTTTCTTCTTTTTATCTTTATCAACAAACTTAGAAACCCGCTTTATAATATCCGGTGCCATGGCTACCAATTTGCTGAATCCAGGATCTGATTTATCAACCGGATGAATTTTTATATTGGTCCCTGTAACAGCAATAAAGGCAACCGGGATGATCTGAACTCCACCGCCAGTACCAGAGCCAGTGCCAGTGCTCTTTTCGTGGTTGGCACCACCAGCAGCAAATCCAATCGAAACCTTTGATACAGGAACAAGTGTAACCTCACCTAGTTCCAAGGGATCACCAAAAACTGTTTCGGTTTTAGCTATGTACCGTAGTTGATCTAGGGCTGTTTTTAAAACTTCCGGTAAGGACATGTTTGTGACCTTTCAATACTGTGATTAGTCTTCGTGAACAGTGTTTTATCTATGCAAAAGCACCGCAGTCTCTTCTTAAAAAATAATTTGTCCAGCATCAAAGAGACACTGTTTTGATAGAGAGGCCCTGAAAATAGTTTTGCCGTCTCTGTATAGTGTGGTCTTTGAGAGTATTAAACCCAGAACCCTCAAAGACTAACGATCAAAGGTATAAAGCATGGTTTCAGAGAGCGTGGGAACAACAGGTACCTCTCTTTTTTGCAGCTTAGAAGGATCTTGGTGTCCTTGACTCACCAAAAGACAATCAATGCCCAATGACTGTGCCACCTCGTGATCATGGGTCGTATCACCAATGAGAACGATTTGATTGGCTGGGATATCCAACTGTTGCATTAGTTGCTTTCCCTCTTCCAATTTTCCCGAAGCATAATGGTTATCTAACCCAACAATATGGCTAAAAAACTGATCAATCCCGAAGTGATTGGTCATCTCTTTTAGCACATCCTGGGCATAGGCCGAGAGAATTGATTGAGAAAAACCATAGTCACGATACTTGGCTAAAAGGGCTGCAACACCAAAATGTAGATCGCATTCAAAGCGCCGCTTGGTGTACTCGGTGATAAAATTTTGCGCAACTGATTCATATGATTCTTGTGCAAAATCAAATCCAATCTGTTCATAGAAATTCTTAACGGGAAAGTCAAAGGTACGACGATACTCCAGCAATGTTAAGGGAAGTTTACCAATTCGCACTCGTTGCTTGTTCATGATGTCTAAACAGAGCCATGTGTCGTCAAGAAGGGTTCCGTTCCAATCCCATACAATATGTTTATAATTTACCAAGTTAAAATTCCTTTATGTATTGCCTAATAATTGTTTGTAACCAGGAGAATGATAAGGTTATTTACACCTTACACTTTGGAGGTTAAAATATATTCTTTTTTATACCGCTTCTCAATAATCTTGTCCTATGTTGTGTTGCGGTATAACTGTTTCTATAAGAGTTTTGTCAAAAATCATGGAACAAAACTTTTGAGA
>JANQEN010000288.1 GCA_028278335.1 Chitinivibrionales bacterium | reverse complement strand
ACTCAAAGGAGGAGTAGCATGAGACCCATTTTAGCAGTTTTATCGAGCTTGCTAATACTGTTTCTAAGCTCAGGCCTATTTGCCAGCAGTACGGCGCAGGCCAAATACACTTTAGCCACCAACCTGATTGAGAAGCACGGTGAAGTGGACATTATTGTAAAGGTTAAATCACCGACAGAAATCAAAAAGTATGATTTAGCCAACTTTCTTTCAATCACAAGAATCAACGCGGATAATTTAACGGAAGTGCATGCCTGTGTAGTTCAGCGCAATTTTGATCAATTGGTTGCACTTGGCCTCGACTATGAGGTGGTAATCCCGGAGCCATGGGAACCCAAGATGGGTAATTTTAAGGAGTATTTAGAAGGCACGGCTCCTGCTGATTGGTACAGTTATCCAACTTACCAGGAATATGTAGCCTTTTTGGATAAATGGGAACGTGATTATCCTGAAATATGCAAAAAGTATAAGCTGGGCCCCAGTGGTGTAGCGAGCAAGAACCATGATATTTATGCACTAAGAATTTCCGACAATGTCACGAAGAATGAGCCTGAGCCTCGGTATCTTGAGACCAATACGATTCATGGTGATGAGACACTGAATTTCATGAACTGCCTGCATATGGTAGATACTTTGCTTACCAAATATGGATCGGATACACGTATCACCAAGCTTGTTGACTCTCTGGAGATGTGGTTTGTTCCCAATATGAATCCCGATGGTACTTATCCAAGTGGCGACCATACCGTAAGAAATGCCCAGCGTTATAATGTAAAAGACCGTTTTGACCTTAACCGAAACAACCCCTGCCCCTGCGAACGTGGGAACCATAAGCTCTATGGTCTCTATTCCTACTATTCCAAAGAGACCCAGGCCCTGATGAAGCTTCATGGTTGGTATAAGTTCCAGTTTGCCCAGGACCAGCACGGCGGTACTGAAACGTATCTGTGGCCCTATGGCGGGGTGAGGACCAGGTGCAAGGACGAGGCATGGTACAAATGGCTTTGTAAAAGACTTGTCGACCAAATCCATGACGACTGTAACAATAATGGGTATATGACTAACTGTGGCGGTGACGGAGTTGGTCATATTTACACGGAGCTCTATGAGTGTCATGGCATTCGTTGCGATATGAATGATTGGGTTGGCAATGGTTTTTCTTTGACCCTTGAATCGTCGGTGCGAAAGAACCTTGATGAATCAGACCTTGCCCGTCACTGGCGCTATTGTAAAGAGGCCCTGTTCATGTCTATGGAGATTCTTTATAAGTATGGTCTGCATGGTATTGTAACCGACGGTCAGACCGGTGAAGTTCTCAACAAGGTTAAGATAATTCGAGCTGGTGATCTTGCCAACAGGTGCCAGTTGACAGATTCCGCCGGCCGCTATGTTACCTATATGAATACCGGGACCCATGATTTGACCTTCAGGTTAACTGGATATCAGGACTATGTTGAGGAGAATTTCAGGTTTAATTCTTACACTGACAAGTATTACCTGCATGTCAAGCTTTTTAAGGATGGTGTTGGTATCAAAGAAAAGATGAAGGACGTGAAGACCATACCGCTCAGACAGGGAATCAGGTTTGATGGTATTCATTTAGCCAAGAATTCCCAGGTTGGTATCTATGATATCAAGGGTAAGCTGATCAGAGTAATATCACCTCAAAACAACAGTATTGCCTGGGACGGTAGAGATGGAACCAGTCACAACGTAAGTAACGGCTGTTATGTCTTAAAGATAAAGAGTAATAATGAGACTTTTACCAAGAGCTTTATCTTTAATCGATAATACATTTTAGTATCCAGATAGAAAAAAGCCCCGGATTTTTCGGGGCTTTTTTTATGTGATGTATAATATTAGTATATTATAATATTCTAAAAAAGATGAATTTGTTGCCGGATTAATGATATTGAGTATAGTTACTAAAAAGTGTATACAATACTACTCAAAGGAGACAAAGGCATTAATGAAGCTGCATAGTTGGTATAAATTCCAGTTTGCCCAGGGCCAGCATGGTGGTACAGAAACATTATATAAATTTCTCGTCAACTTCACTGACTGTTGAATATTCCGGTAATACCTTCAATATATTGGTATCTTCCAGGAGGGTCAGTATTTTATCAGGAATAGAGACGAGATGTACGCTTCCTCCCTTTTTCTGAAGGTTTTTATGGAGATTAATAAGGACACCAATGCCCACACTAGTTATGTAATTTGTTTTATTGAGATCAAATACAATATGTGAATGTCCTTCTGCTAAAGATTCTTCTATGATATTCCGAAGGGGTTTTACCACATGTAAGTCAAACTCTTTGGGAATCTTAAATAGGGTATAAAAACCTCGCTCCTCTTTGATAAGTTCACCGCTTGTTATGGCGTGGTTGAAATTCTGAATATTTTGGTGAATTGATACTATTTTTTGCATTCCTCGCTCATTTAATACTTTGACGATTTTGGCTGAAGGAGAGAGAAGATGAATTTTACCATTCTTAGATGTATATTGCTTTTGAAGCGTCTGCAATAATTTGATACCAGTGTTATCAATTTCTGAAGTTCTGCTTAGATCAATGAGAAGTATAGTAAAACCTGAGCTTAAAGCAATTTCTGCTAATCTCCTTATTTTTGCAGCGCTTACAATATTAAATTTACCTACAATTCGTAGTTCATAATACTGCTCATGCTCTTTGGCTAATAAGTTAAAATCGGGCATTTATTATAGGCCTTGTTGTTGTTTTAGGATTTTAATTGTTTAAGATAATCTCTAAAAATTCATTTCCTACTGTGGCTGGCTGTAAAACACTTTGGATTTCGTTGCATTCATTCGCCGAATCGCAGTGGATTCGCCTCTTTCATGCGCCTCACCCAAAGGATTTTCGCTCAGC
>JANQEN010000270.1 GCA_028278335.1 Chitinivibrionales bacterium | reverse complement strand
AAAAACATCCTGGATCTCATCATCAGTCAAATCCAAAATATTCTCATGGTGTTTCTTAGGGATCACCATCGCATGCCCTTCCACGCACGGATTAATATCCAACAAAGCCACAGCCCCATCAGATTCACCCAGCTTATACGATGGCAACTCACCCTTAGCAATTTTACAAAAAACACAATCCATATTTTTATTATTTTATTTAATTATCTTTTATAATACCACAACCCCACCATAAAACAAAAACCCGACCTAGCAGAACTTTACAACATTCCACCAGGCCGGCAAATTTACCAGCATTCGTCGTCATCGACGAGTTCGCTGGCAACCCCGACCGGGGACCAAAGAGATCTCACTTTAAACATATGAGCCCTCACCTCCTTTCTTTTTTAAGTTTATTCTCCAAAAAAAAGTGGGTAGCCAAGAGGCCTCACGGCCTCCCAGCCCCCGTTGTGACCGTACGTGCGGATTTCCCGCATACGGCCTCCCCGCAGAGTTAACCTGTCAGGTAATCAATAATTGATCGTTATTAATAGCTGAATATCAACTAATGTCAAACACCACCTATTCTTAACCGTTATGAAGACCATTTTTTTTCAAACATTTCTTCTTAATTAAGCAGATGCTGTTATCTTGATTTCAGAACTTTAATAATCTCTCTGTGGTTCACCCCTTTCCCGTGCTAAACCCATTACAGGCAAACGTTTGGGTACTATGAGTGAGCTGACTTCTCGCAATACATCGCCCTCGGATTTCGTGGATTGCACTTATACCTCCCAGCTACTCAAATCAAAGATTTAATCTATGTTTGAGATATTACGAGATCTCCCATACTTTATTGTCATACTTTCCTTCCATCCCGAGGATAATCACCCTATACGCATTGCCACCCCATTTTGACTATTAATGTTGAGGAACGACAACATTGGATTTCCCTGTTTTCAGGGCAGGTCATCTACGTATAAGGCCACCTCTCCTTCACTTTTGTTTCGGGCTGGAATTTTGCCTCGGTCAGCTATCAGCCATTACCTCACGGCAATAACCTAGACAAACGTTAACAAAGCATCGATTCTTTTGTTAACGCACTTTTATTCTGGCTACAAAGGTAAATAGTCAATTCCTTTGGCAGGACTTTCACCTACAAGCATGAGCAACTGTCATGGCGCACC
>JANQEN010000119.1 GCA_028278335.1 Chitinivibrionales bacterium | reverse complement strand
CTTGCGGATCCAAGTGCAACTATTAATAATTATTATGCCTATGGTCGTCAGCTGATTGGCCAGGACAACAATAGTAAGGCACTGGAGATCTTCAAAAAGGCAAGCAAGAAATGGCCTGATCATTGGCTGGCTCCTCATGGTATGGCAAGAGGCTATTCAGCAAGCGGAGATTATGAAAAAGCACTAAAATATGAACAGGAAGCTTTGCAAAAGGCGCCAGATGGCAGCAAGCAGTTTCTTGAAGGATATGTAAAAACCCTTAAGGAGGGCAAGGATTTCAATTAGTGTTTAAGTGACATTGTGAAGAGGCCGTCTCAAAAACCTCAAATAAGAAAGGCTGACGAAATTAGACCGTCAGCCTTTTTTGTTCTTCCTCAAAACGTTATTTTGAGGTTGTGACAAGAACAGCAGAAAAGGTAGTATTTAAAGACTACAATAGCAACCAGTTAATGCTCTTACCTCCATCCTTGGAGGAGATGATTGAGCCCCACCACCCGGTAAGAGTGGTTCATCAAGTGATCGAACAGATTGATATTCAGCCAATTTTGAACAAATACAAAGGGGGAGGTACTTCGAGCTACCACCCCAAGATGTTGCTTAAGGTTTTGGTTTATGGCTATCTGTCCAATATTTATTCTTCGCGCAAGCTGGAAAGTGCCCTCAAGGAGAATATCCACTTCATGTGGCTGGCCGGCATGGGCAAACCCGATCATAACACAATCAACCGTTTTCGTAGTGATCGTCTCAAGGATGTTCTTAAAACGGTATTCGGTCAAGTGGTGATGTTGTTGGCAGAGTCGGGGCATGTGGATTTGAAAGAAGTATATACCGATGGGACCAAGATCGAGGCCAATGCCAATAAATACACTTTTGTTTGGGGCAATGCGATCAAGACCAATAAAGAAAAGATGGCCAAACAACTCGAAGAACTTTGGGCCTACACCCAGCAGGTCGCCAAAGAGGAGTTTGAACAGCAGGTGCCTGATTTTACTGCTATCGACCCAAATCAGGTGGCCCAAACCATTGAGAAGATTGATGTTGCCCTACAAGACAAGCCAGTCAATAAGAAAGTAAAGCAGAAGCTGAATTATGCCCGCAGGCACTGGCCAGCCAAACTAGCTGAGTATGAACAAAAACAGGCTATACTTGGAGAGCGCAACAGTTATTCGAAGACTGATACCGATGCTACGTTCATGCGGATGAAAGACGATCATATGCAAAATGGTCAACTTAAACCTGGCTACAATCTGCAAATCAGTACCAACAAACAAATCATCACCCACTATTCCATACACCAAAAACCCACAGACACAACTACTTTTATTCCTCACTTTAAAGAGTTCAAAAAGCTATACAACCAACTGCCCGAATCCATTACGGCTGATGCAGGTTATGGCAGTGAACAGAATTATGAGTATGCCCAAGCAGAGCAAGTAACAGGTTATATCAAATACAACTATTTTCATAAAGAGCAGAAACAGGCTAAATCGAAAACCGATAACATAAAGGATATCAACAATTTACATTACAGCAAAGAGCAAGATACTTATTATTGCCCCATGGGCCAGCCCATGAAACGTGTGGGGACGAAAAATCGAACTACCGCCAATGGTTATCAACAAAGCTATGCACAATACAAGGCTAAAAACTGCCATAACTGTCCTTTGAGAGGTAGTTGTCATGGCCAGAAAGGCGATCGGATCATAGAAGTCAACCACAGGCTCAATCAGCTAAAAGCAAAAGCCAGGGAACGGTTGTTGTCTGAACAGGGGATAAAACACCGAAAACAACGGCCTTGTGATGTGGAAGCCGTGTTCGGCAACATCAAACAGAACAAAGGCTTCAAGCGGTTTATGCTCAGAGGGCTTGAAAAAGTAGAAATTGAGATGGGATTCGTTGCACTGGCACACAACCTGGCTAAAGTGGCCACATAATAACGGGAATCTTATTGACCTATTTGAAATAGAGAAAAATCAACTCGAACAAATACTCCAAACACCTATAAAAGAAAACCGCCTCAAATTTTACTTTTGAGACGGCCTCTT
>JANQEN010000113.1 GCA_028278335.1 Chitinivibrionales bacterium | reverse complement strand
CTCAATACCTATTTGCTTTGATGTAATATCTATTGCACGTCCGGTAATAGACCCACCTATACCTTCCTGGTCACTATAGAGTGCGACCAAATCAACTGTCGGGTAATGTCCTGCCCTGGCCCTTTCAACCTCTTTTTTTGCGATTTCGTAAACAGACTGTTGAACACGAATTGTAAGGTTATTCGCTTCAGCTACAGAGAGCCAATCTTGTAAATTTGTATACTCTAAAGGAAATAAATCAAGATCGATTTCTTCCGCGCGTGCAAGTTTATCTGGATAACGATCAGTAATCTTTTGCAATGCACGTTTACTGACTTCAAGCGTATTCCTGGCCACAATCTCCTGAGAAACGGCAAGATCAAAGCGTGACTGGGCTTCGTTGGCATCAATAATAGTAGAAGTACCTACCTCAAAGTTTCGTTTGGCCTGCTCAAGTTGCTTGCTAATGGCTTTCTTCTGGTTTTCTGCTACATCAAGATTGAATTGAGCTATTAATATATCCAAGTATGCCTGCGCCACGCGTAAGATCAGATCCTGAGCGGCTATAATGAATTGTGAGTCAGCCTGCATGACCTGGATTTTTGACTGTTCATAGGCGATAAAATTTTCCATACGGAAAAGTGGCTGGGTCGCCGTGATAGTCAAGCCGAATCTATCAATCGTATTTTCAGGACCCCTATTTGTGTCTATGAGCTGTCTCTGGCGTATACCTGAAAGCGTAAGTGTAGGGAGTAGTCCTGCCCTTCCTTGGGGTATTTTTTCCTGGGCTGCCTTATGTGCAGCTCGGGCTGCAGCATATTGTGCATCCTGCTCCAGCGCGTCCCGGTAAATATCCATTAGATCAGCAGCTTTTAGCGGGATATGAAGAGTTAACCCAAAAATTAATACTACATAAATGTATGGCGAGATAGTCACGTTAATTCTAAGTTACTCTTCCATAAAACAAAAAGAAATTGTTGTCCGATAAAGGATTGCTTTAGATTTTAGATAATCTGACCGCCAGAGGACTAGCAAGAAATTAGAAAGCAAATTGTTTTATTTTCTGTGCATTCCTAAGTGGAGGAATACTGGTCTCAAATAGGCCAACAGTGCTATAAGCGCCTTCCTCCTCACACTTAACTAGTATGGCCTTCATCACTGGTGCCTCACCTACTACCGCAAATAGGCGTCCACCAGCTGCTAGACTTTTCTGAAACATATCAGGCAAAATAGGTGTAGATCCGGTTAGTACGATAACGTCGTATGGTCCTTGTCTAGACCAACCATGGGAAGCATCTCCTATTTCCAAAGTTACATTTTCTATGTTATGGGATTGGAGGTTTTTTTCTGCAACTATTTTTAACTCTGGCACAATTTCAACGCTATATACATGATCACCTTTTTTGGCCAATAATGCAGTCATGTAACCGCTTCCACTACCTACCTCCAATATTTTATCGCTCTTTCTAATTTGTAATTCTTGTAAAATACGTGCCTCCATCTTGGGAGAAAGCATCACTTCACCGTATCCCAGTGGAACTTCCATATCTACAAATGCTAGAGAGCGATAATCTATAGGGACAAACTCCTCACGCCGTACCTCCAGCAGTAGTTTGAGTACTGCTGGATCTAGCACCTCCCATGGACGAATTTGCTGTTCTACCATATTAAAACGAGTTTGTTCTAAATTCATATTGATATTTCCTAATTAATCCTTCGTATACTTGCAATTATTCCATATTTCCTTTAGTTTCACAGCAGAAGCTGGGGGTCCACTTCCAGAAACATGGAAGATTGGTGAGAGAGTCCCTTAACACCTGACACGGGTAATGCCGCCGTAGGGAAGCTGGAAGTAACTCTCCTGCTCCTAATGGCGTTTCAAGGAGAGTACTATGAATTCTGCGGTTATAAAACCTACTAAATTTTCAAATCGAACAGCAAAAGTAGATGCTGCAGCAATTAAACCTTTGCCTAACTCCCGAAAAGTATATGTGCAGGGCTCTCGTCCCGATATTCGAGTTCCTATGCGTGAAATCAGTCAAACTGATACACCTGCCAAAAGAGGTACAGAAAAAAACCCGCCAATTTACGTTTATGATACTTCTGGTCCTTATACAGATCCTGCAGCTAAAATCGATATCCGGTCTGGCTTACCCAAACTGCGTGAAAGTTGGATAACTGAGCGGGACGACAGTGAGATTCTCACTAAATCTGCTTCCATTTATACAAGAGACTATCAGGCTGATCCTAAGCTTGCAGAAATGCACTTTGACATAAAACACCATCCACGATGTGGAAAATCAGACGCAAACGTTACACAAATGCACTATGCCCGCCTAGGTATAATTACTCCAGAAATGGAATATATTGCAATCCGGGAAAATCAGCGATGTGAAGAATTAGCTGAACAATACCAAAATTCTCCTAACCATCACCAACACCCTGGGAAAAGGTTCAGTGTTTCACCACCTCAGCACATTACTCCAGAATTTGTTCGCGACGAAGTAGCGCAGGGTCGTGCCATTATTCCCGCCAATATTAATCATCCTGAATCCGAGCCAATGATTATTGGACGAAACTTCCTTGTAAAAATTAATGCCAACATAGGAAATTCAGCGCTTGGATCAAGCATACAGGAAGAAATTGAGAAAATGACATGGGCTATTCGCTGGGGTGGAGATACAGTAATGGACCTTTCTACTGGAAAAAATATTCATGAAACTCGTGAATGGATTATCAGAAATAGCCCTGTTCCGATTGGAACCGTACCAATTTATCAAGCATTAGAAAAAGTGGATGGTATGGCCGAAAACCTAACATGGGAAATTTTTCGTGATACCTTGATTGAACAAGCGGAGCAAGGAGTTGACTATTTTACCATTCACGCAGGAGTAAGACTTGCCTATATTCCAATGACAGCAAAACGAATGACTGGCATCGTATCAAGAGGTGGATCTATTATGGCTAAATGGTGCCTTGCACATCACCGCGAAAGTTTTCTATACACCCACTTTGAAGAAATCTGCAAAATTATGAAATCCTACGATGTAAGTTTTTCTTTAGGTGATGGCTTGCGTCCTGGTTCAATTTATGATGCTAACGACGAAGCACAATTTTCAGAACTAAAAACCCTTGGTGAATTAACTCAGGTTGCATGGAAACATGATGTGCAAGTGATGATAGAAGGGCCAGGGCATGTTCCTATGCATCTTATTAAGGAAAACATGGATTTACAGTTAAAATATTGCCATGAAGCACCCTTCTATACACTTGGCCCACTCACTACCGACATTGCGCCTGGCTACGACCATATTACTTCTGCTATCGGTGCCGCAATGATTGGTTGGTATGGTACTGCAATGTTATGTTATGTCACACCCAAGGAGCACCTTGGCTTGCCTGATAAAAATGATGTGAAAGATGGGATCATAACTTATAAAATTGCTGCCCATGCGGCTGACTTAGCAAAAGGTCACCCCGGTGCACAAATCCGTGATAATGCACTCTCCAGGGCCCGTTTTGAATTTCGATGGGATGACCAATTTAACCTCAGCCTCGATCCCGACAAGGCAAAGCAGTTTCATGATGAGACCCTGCCTCAGGATGGCGCAAAACTTGCCCATTTCTGTTCTATGTGTGGGCCACATTTTTGTTCGATGAAAATTACCCAAGATATTCGTAATTATGCCGATAATATGGGAATTAGTGAAAATGAAGCATTGGAAAAAGGTATGAAGGAAAAATCAATTGAGTTTGTGAATAGAGGATCTGAAATCTATAGCAAAACATAATTATTCAAGAAACAAATTCCAAGGCTAATTCATTGATCCAAAGAAAAACTTCATTGTTGATTACCATAATTATGAAAAATAAAATTGTTCTGCAGCAATCAATACTGTTAAATAAGTTGAGTTATTTTTACTCAATAGCATTTTGACTTATTTGAATTTACTCATGTTTGTCTGTAGTCAAACTTTTTTCTAAAAAATAGTCGCACATGGACTGGCTCCAGCTTACTAAAGCGTTGATCCTTGGCATCGTTGAGGGTCTAACCGAATTTCTCCCAATTTCCTCTACCGGCCATCTCATATTGGTGGGTGATTTGCTCGATTTTAATGATGAGAAAGGTAAGGTTTTTGCAATCGTAATTCAGCTAGGCGCTATACTTGCCGTATGCTGGGAATATCGCATTAAAATTGGTAATACACTTGCTGGTATAGGGACACACAAAGATTCAAATCAATTTGTGTTAAATCTATTTATCGCATTTTTACCTGCAGCGATTCTGGGATTACTGTTTATTAAAATTATAAAACAGTACCTATTCCACCCAACATCAGTTGCGATTGCTTTGATCGTTGGTGGAGTGATAATTCTATGGGCCGAACGTAGAAAACATGTAGTAGATGTAGAAGAAGTAGAAGATATGGATTGGAAACATGCTCTAAAAATAGGATTAATGCAATGCTTAGCGTTAATCCCTGGTACTTCTCGCTCTGGTGCTACTATCATTGGTGGATTATTTTTTGGGTTATCACGTAAAGCTGCAACGGAGTTTTCTTTCTTTCTCGCGATTCCCATCATGTTTGCTGCTACGTTCTATGACGTTTACAAGCACCATGAGTTACTTCATTACAACGATATCGGTATGTTCGGCATTGGTTTCGTGGCCTCTTTTATTAGTGCATTGTTAGCAGTACGAGGATTAATACGCTTTATCAGTAGCCATGACTTTACGGTATTTGCTTGGTATCGTATTATTTTTGGGATAATAGTTTTAGTTGCAGCTTATTCTGGGCTTGTTGAATGGTCAACTACCTAATCGTAACGACATCTTATGTATAAGCTATTTCAGCCTTGTACCCATGGCAACCCTCCTGCTTTCCATCCGCCCTTAATACCGCGATGACCGCTTGCATCTTTGTCTCCCTCAAAACCTTCAAGAATATTGTAGCAATTTTGATAACCTGATTCTGAAGCAGCTGCAGCAGCTTGATTTGAGCGAACTCCACTGCGACATATAAACATCACAGGTGAATCTTTTGTTGGTACTTTCTTTGAAAGATGGTCAAGAAAATCTGGATTTATCTGCATAGCAGGATAGAATTGCCACTCAATCTCGATTGCACCTGGAATTCTTCCCACCCAATCCCACTCTGCTTTTGAGCGTACATCTATCAATTTTGCCTCTGGATTTTCCTGCAAGACAATAAGTGCCTCTGCAGGAAGAAACGCGCCTTCATACGGCAAATTCATTTCTTTGGCTCTTAATTTTGCTCTTTGAAGTATATCGGCAATCGTCTCCATATTTATGTCCAATAGTTAAGAGTTAAAACATGTAATATTATTACATTCAAATAGTTGTTATTTAGCAACACAAATAAATTTATCATTTTGCCACGTTTACCGGTAAATATAACAGGTAATAACCGCTAAATTTTAAAATTTAAGGGTAATGCCTGATGTCATAATTATTTGTTTGAGGTAATAACGTCGTTCGTCCTGATATAATTCAATATATGGATAGTATTTCGCTGTTTTCTTTTGCTATGTAATATTACAAACCTAGTTTGGAGAAAAAAATGGCAGTAGAAGATGTTTTAAAAATGATAAAAGACAACGAAGTAAAATTCGTTGATCTACGCTTTACTGATACTAGAGGTAAGGAACATCATATAACGGTTCCATCACATGCTTTCAATATTGAAAAATTTGAAGATGGTCTTGCATTCGATGGTTCATCAATTGCTGGCTGGAAAGGTATTCAAGCCTCCGATATGTTATTGATGCCTGATCCTGACACTGCCAATTTGGATCCGTTCATGGATGAAACCACGCTACTTCTCACCTGTGATGTTGTAGAACCTTCAGATGGACAAGGTTATGATCGAGATCCACGCTCTCTGGCACGTCGTGGTGAGGCGTACCTTAAATCAACTGGCATTGGTGATACTGCCTATTTTGGCCCCGAACCTGAGTTCTTTATCTTTGACTCTGTAACTTGGCATACTGATATGTCTGGTTGCTCGGTTAAAATTGAATCAGGGGAAGCTGCATGGAGCTCGCTTGAAAAGTATGAAAGCGGTAATATTGGCCACCGCCCCATGGTAAAAAGTGGTTATTTCCCGGTTCCTCCTGTTGACTCTCTACAAGACATTCGTTCAGCAATGTGTCTTGCACTTGAAGAAATGGGTGTAGAAGTAGAAGTCCACCACCATGAAGTCGCTACTGCTGGTCAATGTGAAATAGGTACTAGATTTAGCAGCCTAGTAAAACGGGCGGACTGGACTCAGATACTCAAGTATGTAGTACATAACGTCGCTCATTCATATGGCAAAACAGCGACATTCATGCCCAAGCCTATTGTTGGTGACAATGGTTCTGGAATGCATGTACATCAGTCAATTTGGAAAAATGGTCAGAATCTATTTTCTGGAAATAGTTATGCAGGGTTATCTGAAATGGCTTTGTTTTACATAGGCGGAATCATCAAGCACGCTAAAGCTCTAAACGCTATTACTAATCCAACTACAAATTCCTACAGACGATTAATTCCTGGTTATGAAGCCCCTAGCAACCTTGCTTACTCGGTAAGCAATCGCTCTGCTGCTGTGCGCATCCCACATACCAATAATCCTAAAGAACGTCGTGTCGAGGTACGGTTTCCTGATCCCGCCGCCAACCCCTATCTTACTTTCACAGCATTAATGATGGCTGGATTGGATGGTATCCAGAACAAGATTCACCCTGGTGACCCCATGGATAAAAATCTTTATGATTTGCCTCCCGAAGAAGCGGCTAAAATTTCAAACTCCTGCGCTTCACTTGATGAAGCGCTTACTAACCTTGACAAAGATCGCGATTTCCTTACCCGTGGAGATGTATTTTCAAATGACATGATTAATGCCTACATAGATCTAAAACTAGAAGAAATCACACGTATACGTATGACAACACATCCGATTGAGTTTGATATGTACTATAGCTTGTAATTTATATAATCCCTAAATACTTCCAGTAAAATTAATTCGAGATAAAAAGTGTTAGTTAAGATGCAGGTATTTGGATCAACTCTTCAACATAGCCTTTTCGCATCCAATATAACCCTCTATGCACAATCAAACTATTTAAATCCTCAACAAATAAATCTCTAACACGGAATTTATTTGCTTCATGATTTATTGACAGAAAAATATTCGTAGATACTTTAATTTTGTTCCAATAAGACTGGGCTACATCAAAATCCATTTCAGTCAAACTGTCAACATTTAAAATTAGATCATATGTTTTATCTTCAGCGAGAAAAATTTCTGGTGCAACTATCTTAACCCTATTTTGATCGCCATCAAATTGTTCACCGCCCAAGCAAATATTCTCTTCACCAAGTGCTCTCCCTAAAAAATATGCCTGTGCAACAGTAGTAATAGGAAGATCGACAATTGTGTAATCTTTTATCCCTAGCTCATTTGCATAAAACGCTGTGCGACCCAACCCTGCTCCAATTTCTAGTACACGCGGATTTTGGATTCCTTTTAGTAACTGTTTTATGCGCCATGCTTGATAAAGTGCTTGCGGCACTCGATAAGATATTACTCCACGGGAGGAACCTAACCCATATTCACTTTCAAATGGATTAGGCATAGAAAATGGAATACATGCCTTATCTATTCCAGCTAATATATCTTCAGTCTTACAAAGCATTCTATTTTTAAATTTACTCGCTGGATTATCTATAGAAATTGCCCCAACTGATTCAGCAAATCTTACTAGGCCATCAAGACAGGCTTTCGCATAGGCCTTCTGGGCACTTTTTTTATTAAAAATACCATGAAAAGTTTTTGTTAATATGTCAAATCCATAGAATAAATCGCTAGTTTCAGGGTGCCTTAAAATTTCAGTTACTGCTTTTTCGTTACCTTCGATTAGTTTCTGATGGATTGGCTGGTGATATTTGGTAAAGAAAACTGTCCACATTGACTCGCCTAGATCTGCTTGGGTCACTCTTTGATAAGCTGCTATTATTCTTTTTATAAGTTCTTTGTCATAAACTTGCTTATTAGCTAAATTTGTTACAACAGCTGGCTCAGCATCAAGCAAACTATCTGGATGATATATGGGTGGAGCAGTATAAGAAGTTTTCCTCGTCCTCAAAAACTCGTATATTTTGTGCTCTAATTCACGCAACCTGAATTTTGTATCCTCTTTCATATTTCCCTTTAATACAGAATTAAAATATTGTGCAGATTTAGTCCCAAAACACCATGCTCGTCTATGACTTGGCACTGAACAACATTATAAGGAACATTAAAATGTAAATATTTATGCTTAGCTTTGCAAGCACTGCAAATAAGTCTACAAATAGATTGAAGATCCTACTTTTATGTAAATTAAAAAAGCGATGATAGGATACACTTATGCAGAAAACTAGGCGATTAGATTTTTATCTATAACTTATATGTCAGTGACAAAGGTAACATATGGATTTATAGCAAACTACTATACCTTAATAGTAAACTATAAATATTTTTAAAAGGACTAAAGTTTGGATCTCTTTATTTTCTCTATATAGCTTTACTATTAGATTGCCTGTAATTATCTGAGTTTAACCATTTAAGAAGGAAAATATCGGATGAATTTTTTTACTATTTCTATATTTATTACCTTTTTCCTTGCCATTGCAGCTTGTGACATGGAAGCACCTGAAAAAAAAGATATGATGAAAAAATCAGGTACCTTAGGAAGCGAAATTACACCTGAAGGAGAACTACCTTCAATAATGACTGAAGGATTAACTTCAGAAGAAAAATCTATGCTTGCAGAAGAAATATTACCGAATGCTTCACCTGACGACCTGACCCCAGAAGAAAGATTCCTCAAGCTGAGA
>JANQEN010000080.1 GCA_028278335.1 Chitinivibrionales bacterium | reverse complement strand
TCGGCTAATGTTTATGTCCATGTCTCACGACATTGACAGGATTCACACATAGGGGACTTTCACCCCATAAGTTCACGCCCATGCCGGGCGTACACAAGCGAGATAGAGCTGACAGGAAAAGCCGAGCGGTTTTACGTAAAGTTCGTAGATCCTCAAAGAATGGCGGCCTGCTGCTCATCTCGGGGCGTTATGAAGTATGAAAAATAGAAAAAGACAATTATCCAAACGTGAAAAGAGGATGAATTTAATCAACTCCTTACTCGGAGGATTTTTTCTCTTAGTTCTTTGGGTGACATGTCTGGTAGACCTTTTTTCCGGTAATTTTTTCGGTTACAAAAACTATTATAGTCAACCTATAGGCACCCTGCTTCTGTTAGCCGTACTAGTCATCATTACCCCTATTGTGGGTATTATGGTTTGGAAATCCTACGAAGGAGAATATCCGAAAAAGCAAAAAGGTAAATACAAAAGACGTTCTAATTACGATAATGAATCCGATCGGTGGCTATAGCAATAACAATAAAAACTTCATAACCAGGCGGATGAACCAGACGGGAAAAACTATGCGGTTTCTCGTAAATGCAGTGCTTGCTTGAAAGACCTATGGCCCGCTGATTATCCGCAAACGTTAACCCCTATGGAAGATATGAATTATGGCAATCTTATTCGATGACATAGAAAATGCCTTCCTTTTCGTTAGTATGGATCAGAAATTCTTGCATAATGCCTACTTATGCAAAGAAACTGGACAAATATTCTACACTTCTGAATTGGGTGACTCTGATGAACTTCCAGATGACATTGATGATACGGAGAAGTACATAACTATTCCCCATAAAAACGATCTTGAACTAGGCAGGGCTCTTGTTTTTGAGTTCACATCGGAATACATCCCTGATGATATGGACAGAATCTATGCTTTTTTTCGTTCCAGAGGAGCCTATTCAAGGTACAAAGATTTTCTAAACGGAATTGGCCTCCTTGATAAATGGTACAAGTTTGAAGAGGAACGACAAACAGCAGCTCTTAAGGAATGGTGCCAGGATAATTGCATCGAAATAAAGGGTTAACAAAGCATAAGAAGCTTACGTGAAAAGCTGAGCGGTTTGTCGTAAATGTCGTGCATTTTCGAGAGGTATTTGGCACGCAGCTTATTTACGGATGTTCGATGTAAAAGTATAATAGTTAAATATAAATGGATTAAACATGATATCTGTCGCAAAAGATTGGAATCCTATGCAAAAGGCACTAAAGTCATTTTTGTCGAAAAATGATGAAAAGAAAGCTGTTGCTCTCTGCCTTCTAATGCACTCCCAACTGCATGATTCGAAACGTTGTTCAATATCTGATAGTTATCAAGACATGCTAACCTCTGATTTGTCCGAAATGTGTTTTAGACACATGCATTTTGATGGTTATTCATCAATTGCATGGAATCTCTGGCATATTACAAGAATCGAAGACGTGGTGTGTAATGTATTAATATCGGATGGGCCTCAAATATTTAATCCGTCCTTGAAGCTAAGAATGGGTGTGACAATATCGGATACCGGGAATGCAATGGATCAAAAGGAAGTTGGTATTTTTAATAAATCAATAGAAATGAGTGAACTACTTAACTATAGGTACAAGGTTGGAGAAAAGTCGCAGAAGATAATTAAAGAGCTCTCTTATTTAGATTTTAAAAAAAAACCAAAAAAAAGGCAACTTGATCGTCTATTAAAAGAAAA
>JANQEN010000031.1 GCA_028278335.1 Chitinivibrionales bacterium | reverse complement strand
AAACCCACCAACGTCCTAGCAGAGGATCCACTCCTTTAGGGTGGGTTGGTGGCTAACCGGTTGGCTGTTTACCTTAGGCATTTGAATGAGTCCAGTTGTTAGTCTGTTTCGTAACTCTTCGGTCCTTCGCTCCTTCCATCTTTCAATGGATATCGTCACTACTATGACCTCTGCTGACTTCTCTTAGGCGCTACCCTAAGAGACCTCCCCGAGTAAGGTGTGTAATCTTTCGACCCGTGCCGTCCGACTCTACAACGCATGTCTTTCGGTGACATTGGATTTCACGGTAACGCGCACGCTTATCGCCCATGCCATGCCTCACTGTCGGTTCGTGTTCCTACGGCCGTGTCTTTGATAGCCACTGCTTTCAGCTTCACCTCACGGTTTACGCCTTGTGGTTCTCTACGGTTTATGTCACTATTCCCGGTTACCTCCTTTCAGATAACTAGATTACACACATGTCGGGCACACGGGTTCCCCCGCTTCGTGGGGGCACGCCCAATAGCCATATTTCAATCTGATTAAACACCAGCTCTTCGAACTATAAATACAATGTTGATATTTTAAGAGCTCCTCAACCTTGGACTTTAGGTTAATTAATTTTACTCATGAAATCGCATACGTTATATTTAATAAACTTTTTGAAAATATTTAAATAATAATCTCGTAATAGTAGTTAAAAATTACATCACTTTTATAGAAACAAAATTGAGATCTATGATACGAAAAACTATTCCCTTTTTAATTGTTTTATCTCTTTTGATTGGTGCACTCTCTTTAGAAGCGCGACCTAAAAAAAGAAAACGCTACGACTGCAATACTCAGGTTGAAAAGGCTCTTCAATATTATAATGAGAGAAAGCATTACAATAAAGTAAAAACAATCTTGAATGAAGTTAAGATGCACTGTAGTGGCCACCCCATTATGGATACAGTGCTCTATTTTCTTGGCAAAAGTTTTCTTGGATCACGACAATCATCTTCTGCACGAATGGAATTTGAGGTCCTTATACAAGATTTCCCAAAATCTCCCTTTTATGAGGAGGCTCATTTTCTCATTGGTGTTTGTAGCTTAGAAGAGGCTCATATCTACGAACGAGATCAGGTAGAAACCAAACAGGCTATTCGAGAATTCAATGAATTTTTGGAAACCTTTCCTAAGAGCACCTTTGCAGATAGTGCAAAAGAGTATCGCCAACGTTGTATTGATAAGTTAGCCAAAAAAGAGTTTATGAACGCTCGTTTTTATGAGAAAGTCGATCAATATGAAGCAGCAATCACTTACTATAAGCTTATATTAGAAAATTTTCCTCATTCAGAATATGTTCCGGAGTGCAAATTAGGTCTTGCAAGAAACATGATAAAAATCAGCCGATTTAAAGAGGCTAATGAAATTTTAGACGCATTGCTGGCTGATGATAAAAATGATGATATAAAGGTACGGGCAAAACTCCTCAAAAATCGCTTAGAGATTCAAGATAAAAAAGTAATGCCCAAAAAAAAGCAGGATGCTGCAATCAATCAGCAGTGAACTGAATCCTTTTCCTGTCTTTAATAAACAAATGGTACCAGGCCCAACAGCAGAAAAAATCGGTCTTCTTGGAAGTATCTTCGATCCCATTCATTTTGGTCATCTTTCTATTGCTCAACTAGCTTTTGAACATCTGTCCTTAGACAGAGTGCTCTTCATTCCAGCTGGAGATCCTCCACATAAGCAGGATAAGCACATTACTGAAGCAAAACATAGATTAGCCATGCTTAAACGTGCGATAAGCAATGTTCCTCACTTTTCAATATGGAAAGACGAGTTAGAGCGTCCTGGTCTCTCCTACACTATCGACACCCTGTCAGTTCTCAGTGCACAAAACCCCCAGGCCCAATTCTATTTTATCATTGGCTCGGACAATCTCCCTGAAATGCTTACCTGGAATAGATTTCAAGAGATTGCACGCTTTGCCACCCTCTGTGTTGCACATAGACCTGGCTACTCTTTTAAAATTCCGGTTGAATTAAGACAATTCACTATAAAAAAAATTCCCTCACCAGAGTGGGGAATCAGTTCATCACAGATCCGCTCATATGTAAAAAAGAGCTATTCCTGTACCTATTTAGTACCAGAAAAAGTCTTAGAGTACATCCAAACGCATAAATTATACTGCTAAAAGGCAACTTTTTTTTGAACCTAAATATCTCAGTTGAATGTGAGTATACCGGTCTAAGCTCTTGTCACTAATGGCATTCGAAAAACGCAGGCATATCACCCAAAGATATGTCGAGTATTTTCGAAGTGCCAGTAGTGGCAAGGGAAACAGCGGTTTACCGCAGGCAACTGAGATTTTTAGGTTAAAAGTTCTAAAGTCTAAAATTCAGAGTACCGATAACTGTAATAAAGCAAGAAGTGCTCAGGATTTGGTGATGAAAGGAGGAGCAACGCTGAGCTTTTAATGTGATAGATAATTAACCTGAATAACGGCAAGGACGCCGGATTTTTAAACGAACGACTCGCAGATAGACTGGGACGTTCAAAACATGGAGGTTTTTATGCGTATTAACCACAATATTTCATCAATGATAACCCAGGGTTCTCTTTTTAAGACGAACCGAGCTCTGTCAAAAAACCTGGAAAAACTCTCTACCGGACTAAGGATCAATCGCGCCAGCGATGATGCTGCAGGTCTTGGTGTGTCTGAAAACTTACGTACCCAGGTACGAGGTACTGCTCAGGCAAAACGTAATGCCTTGGATGGTATTGCAGCACTTACCATCGCAGAAGGTGCAGCAAATGAGATTTCAGAAATCCTACAGCGTATGCGTGAGTTAGCTATTCAGTCAGCCAATGATACTTTGACTGATGTAGAGCGAGAATACACCGATCAGGAATTTGGCGAACTTATTGATGAAATTGATCGTATTGCTGCGGTGACTAATTATAATGGTATGGATCTCATTTCTAACAATACTGCTGCTGGTGAGCGCTTTGGTAGTGGAACAACAGGATCAATTCTTTGGATTGATGCAAATAACACGGTTAACCAGGATAGTATCAATATTTCAGTGGACACGTTAACATCTGCTACAGGCACAGGTTTAGGTGTTGCAGGTGATGATTTACTTGCTCAAACATCAGCCACAACAGCAATTGCAAACCTAGATACCGCAATAGATAGCGTTAACAGAATGCGTTCCAACATGGGCGCATCTATCAACAGACTTGAGCACGCAATTAACAACCTAGACATTTCAAACACAAACCAGCAAGCTGCTGAATCGTTAATTCGTGATGTTGATTTTGCCTCAGAAACAGCTATATATACCAAGAACCAAATCCTTACCCAATCAGCAACTGCCATGCTTGCCCAAGCGAATATGGTACCACAGAGTGTACTGCAGTTGCTCAGTTAGCAAAGCAGATATACCGTATACAAAAAAGGGAAGCCTATTGCTTCCCTTTTTTATTTATATAAACTAAACTTGCTTACCACTGATATTTTGCACTAAGAAAATAGACATTAGACAATTCGTAAGTACGAACCAATCCTGATACTGAAAACTCAAAGGAGAGCGCTTGGGAAAAGAGGTTTAATCCACCTCCAAAGTACACTCGTTTATGCTCATTGAGTCCTACACGGAGAGCCACAAGATGTTGAATGACATACTCAATCCCATAGCACCCCTGGGTAAGCAGAAGTGTAGGATCTTTGCTAACCCTATTCTCAAAAGGCTCATCTATCTTTTCTGACTTTTCTGCAAACAAGTTATATCCGACACCCTCATTGGAAAGCAAATCCGGAGATTTGTACATTATGCTAAATCGACTATAGAGGTTGGGTATCTCTGTTCGCCATCCTAATCCAAATCGAACATGGGGTAAACCCTTGTCATTATAATCACCACTCCAACGAATGTAGTTTGTTGTAATATCATCAGCAAACAGAGAAACTCGAATGCCCTGTACAGGGAGCATTGCAGTTAAACCAATATCGCATCCAATTCCGTATCCAGCTTCATCAATGAGTCGACGACGTAGACAATGCAGAGCTGCTCCAACAGAGAGGTTAACATATCGATGCTCTAAGGCCTTATAACCAAAGGAGAAATTGAGTAAAATCTCAGAGGCTGTCTTATAGTAGATCAGAGAAGGATCGATTGTTGAGAGCTGCCCTGTGGCAGAATCAAAGGGGAGTCCAGTTGTAATATCTATATCAGGAACAAAAAGATAACCAAGAAACATTCCCAAACCCATCTTCTTGCTAAGAGAGTAAACAAAGGATGCTGCAGAGGTGCTAAAAGTATTATTATAATACCCTGCGTAGGAAAGTGACACTTGGTTGGTTGAGTCCAAACAAATATTTGCTGGATTGCTCATCGGTGCACCATCACGGAGAAAAGTAAGCCCAGCACCACCTAAGGAGGAATATTCAGGGAAAACAAAGAGCTTTTTATTCTCGTTGGAGTAATAGTCACCAGCATTGATTTGAACAGAGAATGTTATGGTACAACAGATTGCAATAATGAGTTTAATTAGAATCCCTTTTCCCAAACCTTTAACCTTTTGAATATGGTTCAATGTTCGCTTTAAAATATACATCTATTATAAAGTACGAATGTATGCTATTTTTATTGCCCTCTCTCTTTAGAATAATACAAAAAAATTGGATGAGCTCATTCTTTTTTATTATTCTAATAAAAAGTATATTTAAATAGACGGTAGTAAATTATGTTAAATTTAGGGCCGAAATAGTACACTAATTAAAAGAAATTGTTAAAAATCTGCATACTTACCATATGTATGTAAGAGATTAAACTGCTTTGTTCAATTTAATTAAATTCAATAATGACTTAAATAGGCCCAACTATTTGTAGTAAGCAGCAATAACGGACCGACAATGTTTAACTTTATCTTTAGTAATTTATTTACCTTATGGCTCTTTAGCTTTATTGGTGGCGCAATACTGGGATTTATCTCTCTTCTCATTTATAAAGTAGCGAACCAAGAAAACCCCCTGTTTTTAAAATATGAGGGATCAAATCAAAATGAGACCATCAAAGATATTTTGCGACTTGTTGAGAAAGAAGTTACCAACAATAAATTTTCTATCCACGATGCAGCCCAAAAATTCTCTATAAATCCCCGAGAAATAAATGTGCTCATGAAAAAATATCTTCGTTGCACCTTCGATAAATTTCTACTCTATTCTAGAATTGAAATTGTGAAAGAACATCTTCGCTCCTCTAATGCAAGCGAAATATCTATTGCTAAATCCTGTGGATTTTCCTCAGTTAACGAGATGGAAAAGCGTTTTCATTCAATCATGGGCTCAACGCTTCAGAAGTATCGTGAGAAGAATATTTTTATTTAGCTAAAAAATAGCAGTTTTATTTGGAAGAGAAATGTAGCGCTTTTTGGATCTCAAAATCTAAGCGATCCTTGTCATAGGGCTTCATGAGCCAACGATAAATCCCCAACTTCTTCATTGCCTTTTGGTCCGGTGGATATCCAGATATAACGATAATAATCAAATCAGGTTTTAAAGCACGAAACTGTGAGATAACCGTATGGGGATCGGCATCTTTTAACTTCCAGTCTGTGATGAGCACACGACATCCGTCAATATACTTTCTTAACAAGTCAAGGCCTTCGTTCATTGTGGATGCTTCGCAGGTGTTGTAGGAGAGATCTGTAAGAAAGAAATTTAATATGTTTCGGATTTTCGGGTCATCATCTAAAAGGATGATCGTTGTTGTCAGTCGCTTTAAATAGATCGCTCGAGTATCACTATCAGGAGTATCTGTAACATATTCAGGGATCTCTATACGAAAAGTTGTTCCACTGGAACTGCTGTTTTCTACAATAATCTCACCCTTATGCAACGTAATGATTCTTTTAACAAGCGCAAGACCCAGGCCAGTGCCCTTTCCCTTCTTTTTAGTTGTATAGAAGGGATCAAATATCTTTTCCATAATATTTTCCGGAATACCTATTCCTGAATCGGAAAACCGGATAATCACGGATCGATCTTCTCCATCATTCCCTTTTAAAAAGCATTCAATTGAAATGAAACCACCTTCGGGCATGGCGTCGCGAGCATTGCCAAACAAATTCTGAAACACTCTTTTTAAATAGGCATTATCTCCATTTATCCAGAGATTACTCTCTTTCATATGAAGTGCCACTTCATAGGCTTGACCAATCTGCTCATTAAATTGTGGTACAATTCCTCGAAAAAACTCCGTGATATTCATTGGTGTGTAATTAAGCGGCTTTTTTCTACCAAGGGCCAAAAGCTCGGATATTAAGAAACTTGCGTCAGTAAGTGTTTCTCCTACTAACTCCATACCCTGTCTGGTTTCCACTTCCTTTGTGTCTGTGCTTACCCGCTCCACAATATCACTAATTGTTTGAAGAATGTTATTGAAATCGTGGGCCATGCCACTGGCTAAAGTACCCAAAGATTCCATCTTTTTATATTGAAAAAGCTGCTTTCCCATCTCCTCATTTTCTTTAATAGCCCGTTCCCTGTCAGAAACGTCTATCATATACCCTTGCCAATTTTCTGGCTGTTCATTCTCCTCAACGGGTTGAATAAAACAGTCAACATCGGTCACTCCATTAAAACAGGATTTGGCTTTAAAGGTCTCTTGAATTGGTGATCCATCAAGGGTGATTCTCTCAGTACCATAGAGCACATCGCTGAGCTTCTTTTCAACTATCCCACCATCTTCCACACCAAAATGTTTGTTTGGACTATTCCAGATTATCCTTTGATTTTGATCAATCCGGAAAAGAAAAAGTGAGGGTGTTTTTTCAAAGCTTTTTAAACCTCCATTGATTTGCTTTCTCTTGTCAAGAAGATGATAGGTACGCCGAATGACCCCTTCACTAACAAGGCCTATAAAAAACAGCGTTATACTAGCCGGCAGATAATAGAGCAACAGATTTTCTTGATAAAGCCCTTGCTCATGTAATGTAAACCAGGAAAACAAAATATAGGAGAGGGTTGCCAAAAAGCCAGCAAACAGACCTAACATTTTTCTATTGTGAAGCGCTGTCCTCCCAATAATGAGGAAGTAGATTGGAAAAATGATGAGATGGGCAAACCTCATTGATATGCCTGTTTTGTACAGTGTCCATCCAAAGAGTGTTACAATAGCTGTGTCAAAAAAAGTGCTAAAGAAGGCAATGAACCGATACATGCGGCCGATCTTACCAGTATCAAAGAAAAACATACCACTATAGATACACACGAAAACAAGAAGGCTCACCTGGAAAAAGCAGAGTGCAAAATCGATCTTATTAATTGCAAACAGAAGTAGTGAGGCAAAGGCCGTGAAGATGGCAAAAAAGAACCGTACCCGTGCGACAACCTTCTCGCAACGAGCTTCAACAAGAAGGAAGGGCAACTCCTCTTCAGAAATAGTGTTCTGTTTTATTTCCTGCATAGTTATAACTAGCCAGTATATGACACATTCAGATGTACGATCATCTCTAAAATTATACCATTCCGAATCGCTCCTGGACAGGTAAAAAATGAATGCCTCTGGTCTGTTTTATGCCCCTGAGTTATTTAACCTACTTTTTAGTTGAAAGTGTGGAAATTGGTCTAAGATCATGCTGTTAGTGGCAAGAGAGTGAATCCGCTGTCTTAATCAACTCAAAAATCTTTATTATATGCAAAAGTTAACCCGTGCCTGAAAGGAAAAGGATTCTTTACAATGAGATATAATTGGCAAAGTCCATTTAAAAGACCCATAGGTTTTGTAAAAAAATGTTAGACGCCCTTGGACACCCAAGGCAAAATCATTATTGGGAGTGCTATGAGATAGTAATTGAATGAAGGGAGCTATTTCTATAGCAGGTCCTATAGAAATAGTATTGTTCAACTCTGAAAGAATCCTCCAATATCGGTATTCCTTGATATCAGTTAATAGATGAAGGCCAATCGAATATTTTGGTTTTGACACAATCTTCGATCTTAGTCGTATCCTGTGATGTAAAGAGTGATAAAAAGAGGAATTTAATCTATAAGACAGAGTATAATCAAATGGAACATAATCTGCCACTTTCATAAATATCGTATACACAGCCCTTTGCTTAGAGTATAGATAAGATGCCTTAACAAGTTGATGCCTTTTTGCAATGGGCTTATGTAAAAAGGAAAAAGAGATATTTGTCATACCCGGCGTGTTTTGCCTATCCTCTGAGAGCTTGTTTGAAAATGTATGGAACAACTTGCTTTGGCTTGTCCTAAACCCTCGTGGAATTCTGGTCACCAAGAGTGATTGACGAATTGTAGAGTTACCAATGTGCAAAGAGGCAACAAAGGGTATTCCCGAATATTGTAAAATATCAACACCACCCTCAACTTGTGCTTTTATAATTTTTTTTGTAACGGTTGCTCCAGCATGAACAGTCATGGAAGTGTCATTTTTTTGCTCAATATGCCTATGACTGTTTGCGGCAAAACACCCACCAAAAAATCGAAGTGTCTCAGTTGGTGTTGTGTGCAGTTTTAGCCCTATGATCTTTTCAGTTTCCCTAGCATGGATTACTGTTTGCAAAGTGCTCTTTTTTTGGACAGGCACTGTTAAACAGAGTCCGTTCCAGGTTGCTGCTCCTCCAAAAAGCCAGTTCTTAGAAACAGGTTCCTCTGTTTTAAAGGATTCTTTAAAATAGCCGTAAAATAGCCCACTATTAACAGAATAGGAAAAATTTCCCAGCAGAACAGTTCCCGATCTGGGAATGCTCAACGATATCTGTCGCCGTCTCCAACGAGCATAGGTATCAAATATTTCTACTCGACCGCTCCCTTTCATCATGGTATTTGGAGTGCAGGTAAACACAATTGATTGAGTGGGAGCTGCAAGCAGACCATTCAATTTAGAATTAACACCAAGAGTTGCATAGGCTGACTCTTTATCTACAGAAAAAGAAAGCATAGATTTAAGCACTATGAGATATGAAAAATCATTAAAGAATTGATCGACATTCTTCTTTTTCCATGGATAATATTTACTGAGCACCACAGTTGACACCGGTAAATCCTGTGGGAGATTTGAAAACACTTCATATAATTGGGAAAGTTCTCCCTTTGGAACTGACAGGGGATGATCAACGTAGATCTTTACAGCATTCCAAAGTGATGTGTCTAATAGACCTTCGGCAATATCGAGCTGTGCCTGCCGATCATCACTGGGCAGCTCATCAGAAATATCGTCCAGTTGAATAGCAAAGGTCAATGAGGTAAGGACAATCACCCAAAGGAGTACATGGACAACTTTACACATAGACACACCAGCCATTAGCTTTTTCTATAGAGGATTACCAATATCCATTTTAACTGTTTGAGGGTCCAAATAATTCGATCGAAGATTGAATTTTTCTGTTCCTCTTGAGTATCAATTTTTAAATCTGGAATTTTTAACTGTGACGACACCCCAGCATAATATTGCTTTGTGTCCATGCCAAAATAATGGGCTGCATGAACATCACGAAGGGGGGTTCGCTCTAAACTAACCGGTGAGCGTGCTACAAGTAAATTTCCAAAGAGAACATGAGACTTATAATGAAAAAGGCCCTTTTTATTCTTCAATTCTTCCTGCAAAAGCTCTCTAATTTTTACCCTTTTGAGTAGTACAACCCGCCCGTCACTAATAACCGAACTGATTAACTCTCGCCAGGCATAGAGGGTTTTCTTTTTTAGAATATCCTGCAGAGCTTTATCCCACCTTTGACCGGTCATTTTTCTTAAGGGAGCAAATTCTTTTATGGTAGTCAACGTTTCAACGATGCTTTTATCAATCCGAAAGAGAAACCAGCCATCTTTTGCTTTATAAAAGGAGCATACACTCTTACTGTTGTCGCTTGGCTTATTGAATTTGTCAATAAGTAGATAGAGGGATGGTGAACTCAAATAGGTTGTTACCGATTGGGTCCTGCCAGTGGTCAACAGTTGATAATATGAGAGGGCCGTACCATAGCTTGTGATAATACCAGCACACAAATCATTGATAGGGATATTTAATATTGCCGGTTTATTTGGCTTGCTATAAGCAGTAACAAGCCCTGTTGCTGCCTGGATATTCCACTCTAATCCAACTCTATCATGCCAAGGGCCCTTATTATTGTATGCAAAAATAGAGCAATAAATACAGCGAGGATTAATAGTTTTAAAATAGGTTTCATCAATCTGTAACTTCTTTGCAACCTTTTGAGAAAAATTGTGAATGACAATATCCGGTTCAAATTTTTTTACGATTTTACGAAAGGTTTCTCTACCATCAGCAGAAGTAAGGTCAACAATAATTGAATCTTTCCCCCCACCGAAGGCAACTAAAAACGGCTCTTCCCAAATGATATGACTCTTTCTAAAAGTAACCTGGAGCACCTCTGCTCCATATTCGGCAAGCTGTTTTCCCGCATAGGGCCCTGCAATCACTCGACTAAAATCAAGTACCCGAACACCGGACAATGGCTGAGATTCATTTTTCTCCTCTTTGACATCTCTGTTTCTTGTTTGCCATTGATTAAGAAGCTCCTTTGAGCTTATACTCTCTAGCCTGGCTTGTTGACCTGACAAAGAGTCTTTGACACCTCTTTCAATGAGCTTACCAGGAACATTGATACTTATATTCTTCTCATCGTTAATTACAGAGACATCTCCCGATTGAATTGCCTGAGGATGGGCAAGCCAATCTTCTACTGTCCTAATCTTGACACAACAGAGCCCTGCATTGCTACACCACTCCTCCCAATAAATCGCGTCCCGTTTTTTAAACATCCTTTTAAGGATTTTGGTAATTGCAGCAGCTTCACGGATTCCCTTGACCATTGACGGTTCATAACGGGTCTCTTTGCTAATAGCTCTTTTAAGCTGTTTCTTCTCCTCACCGAATCCAACTTTATCCAGATGCATGGTGAAACTTCGCAGGTGCCTTGGTATAGCAATATGAAGATATACATGCTCTTTTTGTGCTGCCTCATAAATTCCCATAAAGGGTGATGCGAGCATCTGAAAAGGCATCCAGCGAGTTGGCGGTTTTGATTGGATCATAAAAAGAATAAGCTGTAATGTTTTTGCTGCATTGACAACAGGAATCTCTATGTGCTGTCCAAAGGAGGATCTCTTTCGCTCAATTAGGGCCATTACAATTGCATTCACCGCATGAAATGCTGCATAGGTTGATGCAATAGGTAAGTCGAAATAGGTTGGTTTACCGAGACCAGAGGGAGATTCATAAAGTCCAGCAGCAACACTCACCTCCTCCTCGGCCCACTCTTCATGGAGTGAAGCATCTTCAGAGGAATAGGCGGGTATACTACAAGAGATTAATCCTGGATTAGCTTCATTCCTGATTCTCCCACAATCGAGCCCACTATTACCAAGGGACTGTGTTGTTCTATGTGTGATTAACAGGTCAACGCTATTGACAAGCGGGGCTAAGTCCGACACTGATCTAAAATCGTGGGACAGATATGTTTTTCCTCGATTTAAAATGGTGGACACCTCTGATGATTCTTTCTGAGAATTATCAGGATTTACTATGACAACTTCAGCACCCTGCTCGGCAAGAAACATCCCCACGAGCCGAACTGCTCGTTTATCGCTCCACTCAAGCACACGAATACCTGATAACACTTGCTGATTTTCATTGGCCATAGATAATACTTTCGCCCTAAGAGAAAACGGTTAAATTAGGCATCTAAAAAATGGTACCGAAAGACTACATAAAATATATATCTAAACAAGCTTGATTCTATTTAATCTTTTTCTTAAGAGTATATCCCATATGAAACCAAATTTGGTTATCACCATTCTCAAAATACTCATGGGGGTACATATCAAGAAAATCAAAACGTGCTCCAAAATCTATAAACAGAAATTGACCAAAAGTAAAGGATTTATGCACGTCAATGAAATAGTAAGGTTCGTCAGACTGATACATAGGATTCCCTTCCCAAGTAGTGTAATCAGCCCCTTTAAAGAAGCTGATCCCAATTTTCACCCCTCTGATTGAGCACCACACACGACTGAGACTTCCCCACCCACCATCATAGTTTCGTTGAGCATTGCTTGTCGTATCACTAGTATAGGAACCAAGAAAAGAGTGCTTGAGGCCAACTTCTTCAAATGTACCATTTATATCATGACGATAAGACACGCTTAAAGCCGCGCATACATTTTCCCGTACGGGGTCACCTGGTGGTGCATAGAGCTGCCCACCATAGTGGGAAAGATAGCTCATACTGGATAGTGTGAAGGAATTGAACGCAAGACGAGAGTAGGTACCTACACAGAGATGTTCACGATGTTCTGGTGTATTCAATGCAGGATAATTTCCCCAGACATCCAAAGTGAATGCCTTCTTCTTGATATAAATCTGAATACCCTCTTCAATGACTGGGTTATACCGATATTGCTCTTTTAAAAGTGCATCAAGCAACCCATGTCTTTGATTTGAAAACAATTCTCCAAAGACCAGATGAAAATCTTTGTGTATATACACTGCTTGAAAAAGTGGAAAAACCTTTGACAAAAAGGATTCATCACCAAAATCTTTTCGAAGATGAATACCAGCAGAGAAGATAAATTTTCTATGAGGACGATAGCAGAGCCGACTATTTATATAGGCTCCCCAAAATGGTTCACCTTCCCTCAAATCATTAAAGTATTCTAAGTTGTTCAAATACCCAAGAAACTCACCGCTGACAAAGAGCGTTGAATCAGATATGGAATCCTTCTTATTTGCATATAAGCAACTCACAATAAGGAAGATAAGCATTAATACTGTGGGTGTACATTTTTTCATAAATTTATATAATTAAAATTATTATAAATAATTACTAATATATTTTACATAGTGTAAAACAGCTTGAGTCACTGTTAAAATAGCAGTAGACATGTTGATTTGGCAACATTGACCAAAACCCAATCCAACACGCATACATGAATTTATATCCTAATACTACCATTTTCTTTAATAAAATAATTCTCTCTCTTTGCCTTTTTTTATCGCTACACAGTGAGGCAAAGGCTCCGAAAATTGCCTTAGTTCTCAGTGGCGGTGGTGCCAGAGGAATTGCCCAGATTGGGGTATTACGCGCCTTTGAAGAGGAGGGGCTAAAGCCAGACCTTATCATTGTTACCAGTATGGGTGCTATTATTGGTAGCTTGTACGCAGCTGGTATCTCTGCGGACACACTTTCCACTATGGCTCGAGCAATCAATTGGGACAATATCCTCACCAATACAGCTGGAAGAAAAAACCTCTTTGTAAGTAAAAAAAGTGAACCCATCAACTATCTCTTTGAGTTACGCTTTAACAATGATCTTACACCGATTGTACCGAATTCAATCTCCCACGGGCAAAGCATCTATTCGCTGATATCCCCCATACTTGCTGCACCACTCTATCAGGCACAGATGAATTTCGACAGCTTACAGATCCCCCTGCGAATTATTGCCACAGACATTGTTGCAGGTAAAAAGGTTGTGTTTTCTCAAGGAAACCTCCCCCAAATTGTTCGTGCCTCCTGTGGAATACCTTTAGCTTTCTCACCAATCTCAATTGACACCATGCTCCTTTTGGATGGTGGTTTATCCTCAAACCTTCCCATTGAGACAGCGGTGAAAGAGCTGTGCGACTTTATTATTGCTGTTGATGTGACCTCACCTATGTGGGACAAAGACAACCTGTCGAATCCCATTCGTCTGGTTGACCAGCTTATCAATGCTAAAATTGAGAAACAGAAGAATGTTGAGCGACGTCTTGCTGATGTACTTATCACCCCATCGCTTGGTGGGTATGTGAATACAGATTTTAAGCCAGTTGATTCACTCATCGCCTTGGGATATAAGGCAGCGCAGGAAAAATTGCCCCTCATCAAAGAAAGATTAAAATCGTTAGAGATTTCAAAGACAATCCCAACTGATGACTCAATAAAACACCCCATTCAATTGAGCTGTAAAAATGCACCTTTTGCTCAAATGAAAGACTCCCTTATTTCATTTATTGGGATAAAAAAAGACTCTTTACTTACTAAAAAACAGTTTCGAAGATTAGTTGACTCCAATCTTACTCAACAGGGTTTTCCCTTTTACACACTATCCATTGACGAAACTTTAAAAGGTAGCACCCATGTTACAATTCAGTTTTCTAAGGTGCGCACTATTGCCATCTCCGGAAATACAAATACCTCAAAACGTCTGATCATTCAGTGTTCGGGGTTACGAGTTGGATTGCCGTTAACAAAGGAGAGAATCGAAAAGGCTCTTTCATCACTTTACGCCACAGAACTATTTCACACAGTCAACATTGTGGTTGAAAAGGAAGCCACTGTTGTAATATCTGTAACAGAGAAAGAGTTTTGGCGTGCTCGACTGGGTTTACGATTTGACGAGTATCATTTAGGTGAGGCCTATTTGCAACCAGCCTATGAAAACCTCTTTGGTGCTGGTATTGCCGCGACCATGCACCTTCAATATGGTCCTCTGAGAGAAAAATATGCCTTGGAATTACAGACCAATCGATATCTTTCACGAAATTGGGCAAACAACATAACCCTGCAGAATTATATTTCCCGGGAGAGAATCCGTAATCGTGATGAGCGGGTCGACACACTTCCTGACAGCACCCTTGTCAATCAAATTTATTATGATGAATTGACGCTTCTTAAAGCTGGTGCTTTAGCAAAAATTGGCACCCAAATCGGTCGTTTTACCATGGTTGACGGCGGACTTCGGCTTGAACGTTTTAAAGTTTCCAAGTCTGTGGCAAGTGCCTTTAGAGACCCCTTGGGCACCTCCTTTCGCGAAGGAGTACGCTATCTTATGGCTCGCTTTACCTTTGATAATCTTGATCGCTATCCCTTTCCACGCAGAGGTCAGCGTCATACCTTACGCATTGGTGGCGCAACAGATATTATTGGTGGCACGGCAAATTTTATCAATATTCAAGCTAATCTCAGTAATTATGTTCCCATCAAAAAGAACCATACCCTCGCACAAAAGATTACCTTTGCTTGGGCAGATCAGGGATTACCGCCTGTCGAACAGATTTATCTGGGTGGCATTATTCCTCAGGAAAAGTATCAAGATATCCGTATTTACAACTATGTCCCCTTTATTGGACTGAAAACAAGGGCCATTTCTGGGGACATTGTTTTTCTTGCCCATGGCTCTTATCGTTTTGCCATTACTGAAGACATTTCTATAACTTCCGTAGTTGATTGGGGATATGCCTGGCATAACAATGGTTCCAACGAACAGCAATTTCAATTCGATAAAAAAACAGCTCGCTATTTTTTCAAGCACGCACCATTGGGTCTTGGATTAAGTCTCTCCTTTCAAACCTTGGTGGGTCCCCTAAAGTTTTCCTGGGGAAGAATTGTGTCTGGAAGCATATCAGAGGATTTTGACGTTGCGGCAAATAATATTTTTTATTTTTCGGCGGGTCATGACTTTTAAAGATGCATTTTTATTTTTAGTATCATATAATTAATGTGAATTATGCGAATAAATATTGGGACTAAACTATTCATTGGGTTTTTGATTATAATCTGCCTAAATGCCATTTTTGTGATGGTTGTTTCAAAGCTATCCTCTTTGAATAACATTACCTCTATTTTAAAAAAGCAGAATGAGATACGCAACACCCTGCTCCATATCGAAAATTTTCACAATAATCAGGAGCGAAGTCGCCTGATCTATGGATCCATTGGGGAGGATAAATTTGCAAATAAATTTATCACCACCGGGGAGCAGATCAACTCATTAATTGATTCTGTACTCTATGACCTTATCACTATCAAGGAATTGGATACACTCGTAAAGGAGAAAAACAGCAGTGACAGTGGGTTGATTCAGCTCTCTGCGGCAGTAACAGATCAAATTATCAAGAATAATATCATCTATAATGGTTCTTTTAAACAGCGTGCCACAATTAAAAAACCAAGGGATAGCACAAAACTTAATCAGATAGATAGCATTATCAATGCAGCGGATAGTAATTTTAAAGAAGGACTCGCTGTTGCGGACTCTTTAACCAAGGAGCAAACGCGCTTACGCATTAAGGAAATTGAGAAAAGGATCGACAATGTAAAAAACTTTACCCAGCTACTACTCTTGAGCATGTCGCTCTTTTCAATAGCCTTTGCCTTTCTCTTTTCACGATATTTAAGTAACTCTCTTCGAAGACTCAAGGAATCGACCACAATAATTGCCGGGGGTGAATTTAATTTCGATCCCAAGGGATACTCCGATGATGAGATTGGTGATCTGGCCAAGGCTTTTTTTGATATGGCCTACGACCTTAAGAAAACAAAACAGGAATTGATTAAAAAGGGACGACTAGCCGCGATTGGTGAAATTGTCGCCTCAGTAAATCATGAGATAAACAACCCCTTAATGATAATATCAGGAAACGCTCAATTCTTAGAAATGACTATAGAAAAAGGCATCACCAAGGACCTCAAGGACCGGGTACATGCTATATTAGAAGAGGCGGATCGCATATCCCAGGTAACAAAAAAACTCCGCGATATTCGAAACCCCGTTGTTGAGGATTATACTTCAACAGGTGAGAAAATGATTAACATCGACAAATCATCGATTCCAAACGATGCCTAGCAAGAATGATTGAATGAACCATATACTATTAGTACGCCTAACCTTACTTTTTGCTCTTATAAGCACGCTTTTTTGTTCCTCACAAAAACTTCTTATTCAAGACGACAAAACAAAGCCTATCTTTACTGAAGCGGACAAACACTTTCTTAATGGTGAGTATGAAAAGGCTGAAAAAAAGTATCAAGAGATTCTAAAGAGCACCCGCCAAAAGAGCGTTAATGCCTTGGCCCAATACAAGTTGGGTTATCTTTATATTTACTTTAATAATCCCGCATCTAATTATGCTGAAGCACTGAAACATTTTAAGCTTTTTCTTACCATCGATAACAAACACCCCTATGCTAAGCGTGCCAAAAATTGGATCAAGATCCTTACTGAGTTGACGGAGCTTCAAGGTCATTATGCCACAGACAAGGAGTTGCTCGATAGGTTAAAAGCCAAGCAGAGTAAGGCTGACCGACTGCATGTTACTCTTAAAGACTCATTAGATAACGTGATGATTTTAAAGGATACCCTCCAGAATCGCATTAAGGTCCTTGAGGAAAATGAAAAGGTACTAAAAGGTGTTATCGACAAAATCGAGAAGATTGAATAAACGTCCAGATTTCCGATTTAATCTATTTCCTCTAATGATTTTCAACTTTCAGATTAGACAAAAAAGTGCATCACTCACAGTACACCTAGTTCTTGTTGGCTAAAAATATTATTTTTAATAGTATTTTTTTTACAATATCTATTGGGGAGCATGAAATGGATCTTATTGATGCGGTAAAATTTGATGACAAGGGGTTAGTCACAGCCATTGCTCAGGATGCAGAAAGCAAAGAGGTGTTGATGGTGGCCTATATGAACAGAGACACCCTGAAGGAGACCTTAGAAACAGGCAAAATGGTGTATTGGAGCCGCAGCCGTCAAGAACGTTGGCTCAAGGGGGAAACCTCGGGCAATGTCCAGACCATAAAAAAAGCTATGATCGATTGTGATGGCGACGCCTTACTCTTCCACATTGATCAAAAGGGTGGAGCCTGTCATAAAGGATATATTTCCTGCTTTTTTAGAACAAAAGAGGGTGACGCTTGGAATATTACCGGAGAAAAGTTTTAATTTCTTATTTGTATGGCAACAAAGCTATTAGGAACATTCAAGCAGAGCTATGCGGTGATTGTTGATGTCACCACAAAGGGTATTCGTGTATTGTGCAACCCTACCTGTACTAAAAAAAAGGGTTGTGCAGGATGCTCTCTCTGTGATGAACCTCGTTCGGGACCGACACTTTTGTG
Organism: Chitinivibrionales bacterium; assembly: GCA_028278335.1. Lineage (GTDB taxonomy): Bacteria > Fibrobacterota > Chitinivibrionia > Chitinivibrionales > JANQEN01 > JANQEN01. Next base: position 3,294 of record JANQEN010000031.1, on the reverse strand, counting down.
CAAAGATGGCTCGAACCATGAGTATGCTAAACATCAGGTGGTAACCATCCGTCGCTTTATACTCAATGAAGCACTGGCAGCGGCCATCCTCTTTGGCATACCCATAGGGTGTGCAATTATTGCAGCTTTTGTCTTTACCCTCATCACAAAGAAACCAGTGGATACACCAATGCCGATCTTCTTTACCTGTCTTGCCTTTATGGGAGGGTTTCTCATTGTATTTGTTTTGGAAAAGATCTTTTCTTTACTCTATCCCCCAGAAATAATTGAATCGAACATATAACTCTATTTAGAATATTTTATTATGGATGATTGGTTAGACCTTCCCACACTAATAGAACAAGTTCAAGAGTTTCTTGACATGAGTCTCTATGAGGAAGGCCTTGCATTGCTCAATCAATATAAAGAGGCCTATGAAGAGGAGTGGGAGATACACTTTCTCTATTCCCGCGCCTACTCAGAACAAAATCAACCAGAGAAGGCCCTTCCCCATCTCTTTGCCGGCCTAAAGCTTGATCGCGACAATCCTGATTGCCTCTTGGGACTTTTCTACGCCTATTCACAGATGAATCAAATCCAAAAGGGTGTTCCCCATCTTTTTAAGGCAAAGAAGATGTACCCAGATAATGAGCCAATCCTCAATGCACTTATTTGGTACTATTTAGAAACCAACAACTTTGCTAAGGCCATAAACTGCTACGAAAAGGCCCACTCTCTACTTAGTAACAATCCAGAGACACTGCGCAATATTGGTATTGCCTATGAGCGAGTTGGCGATTTTAACAAGGCGCTCCACTGCTTTAAAAAAGCAATAGAGCTTAATTATGAGTTTGATGAGGCCCGCGACCTGCTTGCGGACCATTATATTATGCGTGGTGATGTTACCAGTAGTATTGAACTCTACAAGAAGTACCTTAATCAATCTCCAAAGAATATTCATGCACTCTCCCGGTTGGTTTACTGCCTTTCCCAAAACGAACAGTTTGACAAAGCTGAAGAGGCTGCTAAAAATATCATTTCTATCTATCCTAATTCACCAGTGGGATACACGGATCTTGCCTATATATATGTAAATAAAAACCAGATCGAGGATGCCATAAAAGCTGCAGACAAAGCATTGGACGTCTTTCCCATTGATGCAGAGGCGCTTCGAGTAAAGGGCATTGCCTTTTCAGAGTTGAAAAAAGAAAAAGAGGCAGAACGCTATTTTCAAAAGGCACTTTCCATCTCACCCAATAACCCAGAGATCATGCGAGACTATTATCATCATCTTAAAAATGCAGAAAAATTTAAGAAGATGGAGAGCATGGTACAACAGGTCATCTCGCAAGAGTATCCCTACTGCATTGAGGATTACTGGTTTTTAGCCGATTATTTTCGTGAAAATGGTCAGAATTGGAAGGCCTTTCACTATTTGAATAAAGCCTATCGCCACACACCGGGGCAAAAGGACATTATCCCTCCCATGATTGAAATCCTCTTGGAGATGGGCCATGTCTCTTCCACTGTCCCCATGCTGAAGCGCTATATTGAATCCAAAGGGTGGGATACGGTCATGGCAAAGCTCTTTAAGCACAAGCGTCTCCAAGGGAAATGGTCTCAGGAGGGACTTCGCTTTCTTCAGTTCTATGGACAAAAACCTGCAGAATTTCGCCGAAACATCCTTCCTTTGTATATAAAAAAGGCGCTAATTATTGCCTTCTACCTCATCATCCTCTCTTTGGGCATTCTCTCTTATATATACTTTAGTTATACCGGTGTTGTTGGGGTGGTAATTCTCGTACTCTTTGCCACACTCCTCTTTAAGGGCCTTTCCTTTTTTTCCACAAAATCCAGTATTACCGATTGAATTGCCCCTTATGAAAGAGAAATTGGTTGTTCATGTATGTTGCGCCCCAGATCAAGCTTGGGTACTCGAAATTTTGCACAAAGAGTATGAGCTTCTTTGTTTTTTTAGTAATGCCAATATTGAACCTCAAAAGGAATACGACAAACGCTTAGAGGATTTTTATCGGGTTGCGAGCCATTATAATTGTCCTACCTATGAGGACGCCTATTCACCCAAGGAGTGGCGAGATGTAATTGCTGAATTTGCCAATACCCCAGAAGGAGGTACTCGGTGTGAGCACTGTTTTCTATATCGCCTTCGAAGGACTGCACAATTCTGTAAAAAACAAGGATTCAACCAATTTACCACAACCATGAGCATAAGCCCACATAAACGAATCGAACTATTGCATAGAGCAGGAAATTTGGCTGCCCAGGAGCATGGCATCACCTATAAAGGATACAACTTCAAAAAAAAGGGTGGTTTTCAAAATAGTATTGTTTTGAGTAAGGAGTTAGGTCTCTATCGCCAGGATTATTGTGGCTGCTATCTGAGCTTGGCTGAGCGTGATGAGCGATTCAAGAAAAAATAAACAATCCATCCATAGCATTCTTTATTATCAGAATATATTTTTTGGGATACCAGTGTTCGGAGCGTAGCGCAGCCTGGTAGCGCACTTGAATGGGGTTCAAGTGGTCGCTGGTTCAAATCCAGTCGCTCCGACCATTTAAACAGGAAGATGAGCACCCGTTTATCTTCCTGTTTATTTTTTGGCCGGGGTAGTGGAGGAAGAGTCACTGTTCACCACCGAACGAAAGTGAGGTACGGCTGGAGGTAGCGCTGCTACCTCAGCAAAATCCAGTCGCTCCGACCATATGCTTTAGAGAAAACCAATATTTGCAATTAAAGTTTCTATATCCATTGGACTCTGTTTTTTTGATGAATACACATTATTTATAAAAATGAAATGTCTGTTTCTTAATAAAATCCAACTTGGATCATTTACATCTGACACTGTTTATCAACCTGGATCCATTACTTATTCAAGGGCAACCTCAGTTCATACAAAAAAGGGCGTTGCATGCAACGTCCATACAAATAGATCTTTTTGATCAGTTATTCATTAACAATTGAACTATCATCAACCTTCTCCGCTTCTTGACACTATTTATTAATCATTATTTATACTGTTTCTATAAGAGTTTTGTCCCATGATTTTTGACAAAATTCTTATAGAAACAGTTATACCGCAACACAACATAGGACAAGATTATTGAGAAGCGGTATAGATCAACAATTTGGTTATTTGTGATAATGCTACATGGCATCGAGCCAAACGATTAAATTGGCATGGCATGAAGCATGAGTTCTTGCCACCCTATTCACCCGATTTCAATCCAATTGAACGTCTATGGTTAATTATGAAAGCCCAATATTTTACTGATTGGGTTGCAACCAATCCAGAA
>JANQEN010000283.1 GCA_028278335.1 Chitinivibrionales bacterium | reverse complement strand
TTTTGCGCCAGGGATGTATAGGGCGGCGAAGCCGGTGATTTTTGGAAAGCAAAAATTACTGGAGCGAACGCGGAACCCGGAGCAGCCCGGTTCGAGGCGTTAGCCGAGAAGGCGCCCAATTATTTTTTACATGCCTTAATAAAGAATTAAGAGAGAACCTAAAAATCCTCTTTAAATATGGTATGAATATAGGAGATTACATTGCTTCGCTCGTAATCATATATTTTTCCTGCCCAAATCAAAGAGAATTAAAACGCAACAGGAGAGGTATTGCTTTGAAGATTGGATTTACCGGGATTGAGTTGCCCGAAGGAAAATTGAAATATAAGGATGAACGGGTAGAGACATTAGTAGCTAAGGACAAACCTAAAAAGGTGACGCCCTTTTATGTTGAGTTTATCCGTGATGAGTTTGTTAAGTGTGAGGCCATTGTGGTGGCAGCAGAATCGGTCTTGGATCTTTTGATTCTTGATATAGAGAAGTGTGAGACTCGCCTTGAGCGTAGTGAAGAGGATGCAGAAAAGGCATTAATGCAAAAATGCATGACCCTTTTAGAAGAAGAGATACCGCTCTGTAATGGAACTTTTTCCGAAGAGGAGCATGGGCAGCTTGCAAAACTGGCTCCGGTTAGTTATAAACCGGTGGTCATAATCGAGGGCTCACCAGATCCTAATGTGATCATTTCTCTAGCCTTTGATAAGGCGGATATGCAGTTTTTTTATACCTCCGGTCCAAAAGAGGTACATGCCTGGCCTGTGAAAAAGGGATCCGATATTGTTACCTGTGCAGGAAAGATCCATAAAGATTTAGCCCGCGGTTTTATCAAAGGTGATGTGGTCAGTTTTGATGATTACCTGGCTTGCCACAACTTTAATGACTGCCGGAAAAAGGGTGTTGTCCAGGTAGTTGATCGGGAGCATGTTGTCAATGCCGGTGATATAATCGAAATTCGTTTTAATGTGTGATTCCAATAGAGAGCTATTTAAAGTCATTCGGGGGGCTTTGCCCCCACTACAAGCTTCCTTCGAGCCTAGGCATAGCCCTTGGCTTTTACAAAGCTCTCTAAATCACCAGCCTCTTGGGGTCCAACAGAGACCTTCCATCCAGTAAGCTCTTCCTCCAACTCACCACTTATTTGCGCGACATAACCGGGGATAATAATCTCTCGGGTGGTGACTTCACTCTCCAGTGAGGTCTCCTTTTTTATAAAGGAGGCAATAGAGGCACCATTGAACTTTCCTGCAGCCCAAGCAGTGAGCACGCTCATACCTTCGCACTCGGGGACCACAAGCCAGGCACTGGTGCCGCTGTTTTCAATCTCCCCGGATACGATAAAATAGGTAAGCGAGAAATTGGTGGTTACAAAGACCGGTGAGGATTCCTTGGGTTCACCAACAGGATAGATTTTTGGCTCAACCTGGATCGGCTTTTGCGGGTCGGTGTAGATGTTTTGCCGAAGGGTCATTAGTGCTGAAAGTTGTGCGGGATCAAAGGTGGGTAACACACAAATGCCACCGTATTTGGTAATCTCGGTTATTGCATCAACGGTATTTTCAATAAGATCATCACCCTCAATAGCATAAAAATGGGGGTAGCCCAAGGGCTTTACTGAATCGCGCAGTGCTGCAGTGCGCGCTATTGATTGCATTTGGAAGCGTTCTGTGAGTGTGTCCGATGGCAGGGAGATGAGGAGGTCATTAAACTTTTGCTCTTTAAATTCGGCTGTCTTTTTTGATAAGCCATCCATGGTGTCAGCAGAAACCACCAAAGAGTGACTATGCTTCTTTGCCACCTCACAGAGAGATTGGCAATTGTTTTTTGCTTGGCAGACCAACACGCTTTTTGTACCAGAGAGAGCTTCAGCTGATTGCTCCATGGCTTTGCAGTTTTGACAACGAATGACAATCGGTTTTCCTGTGATTGCATGGGCCTTTTTAACGAGCGACACAAAGGGTTCGACCTCTTTCTGCTTTTGCGATACCGACACCATGTCAATGGTCAAGATCTCTCCCACACGCTCTAATACATAGTCACGAATGTTTTCTAAGGTTTTGGTCACCGCAGCTTCATCATCGGTGTCATTGATATTTATGGCCAAGGCTGTTTGATTGACAAACTTTTTTTCATGGCGATAGAGAACCGTCTCTTCACCAAGAGCAAGCTTTCCCTGTGATCCAAAGGCAAGTCCCTTTACTGGTGGCTCACTGGCAGCGCCTAATACCTGCTTTGCCTCATCCGATGCATAGGGGCAGAGTGAAAGCTCAGCCTTTTTTGCAGCAAGCTTCATGGCAAAGGCAAGGCAGGTGTTGGAGCCGCACTCTTTACAATTGGTCTTGGGTAATAACTTTTGAATTTGTAGTCCTGTTAAGGCCATGAATATCTATTCCTTATAATAAAAGTGATTTCGATTATTGTTGTATAAGTTTGTTAATACTTTTCTTCAATCCTGCAACGGCCTCGGGATGATACATGATAAAGAGATCGGCCCCTGCATAGAGAAGGGTCATTGCGGTTGAGAGTTCCCAAAGCGCTGCCCGCTTAGCAAGATCGCCCCAGGCAGGAAAGTCGCTTTCTGGTGCTTTAAACTCCTTGATCTTGGCACACTCCTGGCCCGGTGACACTATCATTGGCGCAGCAAGCATGGCATCGCCATTAAGCGCAGTAAGGCGGATGCGCTCCATGACTGAGTAGGTATACTCGATACCATATCCGGCAGCACCGGTCATGGGGTCCATGACGATCCTACTCTGTTTGAAGTCCATGTTGGTTAAAAGTATGTTGAGCTGTTTGCCTATGTTCACATCAATAGGGCTCTGTGCGACCACACAATGATCATAGGCAATTGCCGCTCCAACAATGGTGCGATAGTTATCCTGCTCAACCCAGTTGAGCAACAAGTTCTCACCAGCGCAGGCAGCAGCAACCGCTTTGAGTACTTCATTATTTTTATCAAAGTGACTATGACCGGTAATAATGAGTGGCACATCAACAGCAGCAAGCACTGACTTGACAACCTCAACAGCTTCCTCTGCAGAGCGGTTTCCCTTTTCCGGATGGGTGGCTTCAAGCCGCACACTGATGCAATCGGCGCCATATTGGTCAACACATACCTTGGCCATGTCTGCTGGATTATCTAAGGTAGAGCCGAAGATTTCTCGCAGCACAGAGGGATATTTTTCACTGACATGGTCAAAGACTTCCATGGCGATCTTGGGAGTATGGGGCATCTCCCCCTCCCAAAGGTGGAAGGGCATGCAGCTTTCTCCACCAATTGAGAGTGCTCTTCTTCCCTCTTTTTCAACACCCAAGGTTACGGTGTGAATGGGTACTTCACATTGCTGTTTGGGGATGGAAAAGGAGGACACTTGATCAAGTTTTTGCGAAACCGGAATGGATTGTGATAACGCTGTTTTTTCCTGTTCGTCATCGGTTGAAGCTGGTTCTGATTGTTCTGTTCCCTTTATCAACTCAGCTGTTTGTCCAAGGTATTTTTGGCTTAAGTTACTTATAACATCCTGAATAATATCTTTGGTTAGAGTTGTCTTAAGCTTCTCCTCAACCTCTTTCATTATCTTTGCTTCCAGATGTTTAGCCATACCCTCGGTGATCTGCACTTCAGAGGGCGCTTTGACTTCTGGCTGTGTTGATACTTCTTCAATCGGTACGCTTTCAGGCTGTTTCGGTTGCTTTTTAGGCGCGGCTTCAGCAAAGACTGTCATGTCATCCATGTTTAAGGCAGGATGGTTTACTTTTTCTAAGTAAGCTCGCACTTCCGATGCTTCAGTGGCAACAGTCTCATCAGCAATTTTGTCCATGAGATCAGGTGCATCCTGTTCAGAAAAACGCTTTTTAAGATCCTCACCTAAAACCTCTTTAAGAGCACTGGGCATCCAGACTAATCGTTTGAATCCACCTTCAGCAGCAAGGAATTTTCGCGAGGTTAAATACACTTTGCCAATGCCCATAAATCCTGGCGTCTGCTGACCACCACCTACATTGCCAGCCAGGGTAGAAAAGGTCATGCCCGTTGGCGTATCACCGGTAAACTCACGGTTAACTGCCATAATGCCATTGCACTCTGGAATATAGGCACAGATAACCTCAAAGCAGCCGCAGCTTGTCATGGGTCGATCCATTATGGAGTAGGCACAAAACTCCTTTATTGTTTTATGGCTGTTGATATAGACGTAGTCATTGATCTCTTTCCAAATACCCCGTTGAGGATCAATGCACTCGCCCTTCTTTACCGGTTGGTTAGGGCCGGTCTCATCAATCTCATAGGCAGCTTTGCCATCAAGCCAGTTATAGGCACCACAGAGGCCCAGTCGCTCAGGGGTTATGATACAGACATGATTGGGTGCAAAGGATTGACAAAGCAGACAGGAGTAGAAGGTGTCTACCGATTCGTCGGTCATTGATTCCAAGCGGCGGTTGCGCTCGTCATAGACCTTTCGAGCTTCCATGAGACGACGATCAACTTCCTTAGTGTCCGTAACTATGGTGACCTTTACTTTATCCACAATGGCAGGATACTCGGAGAGGAACTTTGCATGGATGATTTCACCATAGTGCTTGAGGCGTAATCCCTTGGCAAAGCCCGACTTTGAAACCCGGGTCCACACAATGTCTCGTTGACCCATATGCCAAATGCCTTCGGCTCCATTGACCAGATGATGAATCTGTCGCTCTAAAATAGGCTCGAAATCACTTTGCATCTTTCTGCCTGCAACCTCAACCCAAATAGCTAAGGGAAGGGCTTGGCCAACCTCGACCGTATCAATGTCAGGGCCGATAAGTTCAATATCACCATCGTTAATAGCATCTAAATCAACGGAGGTGACAAACTCGAAGGCCGCGGTTTTACTGCCTCCAAACTCCACATGAGCATCGGCTTTACGGATGCGTTCACCTTCAAAGGCCGGTCCATAGGGAACCGGGATGGGAACTTTGGTGATTTTTACTTTACACCCACGAACCTCCAAAGCCTTTTCTACCATTGTTTCATAGGGCACCGATGAGACCACATGCTCATAGGTACAGACACCGGTGGGTAGAATTTGGGGGATATCACTATCGGCAATCACCGGAAAGCCATAGTTTATTGCTCCAGCAGCGACAGCATATTTCTCGGGGGTAACATTACCAAAGGCCAGAACAAAGGCAAAGATACGGTTTTTATTATACTTGAGGTTTCGTTCAAAGTCACCCGGTTGCACGCCACCAAAGGAGAGGGCCGCTCTATTGGCAAATCCTAAGGCATATATAAGTGAGGATACATCCTTACCAAAGGGAACCAGTCGCGTTTCCCACCCAAGTTGCACACCCTCTGCAGCTAACTGTTCAGCAAACTGAGTTTCACCAGAGGTTCCGCCCATAAAAACATAGAGGTTTTTCTCTTGCAGCTCCCGTGCGATTTTTACGGCAATGTCGTTTGATGGGGCAGCACCGGTAATCGCTGCGAATCCCGGGGCTGTACCATCCACAAACTCAATCCCTCGCTCTCGCATAATAACGTCATCAGCAGCGCCGAGCCAGAGATCGCTCTTTGGTTCAGGACCAATCAGGTATTTACAGGCTTCAATGACTTCACAGGCAAAGAGTGCTGCAATACCGGCATCCAAGGTGCTTCCTAAATAGGGGAGCCAAACTGTGTCAGAGGGGCGTTGGGGAAGAAGTGTCTTAGTATATTGCAATATCGACCGGACGTCCTCGACGGTTTCCATTTTTCTTCCTGTAAAGGAGTAGATTACCGGCAAGTAATAGGCTGTGTTGGGAAATCCTATTTTGCAGGAGAGGCCTTTAGCGTTAATTACTTGATCTAACTTCTGCTCTGCTTTTGCGACCCACTCGATGGCGCCATCAATTGCACTGGTACATATAATCTTAGACATCGAGTTCTCTCCTATCCTTCATATCGTATAATTTTCGTTCTACCCGTTTGTTAATGCCCAGGGCATCCCTGCGCTGATCTAAGAGTTCCACGATTTTGTCGGCGGCCTTTTCTGGATCGACAATTGTGTGAAATGACGCGCCAAAGGAGGGGCGTACCTCTTGCTCAAGATAGTTGAGCACATTTTCTGATCCGGTAATATTGAAGGGTTGGCCCAATATGACATCCACCCCAGAGGCAACAAAATAGCAGCCAATGGCAATGGCCTTTTCGCTCATCCATTCAGGAGCAACGCCAACTGCAGGAACCTGAGAAATATCATCTCCTAATCCTCCCTCTAAAACAATTTCTGTGGCAGCCTCTAAAATCCGGGAATTATCAACACAGCTTCCCATGTGTAAAACCGGTGGTATACCAACGGCTTCGCACACTTCTCTAAATCCTTCTCCAGCTTGTTCCAATGCTGTTTCTGGTTTCATCATTCCCTCTTTGGCAGAGGCAACGGCTGCGCAACCAGTCTTTACAACCAGGATGTTTTCCTTAATAAGTCGAGCTGTAAGCACATTGATATATTCTTCGATTTTGGTCTTGGGATTATTACAGCCAACAATTCCTACAACGCCCTTAATCCGTCCAGAGATAAGTGCATCATTAAGAGGACGAAAGGATTTTCGGAAAGTACCCCCAAGCATGTATTTGATTGCCTCAACACTAAAGCCACCAACAACGGGGCTCTTTTTCGAAGGAATAGCAACCTTGTTAGGGTCCCTCTGTTTGTAACGGTCAATGGCTCGTTTTATAATGTCTTTTGCTGAGTTGAGGGCGTCCCTATCATTAAAATCAACCTGGGTCGCGCCAATAGTTTTTGCGATATGGGTAGTTGATACGATCTCAGTATGATAGGCCCCGGCAATCTCCGGAAGGCTGGGCATACAACATTGCACATCAATCACCATCATCTCAACTGCACCAGTAATAAGGGCAAGCTCCTGTTGTAAAAAGCTTCCTGCTATAGGAATGCCATGACGCATAAGAATTTCATTGGCTGTACAGCAGATTCCTGCAAGGGTCACCCCCTCTGCCCCGGCTGACTTGGCATATGCAACCACCTCAGGATCGCGCACAGCAATAGCAAGCATCTCGGAGAGTTCCGGCTCATGACCATGGACAACCACGTTGACGCTTTTCTCGCCAAGAACACCAAGATTGGCATCACTGCGCACCGGCGAAGGGGTTCCAAAGAGGATGTCTGAAACAATCGAGGCAATGCGAGAGCCACCCCATCCATCGGCAAGGGCTGTTCGAAAAGCTTGCATAAGTAAGTTTTTATAATCGTGATCAACACCCATGTGAGTGCGATGCATAGACTCGACAACCATTCGGTCAATTCCTAAAGGGGCAACCTCAGTTGTGTTCCAGATGCTCTGCTGCTTGAGTGGTGCAAGCTTTAGGGTTTCTAAGGTCTCTTCCTGCCTGGTAAACTCCGAAAGCATCTTCTCTGCCAAATCCAGGGCAACCTCTTCCTTTGAGCGATTTTCATCTTCAATTTCATAGCTTTTTGCTGCACGGCGTAGGGCTTCTTCATCACGAATTTCATAGCCACCACCTTCACCCTGAGCAACCTTCTTTAAGCGTAGAACCAGATGACGTGCATGATCAGAATGGGCTGCTGCACCTCCCACCACTTCACGAAGATAGTTTCGGGCCACAATGGTGTCAGCATCAGCTCCGCACACACCGCGCGGTGATTTTTTCGTAATTCTGCAGGGTCCCATATGACAGATACGGCAGCAAACACCGGTCGTACCAAACTTACACTGATTTTTCTGGGTTTCCATTCGGGAAAATGCGGTGTCAATATTCTCTTTTTCTGCTTTGGAAAGCACTTCAACAGAGGCACTGTCCCAGGCTTGATCCGAATGCTTTTTACTTTGTTCAGCCATGATCTTCAACTTTCATTTGTACATGTTGCAACGTTGGGTAAATACAATCCGAAACTTTATCACAGCTTGTGTGGCCAGGCTTCTAAGCAAAGCAGAAATCGGTATGCACCTACTCCTATTGCTGGATATCACAATAATCCTATAAAATATATAACGGCGATGCGCTTTTCTTTGTGGTTGCGGAAAAAGAGTGTTGGTTGATTCTATGCTTTTTGAGCAATAACAATTGCCCGTTGTGGTGCTGGATGGCCCTCAATAGTAAGTGTGTTGTTTTGGGGATCCAAGAAATCATCTAATGACTCGTAGGTCATCCAATCGGTTTTTCGCTGTTCCTCGTTGGTAACGGGGGTAACGGTAACTAAATGAACGTTTTTAAATCCACACTGTTCAACCCAAGTGACAAGCGTGCCTGGAGAAGGAATCGACCAGACATTACGCATTTTTGCATAGCGCCCCTGAGGTACAAAGACATAACCATCAGACCCATTCACAACAAGCGTCTCCAGTACAAGCTCGCCCTCCTCTCTAAGGCAATTATGCAAATGCTGAATATGAGCACAGGGATCTTTACGATGGTAAAGAAGTCCCATTGAAAAGACCGTGTCAAAGCATGAAAGGTTTTGTGGGACATCATCAATCCCAAGAGGAAGGACACACACCGGTTGAAGTGTAGAAAAATGACTGATTGCGTGAAACTGGACCACACTGAGCATGTAAGGATCAACCCCTAATACGAGGGACGCGCCATCATAGGCCATTCGCCAGCAATGATACCCATTACCACAGCCAACATCAAGGACAGTACGTCCAGTAAGCGGCTGGATATGGTTGCACAAACGGTCCCACTTTAGGTCAGAACGCCATTCTGTATCAATATGAATTCCATTAATTAAATAGGGCCCTTTACGCCAGGGATGGAGCCTTCGTAAAAGGGTCTCTGTTTTTAATTGGATCTCTTGGTTAACATTCCCATTAAAACTGACCATGCCCCTTTGAATGGTTGGATTACTTGCTGGAACCACGGGTAGTGAGGCAAGGATCTCCTTCCATTGGGGAAGGTCGCCGTGATTATTCGAAGAGAGTGCCTGTGCAATTGGATCGGCAAGCGTTTGGACCCAGCTGGATAATGAGTTTGGCATTGACCAGTTGTCAAGGGTGGCATAGCGGTTTATCATTTTTGAGCACATATTGAAATGAAATTGAGACAACGAAACCATTCATAGGAAGTCTGAAAACCAGCTTTTGTTAAACGCTCTATATGCTCCTGCTTGGTATCCCGTATTAACACATTATCTAAAGCATTTCGCTTCCTGCTGATCTCCAACTCGCTATAACCATTGGCTCGCTTGAAGGCTTCATGCAATGTGTCAAAGTGTTCTTGCTCCTTTTGGTTTGTGTAGGAGATTTTTTCAGAAATAATAAGTATGCCACCGGGAACAAGTCCATTAAAAATCTTTTTAAGGGTGTTAAGACGCCCTGTTGGGGCAATGAATTGGAGGGTGAAATTGAGTACCACCACTGAGGCGTTTTGAATTTTTATCTCTTCAACATCACCACAAACCGCATGAATAGGCACAATACCAAAGTCTCTTTTGCAATGAGCAGTAAGACGTTCTATCATTGCAGAAGAGTTATCAATCGCAAAGATGGTACACTCTTTACGATCCACCGCGTGGCGCATGGCAAAGCTTGCTGCTCCTAAGGAGCAACCAAGATCGTAGAGGTTGGTCTTTGGTTGTGCGTATAATTGTGCGAATAGCCCAATACTTTGAATGATCGAGGCATAACCCGGAACAGATCGATTGACCATATCTTGAAACACATCGGCAACCTGACTGTCAAAGGTAAATCGCTCTGGCGCCAAATTGGAATCACTAAACAGCATGTCTTTATTTCCTAACATGGAGAGAAAAATATACTCTGAATTACACCTGCACCATGCATAACAACAGCGGGAACCCTCAATAAGAAAGTTCCCGCTGTTTAACACTTTATGAAGAGATGAAAAAATGACGTTCTATTTGACCACAAACATCCTACGTTTCTCAGTTATTGATCCTTTTGGTGAGCTAACAGTTAACATTGCATAATAGACACCACTGGAAACATCTTGTGCGTTCCAACTCACCCGATGTGATCCAGCCCTCTTTTGTGCATCAACCAAAGAGCTAACTAAACGACCCTTTGCAGAATAGATGGCCAGTGTTACCCGACTTTTCTGATTAAGCGAATACTTGATGGTTGTAAAAGAGGCAAAGGGATTAGGAAAATTCTGCATTTTAAACGGTGTGTTTGGGAGCATGTTTTGATGGCCCTGTATGCCAACAGGCATAGTGTCAATAACAAAACCTTTTATACAGAAGTTTTGCGTACCCGTAACATCAACGGTGTTGCCATCGACAACTATTGACTCTTGATACTGATAGAGGTCCTTCCACTCCCCAGAAGCACTGGTTCGATAATAACTTTGATCCGCACCAGCCTTTGACCTGACAATGGGTGCTGCCTTTGGTTTATTAATTGTCAACACTGGCGGTGAGCAGGTTCGATCATAGGCCTGAAAACCCTTTTTAAATGTGAGTTGAATATAAAAGTCATCACCATTCTTAAGGGTCACTGGTTTGTTCAAGTCACGAGTGTGGTAGCCCATATGAGTAATCGTTCCTGATACAGTGGCTAATTCTTCGGAGAGTTCTCCATTATTAAACTTGTCAAAAACCTTTACTTCGTATTCTTCATCATCGATTGTGGTTATAAAACTGACTGCGACAAGATACTCATCAGTATTATTTCTCGCGACAAATTTATTAAAGGCTTCTTTAGAGTTACTGAGTGTGTCACGCCATCCATGGTAGTCATGATAGTATACATTGGTATAGGGAAGGGGAATGACATTATGAAAGGAGACGACACTCATCTCCGCATTTCGACAGCAGTGCTTGTCAAAGTAGGAGATCCAAAAAAAATTTTGTGACGTTCCCCAACTGTTTTTTACTAACCATGCGCCTTTGGGTGTGTCCTGTGTCCCACTCTTTCTTCCATACACATCATCGTCCCAGCCGACAATTGCTACTGAATGGTTTGCTTCGTGATTATAGCTTTGTTTTTGATATTGAAAGACCTTGTTATCCTTGTTGCATCGATAATCAAAGGTGTTGGGGTTTCGCTTCACACAATAATTGGTGGGCATGACACCGCTTGTCATAAGGGCATTTTTTATAGTGTCAATATGCTTACAGTCACCATGTGCACCATCTCCATCAATGAAATACCAGTTGATGTCTGGCACATACCATCGACGATAGGTTGATTTAGTTAAGGGGCACTGCGCTTTTGTGGGAATTCGCCTCTCCTTATCACCGGGTGCGTCTTTCTCGCGAATTGGTCCATCGAGCCGGGACATATAGGCAGCAAAGATTTTGTAGTCTCCACCATAATGATCAGGTACAGCGTTGGGATCTTCCACATTAGGATAGAGGTCATAGTTCCAAGCTTGTGCAAAGCCACTATACCAGGAAAGGTGATACTCTGCCATGTTTGGCTCGCCGGATTCTCCGAATTTTCTCCAGTTGCCCGTAACCAGAAGATCTCCCTCGATACCAGACATGGTACCATGGCACCAACAGGTTCCGCTTTTCTGCGATTTGACCGGAGTAACTCGGTCATGATCACGAAGGTCGTACTGTTTGGGTGGCTGCGCAGATGTTGAAAGAACAATAAAAACTAGTAATGAAACAAAACAGAGAGAGTGTTTCATAAGTCCTCCAAAGAATTGGTTTTGTGTAATGAATAAAAGTGGTGCATATATATCACACACCTTAATTAAACTGGGGAATTACTATTGGAACAAGAGCTCTTTGGGTAAGATTATTATGATGCTGCGGCCTGTTTCCAGCCCCCCCTTTTACATTTTCTACAACTACTCTGTTCTAAATATACTCTATGCGAAATGCTTTTGTTAAATTTTGGCCTAAAAATTACATCCTCAGAATATTTTGCCTAAAATGTTACGAAATAATGAATTTAAACATGTTTTTCACATACAAAATAGAAGACAGGCTTGTATATGCACGGCACCAAGATTATTTGAGTTTTCATCTATTGCTTTTCCCTCAACAATCTCTGTGTTGCTCTATTAAACTCTGAAATTTTTGATAAACCTGAGAGGGACTTAACAATAATGCTACTGCCTTTGAGAAAGCCTTCCCTTTCTTCTTCTCTCTATCATGTACTATTTTATCCCTCTCTTAAAAGCGAAATGATAAAGGATTGAAATGAATGTGGGATCTTATAATCTTTGATTGTGATGGGGTTTTGGTTGACAGTGAACCAATTGCTCACAGGGCACTTTCTGACTCACTTGCAGAGGAGGGGGTCGTTGTTGATCAGAACGATTTTGTAAACCTTTTTGTGGGATTTTCTATGGCCACCTGTATAGAAAGAGCCCAAAACTACTCAGGAAAAAAGATCTCCTCAGCCTTTGCACAGAGTTACTATACCCGACTGTATCAAGTCTTTAAAACTGACTTGAAGCCAATACCCTTTATTCATGAAGCGCTACAGCAGACTTCCTGGCCCAAGTGTGTAGCCTCAAGTGGCCCCCATGATAAGATGCAACTTACCCTTAGATTAACTAATTTACTTGAATTTTTTGCAGGAAAAATTTTTAGTGCCAGCGATGTTTCTCGTGGAAAGCCCTATCCTGATCTTTTTTTACATGCAGCAGCAGCATGCAAAGCCAGACCAGAAAAGTGTGTCATTGTTGAAGATTCAATTCCAGGCATGGTGGCGGGTAAAGCTGCTGGTATGACCGTATTCGGCTATATTCCCGAAGATGCCATAATTGACAAAGAAAAAATTCCATCAGAAGCTATATCATTTGAATCTATGGCGCAACTTCCTGAGCTTTTACGAGCAGTTAAAGATAATGGCTAAAAAATTTTGCATTGCATTGATGTTTCAAATAATTTATTAATGGGTCGAGCGGAGTTGATACAGTTAAGACTAAAGCAAGAATATTAAGGAAAATATTATGAAAAAAGCAATGTTAATTTTTCTGATGATCTGTTTCATTACGCCAACCTCCTCTTTTTCAGGACTTACTAAAAACTATATCGGCGTTGGTGCCAGGCTTAGCCTTGCCGCACCGGAAAACAGAGGTGCGGCTTTTGGATTTGGAGGGCATTGCCTCTTTGATGGGAAAATTAGCTCGATTGGTCGTTTTCAGTTTATCCCTAACCTCTCTTTTTGGTTTGCTTCAGATGAGAACTCCTATCGCTATTCAGTAACTATCATTGATGAATATGAATATCGGTATTGGCAAATCGCCATGAATTTTTCCGATCTTAAGTACTACTTTCCTGTACCTTCTAGTTTTGTGGTCGAACCGTATGTGGGAACTGGAATAGCTTTGGTTATAAACTTCTCCAAGTCACGTCATACTCATACTGCTCCAGGAAATTCATATAGTACTAGTTGGAACCCAACAAGTGATGTTGATGCAGCAGTCAACTTCTTTGCTGGTATTGATATACCTATCTCTAAAAAAATTATCCTCTTTACTGAAATAAGGCTAACGGCCTCCCCTCAATTTGTTTTTCGTTTTACCGGGGGCCTCTCCTTTACCTTTTAAGCTTGTCACTTTACCATTTTTTGAAACCTACCCTACCTTAATAGCAAAAGGTGAGATCAAAATCCCGCAACCAACAACATAAGGGTTGCACATGTGCGACCCATAGAGCTATTTTTCATCAGCATACATAGTGAACTAGAAACAAACCTTCTTAAATATTTATTACTTTGGGATTATACCCGCTTATCACTTTAAATGGGATGTCTCTATGGACGATAAGTCAGGAAAAAAACGCAAAACCGTTCAAAAAATTTTTAACACCCTTACAGCCCCGGCAACTGGATCAAAGCGTATTAAGCAAGCTTTAGAGGTGAGTGAAGAGAAATATCGCAGCGCCTTTGAATATACTCAAACAGGTATGGTTGTTTTAGAAGAGGATATGACCATATCGCTTATTAACCAAAAAATTTCTGAAATGACCGGATACTCTAAAGAGGAAATAGAGGGCAAAGTTAAGTGGACCAACATGGTTGCGCAAAAAGATTGTGCAAGGATGATGGAATACCATCAATCCAGAAGAGCTCACCCAGAGACGACACCTTCTCAATATGAGTTTAAATATCGACACACCAGCGGCACCTATCGTGATGCTCTTTTAGAGGTAAGTATGATACCAGGCACCACCCAATCCTTGGTGTCGATGATGGATATTACCGAGCGAAAAAAGATTGAGAAGGAGCTTCATGAAAGCGATCGACGATTTAAGGAGACCACTGAGCTGCTTCCCAGTATGATTGTTGAGATGGATAGCAATTTTCGAGTGATCTATGCCAATAAAGCAAGCTATGACACTTTTGGCTACTCTATGGAAGACTTTCGATCCGGAGTCTCTCTTCCGCAAATGATCCATCCAGAAGATCTTGAACGTGCAAAAGACAATATTCAGAAAAAGATCGCCGGTTTAGATTTTAAGCCTCAGGAGTATCGACTTCAAAAAAAGAATGGGGAAATCGTCTATTGTTTGGTTGCTTCTTCTCCCATTTTAAAGAGCGGTGAGCTGGCTGGCGTACGCACAAGCCTCCTTGACATTACAGAATTGAAGCTGGTGGAGAAAAAGCTTCGCCTTAGTGAGGAACATTTAAAAAGCATCTATGCTGCCTCCCCAATCGGAATTGTCCTTTGTGACCAGGACGGTGCGATTACCGATGCTAATCGATCATTTATGGAGATGTTTTCTCTGGACAGAGAGGCTGATTATAAGGAAATATCTTTTTCGCTTTTTGACCAGATTCCCGGAATAAAAAAGCAGTCTCTTGACAAAAAGCAGATCCTTGCCTTTGAATCGGCCTTTGATTTCCGGTTTTCTAAGCAGGGAGATTGTTATGAAATTATTCCTACCAAGGGACGATTCTTAAGCTGGAATGTAACCCCCATTCAAATTGAAGTGAGCGGGCCAATACTCTATCTTGGCCAAGTCCAGGATGTCACAGCACGAAAAAAGGCAGAGGAGCGCAAGCTTCGAGCCGCCAAGCATGCTGCAGACAAGGCCAATAAAATGGTTGAAGGACTCCGAAAAGAAATTTTGGGAAGTGCCACATTTCATTCTATCATTAGCCGAAGCCCTGCAATGAAGGAGATTTTTAACATCCTTCCCGAAATTGCACAAACTATGACCACAGTGCTGGTCACTGGCGAAAGTGGAACTGGCAAGGAGCTAATTGCACGCTCTATTCATGAGCTGAGCCCACGGGCTAACGCTCCCTTTGTTGCTATAAATTGCGGTGCGCTTCCAGATAATCTCTTGGAATCGGAGCTTTTTGGCTATCTCGCAGGTGCCTTTACCGATGCAAAAAAGGATAAACCTGGTAAATTTGTTCAGGCCGAAGGTGGCACGCTTTTTCTAGACGAGATAGGTGATATCACACCGGCAATGCAGGTTAAACTTCTCAGAGTCTTACAGGAAAAAATTGTAGAACCACTTGGGGGAACAAAGGGTGTTCCCGTTGACGTAAGAGTTGTTGCTGCGACAAATAAGAATATCCCTCAGATGGTCGAAAAGAAAGAGTTTCGCGAGGATCTCTACTATAGAATTAAAGTCTTAAATTTAACACTTCCTCCATTGCGTGATCGTAAAGGAGACATTCCACTCCTCTGCGATTATTTCATCTCCCTTTTCAACGCTCGATACAAGAAAAGCATTAGCGAACTTTCTGACAAATCCTTGGACGTGCTGATTAAATATGATTATCCCGGTAATATACGTGAATTGGAAAACATTATTGAGCACGCCTTTATCTTTTGTAAAACCGACAGTATCGATCCCAAACACCTACCCCCAGAAATGACTAGCAAAGCAGAACAGCTCTCTTCCAATAATGATATCCTTTCAGGTGTTCATAGCTTTGAGGAGCTAGAAAAGATTTTTATACTTAGAAAATTACAGGAAAATAATGGGAGTAGGATCAATACCGCAAAGCAGTTGGGTATTCATAAGGCAACCCTTTTTCGCAAGATGAAAAGCTTGGGTATAGCAGAAAACTAGCACAATTAATTAAAATTATCTTCAAGTAGGTGATCAATCATGATACATACCTTTGATGAACTTTTTGCTGCAGCAAAAAAAATCAGTAAAGAACGAGCGCGACCAATGCGAGTAATTGTTGCTGGTGGAAATGATACTGCTGCTATAGCTGCACTTATTGAGGCCCGGACAATCGGCATTGCCGATGGTGTCCTTGTTGGAGATCCTGCTCTGATTTGGGCACAACTACGTGAACTGGGGTTGCCCCCTGACACCTTCGAGATTATTGAGGCGATGAATGAAAAGGCCATCTGTAGCAATTCGATTCAAGCAATTTTGGATGGTCAGGGAGAGATTATTCTTAAGGGGAGTATAAAAACACCGGATTTACTTAAAGCCGCTTTTAATCCAAAGAGTGGTTTACGAATTGGAAAAATTATCAGCGACATTTTCCTTTTTGAATTCTCCGGACGAAGCGATAAAAACAAGCTACTTATGATCACAGATGGTGGATTTAATCTGGCTCCGGACCTTAATGAAAAAATCCAACTTATAGAAAATTGTGTGACGGTGGCTCATGCCTTGGGAAATGAAAATCCAAAGGTGGCAATTCTCTCCTCTGTTGAGACAATTAACCCAAACCTACAGTCTATCACCGATGCTGCTGTCATAACAAAAATGAATCAACGTGGCCAAATTAAGGGATGTGTTGTTGATGGCCCCCTTGCTTTGGACAATGCCATCTCAAAAGAGGCTGCCCAGATAAAAAAAATTGACTCTCCCGTTGCTGGGGAAGCAGATATTCTTCTTTGCCCTAACATTGAATCTGCCAATATGATGGCAAAGGCAACAACCTATTTTGCCAATCTTAAACAGGCACATGCAACCATGGGAGCAAAGGCACCGGTTCTTGTTCCTTCTAGAAATGATTCCGCCGAAGCTAAATTAAGGACCTTGGCGCTTAATGTTGTTGTTTGTGCTCATAGTGATGCTAATGAATCATGAGCTTTTTTCAAGGTAATACTCTTTTTAAAATCGATACAAGCTTAATAAATTGCCAAGTGTATAATCCTTCTATCTATTGCTTCGGTTGTAGCAATCTCTTACCCAAGCGATCACAATAGTGTTACTTCAAATAGGAAATTACCTTTAGAATGGTACGGTCAAATCCGTTATTATTTATGGAATAAATTAATTCCTCATTGTATATTTAGAACACCAAAGACCCTGTAAATGCTTAATTTATTTAATAAAACAAATCATGCACCAGTGGAATAGACTTGACAGACCGCTTATTCTCGCCTCGGGATCTCCAAGGCGCAAAGAGATCCTGGGTAATATGGAGTTTGATTTTACTATTGTCAAGCCATCTCTTCCCAATGAAGATGAGTATATTGACCCAGAAAGGCTGAAAGAATCGCTTCAAGAACTTGCTCTTGCCAAGGCTCGTTCTATCTTACCGGCTCATGCATCATCATTGATATTTGGAAGCGATACCATTGTGGTGTTGGACAATGAGGTCATTGTAAAACCTGTAGATTATCAGGATGCGCAAAAAATGCTCCGACGATTATCAGGGAGAATGCATAAAGTATATTCCAGTGTTGCGCTTATCTGCGAAAATATACAGTTTACTAAAACGGCCCTGGCATGCACTGAGGTCTTTTTTCGCAAGGTGCCCGACGATGAAATAGATGCGTATCTTGACAAAAATGAGTACGCTGACAAAGCAGGAGCTTACGCAATTCAAGGTAAAGCTATGACCTTTGTCGATCGAATACAAGGCTGCTTTTATAATGTGATGGGACTTCCCATCTCTGAAACAATTGCCCTATTTAATGCCTATTTTGCATTTATGAAAGGACAGTAATAATGTCTGACGAATCGAATGAATTGAATTCATCGCAAGAGCAGGAGCAAAATGTTCCGGAACAACCAAGGGAACAGGCATCAGAAAAGGTCGGTGATATTCTTCATCGGGAGCGGGTTGTTAAACGAATCTCCTTAGAAACCGTTGCAAAAGATCTGAAGCTCAACATCTCCTATATAAAGGCAATCGAATCAAGCAGCTATGATCAATTGCCCGCCGATCCCTATGTTCGGGTCTATATTCGTTCTATTGCCAGTTACTTAATGCTTGATCCAGATGGGCTTATCAAGCAGTTTATGGAAGAGCGAGGGATATCTGAAATTGACGATAGTCTTACTGACACACAAAGAATAAAAATTAGTGTAGCCAAGGATCGAAACAAATCCACCTTAACCTGGAAGATTCTCATTTTACTGGCCCTCTTAGCTGGTGTTGTCATTACCTACCTAGGCTATCAATATAAGTGGATAAAGAGTGCTCCAGAAGAGGAAAAGGAGTATTTGACTGAGATTGACAGCTCGGAGCTTGAAATCTTTGGACTTATTGATACCATCTCCTCCGATAGCACAGACACACTGGGAGAATCCAGTCTCGCTGAGACATTAGCATCAGAATCTGGAGAAACAGACTCTCTTGGAGGAGTCGAAGACTCAACCTATGTAGAGCCAAAGGATACCTTGGTGTTTGTCTTAAAGGCAATAAAAGACACTGTATGGGTCAGGGTTTTTTATGATGGAAAGTCGTGGAAAAATTTAATTAGAGCTGGGCAAACAAGGCTCTTCCGTGCCTTAGATAGTATAAATGTACATGTGGGAGACAACTCACGACTTATCTATTACCTCAATCAAGAGCGTCTAAAAGTCAAAGGGAGTGGTGTGCGCTACTTTCGGTTAGACTCTAACGGTTTGGAAATCTGGAACTCGGAAACATGGAAAGAGGCCTTCAGCGATCGACTCTAGTACACCGGAGATAAGTACCATGAGTAGATGGATTGATGTTCATGCTCATCTTTATGATTTATCAAAGGAGGAGCTTGAAGCAACGGTTGATCGAGCGTTAAAAAACGGCGTCCATACCATTGTAAATACGGCAACAAATTTAACGACTGCAGATACTGTTCTTTGTCAATGTAAACAGTATGAATCCATGTATGGCATGGTTGGTATCTCCCCCTTTGATTGTGAAACCACCCTTGTTGACTCATGGGAAAAGTTATTGACTCAAAATGCCCAGCATCCTAAAGTAATTGGCATTGGGGAGATTGGGCTGGATGATTCGAATCCCATCTATCCATCACTGAATGCTCAAAAGCCACTGTTCGAAAAGCAGTTGTCAATTGCAAAAGATCTCAATGTGCCTGTTGCCCTCCACTCCCGGGGTGCAGAATCGTTAGCCGTTGATCTTCTCCAATCACACTCTATAACGCATGCTTTGTTCCATTGCTTTACCGGTGAAAAAAGAGACCTTGTCCGACTATTAGATGCAGGATACTTTGTCTCCTACTCGGGAATCATAACTTTTAAGAACAATCCCTGCAAGGAGCTTGTCGCCTATACACCATTGGATCGACTCTTTATTGAAACCGATTCTCCCTATTTGGCACCGCCACCATTCCGTGGAAAGAGAAACGAGCCTGCCCATGCAAGCATTATCGGCGATTTTGTTGCGCACCTCAAAAACATACCTTCTCGTCAATTAAGTGAGCAAATCAATTCCAATTTTGAATCGCTCTTTAACATCCCCATGCAGCAATAGT
The DNA here is from genome assembly GCA_028278335.1 of Chitinivibrionales bacterium. Classification (GTDB taxonomy): domain Bacteria; phylum Fibrobacterota; class Chitinivibrionia; order Chitinivibrionales; family JANQEN01; genus JANQEN01. The sequence goes on along the minus strand of JANQEN010000283.1, from coordinate 21,924 downwards.
ACCATTAACTATATTTAAGATCGTAAATTACTGTGAACTGGGAATGTCTATGATCACCGTTTTGCTTATTATTGCACTGCTTGGGACGTTAGTATTGGTGTTTCATATTGCCCTTGAGATTAATGGCTTAGAGAAGAAAATGGCCCAGTTGATAGATTCGATCAGGAAGCATTATGGACTTAAAGAAGACAGAGAACCTAATAAATAGCTCGGTACGAAACCTAAAAGAGTATCATCTTCAACCGAACCCTTATAAAATAAAGCTAAACCAGAATGAAAGTCCCTATGACTGGCCTGAAGAGATTAAACAGGAGTTTGCCCAGTTTTGTGCAAACAGGCCATGGAATCGCTATCCTGACTTTATTCCGCAAAACCTAAAAGAGGCTCTCGCCTCATTTCACGGAATCACTCCTGATTCTGTCATCGCGGGAAACGGCTCCAATGAGATGCTTTTGGTGTTACTCTTATCCCTCACGGATAACAATAGCACGGTAGTAGTCTGCCAACCCACCTTTACGGTGTATCAACTTCTTACTAATGGAATGGGAAGAAACTTGGTGACGGCAAACTTGAAATCCGATCTTTCCTACGATCTAAAAGGCATCCAAAAAGCTCTTTCAGAGAATCCAAAAGCTCTTTGCATACTCTGCTCACCCAATAATCCAACTGGATCTACCTTGTCAGAGCAGGAGTTGCGCACTATTCTTGCAGATCATCAGGGCATGCTTATTCTTGATCAGGCCTATGTGGAATTTGGTGGTTTTAATGCATTGTCTCTGTTGAAGGAATACCCAAATCTTATAATTACCCGTACCTTTTCAAAGGCCTTTAGTGGCGCTGGTTTGCGCTTTGGCTATATGATAGGAGCACCGGAAATCCTTAAACACATCAATAAAATCAAACTCCCCTATAACATCAATTTTTTCTCTGAAAAATTGGTAAGAATGATGCTTGCAAAAAAAGAGGTAATTGCTGAGAGAGTTGAGAAGATAAAGGAACAAAAGGATAGAATTATCTCATTTCTGAAAACTCTTCCCTTAGAAAATCTTTATCCCAGCTCGGCAAATTTTATGCTCTTTCGAACCACACGAAAAGAGGAGCTCCTTTCCTTTTTAAAGGAGCGTGAAATTTTGCTACGCGATGTCTCCTCCTATCCGATGCTTCAAAATTGTCTCCGTGTCAATGTTGGCACCGAGGAAGAAAACGATATCTTAATACAAGCGCTGTCTCAGTTTTATTCTGTCAAGATATAGTCGTCGACGTTCAGTACATGAGTATATACATTCAGTAAACCAAAAAGCTTGCCAATCCAAAGGAATTAAAGTATTTATTTTGTTGAAGAGACAAAAGAGATAGAACCAAAGAAAAGGCGAACACATGACCCGAAAAGCTCAAATCAAGCGAAAAACTAAAGAGACCGATATAAAGCTTACCCTTCAACTTGATGGGACAGGAGAGGTCTCTGTTTCAAGTGGTGTGGGATTTATGGACCATATGCTGACATTGGTCGCCAAACATGGTCTCTTCGATCTTAACCTTGTTTGTAAAGGTGATGTGGAAGTTGATTTCCACCATAGTATAGAGGACATAGGTATCTGCCTTGGCATGGCCCTACAGGAGTCTTTAGGGGATTGTAAGGGGATTTTTCGTTATGCTACTGAGTATATTCCAATGGATGAATCTTTAGCACGTGTGTGCATTGATATTGGTGGACGACCAAATCTTACCTATGCAGCAACGTATGTTGATCGGGTTATAAACAACTTTGAGTGTGATTTAGTAGAAGATTTTTTTAAGGCACTTTCCGATACTGCCAGAATGACTATACATATTGACCTTTTGCGAGGAAGAAACAGTCACCACTCGGTAGAGGCGATTTTCAAAGCCTTTGGTCGGGCTCTTTCTCACGCTTGTAAGATAAATCCGGCAGCACCAGACCAAATACCATCGTCAAAGGGAACAATCTAATACTCATCTTTAGAAATTTTAAGGTTTAGGAGGATATTTATGAAGGTAGATCATCGACTATTTCTACTCCTTACCTGTGTGTTTTCATTAGGGTTTTCGGGAAAACCAAAACTTTCCGAACCATATAAAATTTTGGCTCGAATCCAGCCACCCTATTCATTGGTGGCTAAATTGTTGCCTCGACGATACACTGTCCCAGTAACGTTGTCCGGTTCAATTGCCGATGAAATTGCTCTGATACTTGACACAATAGACATTGATGCACCGCTTTATACAGAACAATTTGATAAAAAACAGGGTTTTTCCTTACGTATTGCAAACAAACACTATCCAGCTAAAACAAGAGAATTACTTTCAGGTATTATAAATCCTATTGAAATGACAGAGGTCATTCTTAATGCTATTTTGAAATATGGCAACAGAGATGTGCTATTGCAATTACAGAACGAAACCATAATTGAATCAAAGACTCACCCCAATCAGCCCACCACCCTTAATGTATTCCTTGCTCCCAAGGGATCTCGATTCTGCTATGAGTATCGTGACATGGGGGCCTATTTACATGAAAGCTGGCTAACATCATTGTCTATTTCTATTGACACCACAACCATGCTGGCAAAGCAGCTCTCACTGGTCAAGCACTCCCGTACCTTTACCGGCAATCAAAAGGAGCCTGCCCCAATAAAGACTGTTCATCAGGATTATCATTTTTCCTATACAGCAATTGGTGATAACCTGCTTCCTGCCTATCTCTCTTGTGCTATTGACTCTTTAGAAACCCTTTCAATTTCAGCAACCTATCGGCAAATGGGGACCTACACGCTTTTTGATGAACGAAAGATAACCTATCGTCTTCCAAATAGCTCAAAGGCAAATCTAATCCTCCAATATGGCACGTACAATCTTGATGCTCCATTAAAATATTTGTCTAAAGTAATTGGAAGTGGTACCTATGTAAAGATGCTCGAAAGGGCTGCAGAACATTCTCGTAAGGCTCGCCAAGCCCTTAACAACGGTAACATCCAAAGTGCGATTTTTATTATGAAGGATCTTGTAAAAAATTATCCTAATACACCGCAAGCTGTAGAAGCACATAAACTACTTGCTGGTCTGGGAAACAACTAGGTGTTCCAATTTGTAAAAAAAAGTGTATTTGCCTTGAAAGTGAAATTAATTTTATAGTATTATAAATAGGATTAAGTATATATATTTAAAAAAGTTGCAATCATTTACACGTACCCGTTTACTTGTGGTATATGCCCTTATTTTAGGAATTTAGGAGGAAGTATGAGTGTGAAAAACCTGATCTGTTTGCTCATTATAACAGGATTGTTCCTTGTTGGATGTGGAAAGAAAAAGGACGAGCTGAGCGCCCAGGATGCAATTATAGACACTCTGGCGATGAAGGATACCACCGACGATGAGATGTTCAATGAGTTTTATGAAGATACCACTGACGATGAATTTGAAACAAAGACCGATGATTTTACGTCAACTTCTTCACCAAGCGGAACACCACAATTCAATCCCAATGGTCGATACACTGTGCAGGTCTCCTGTGTATTATCCGAGAGATTTGCTCAATCAATTGCCGGTAAATTAGAAGACCGAGGATACCCAGCTTATGTTGCAGAGGTTCAAAATCCAACGCCCGAACTTGTTGGCAACTATTACCGTATTCGCATTGGCGGATTTACCGGTGTCTCCATGGCTCGGGAATTTGCAGAAAATTATCTGGTCAACGATGGGTACGACTATTGGGTAGATAATCGATCTAATGATAATGTAGGATTAAGCGGCTCTGGCATGGGGCAAACAAGTACTGCAGAATATGAGACGTACAAACCAGTAGAACAGGAAAGTATCGAATACACACAACCAGTTCAAACGCAGCAAGCACCTTCTCAACAAGTACAGACAACCCCAGCGCCGACCCAACAAGCCCCTCAAACAACAACTCCAGCGACGACGCAACAACAGCAGCCTGTCTCACAGCAACCAACGCAACAACAGCAGCAGACTCCGGCGTCTCAACAACCAAAGGAAGATGAATGGGGTGACGATGACTGGGGAACAGATACAACGAGTTGGTAATTAACCTAGAGCTATACATAACAAATCAAAGGATTTCATTGATAATGAAATCCTTTTTTTATATATTTCTGCACAATGAAAACAGTAGCACTTTGTAATCTTGGCTGTAGTAAAAATCTTGTTGATGGAGAGAACATCACCTCCTATCTTGGAGCCAGTGGCTTTCAAATGACCGAAGATCCACAAAAGGCACATATAATTATTGTAAACACTTGTACTTTCATTCAGGAAGCTACCCAAGAGGCAATTGATTCAATTTTAGAGATGGCTCAGTTTAAACAACAGGGACTCTGCACAACACTAATTGTTTCTGGTTGCTTTTCGCAACGCTATAAATCTACTGTTCAACAACAGTTCCCCGAGGTCGATTATTGGCTTAGTATCAAAAATTGGCAAAGAGAATTGTCTCAGATTTTAGAATTAGAAGAACAAAAATCCTTTCAACGAATATTATCAAATCCCATAGCAACTCAATATATCAAAATTTCCGATGGATGTTCCCATAGGTGTGCCTTTTGTATCATCCCATCGATTAGGGGCTCGTTTAAAAGTCGGTCCATAAAAGAAATCACTCAAGAGGCACAATGGCTCTCGGACCAGGGAGTAAAGGAGTGTATTTTAGTTTCCCAGGACACCTCTTTTTATGGGCGAGACCAAAAATCATCTTTAGCAAACCTTGTAGAACAGCTTCTTAAAGAAACAGACTTTCCCTGGATTAGGATGATGTATCTTCATCCACAATATGTTGATAACGAGCTTCTTTCACTTATCGCCGCAGAGGATCGGGTCTGCTCATACTTAGATATTCCTCTACAACATATTGCGGAACCTGTTTTAAAAGCAATGGGCCGAACACCGACGTCTTCTGATAGCTTATATGCCTTAGTTGAAAAGGTTCGGTCAACAATTCCTCAGGTGACAATACGAACATCCTTTATTGTTGGCCACCCAGGAGAGACAAAGAATCACTTTGATCAGTTGATCAATTTTTTAGAGTGGGCTCGATTTGAAAAAGTTGGCGTTTTTCCCTTTTCTCCAGAGGAGGGAACTCGTTCATACGCTATGAAGCCGCGACCACGTATATCTACAGCACAAAAGCGATGTGAACTTCTCATGGATGTGCAGCGAGAAATTAGCAGAGAGCATTGTGAATCTTTGGTTGGAGAAACTCGATCAGTAATCATTGACAAAATAAGTGATAACCCAGATTTTAATTTTGAAGCTCGCACCAAAGGAGATGCGCCTGAGGTTGATGGTAGAGTTTTCATCCTAAAGGGTGATACCTCTCCAGGGAGTTTTTCGCAGGTAAAAATTATTGGTGCAGATGACTATGATCTCTATGGTGAAATTATTGATTCATAGACTCCTAAACCCTCCATTATACTCCTTATAAGCTCCAAAAACTATTTTATTAGCCGTTTTTTGAATTTCATATGCTTGATTTGAGTTATTCGAGGAGTATTATTGCTATGCCAACCTATGAGTATGAGTGTGAAAAATGTGGCGACCATTTTGAACAGTTTCAGAATATTTCAGATGATCCCTTAACCACATGCCCAAAAGAAGAGTGCAAAGGCTCTGTGCATCGTATTATTTCACCAGGGGCAGGATTTCTTTTTAAAGGGAGTGGCTTTTATATAACTGATTATCGTTCTGACACTTATAAAAAGGCAGCAGAAGCTGACAAACCCTCCTCTTCAAGTACATCGAAAAAGAGCGACTCCAAATCATCGAAGAGCACAAAGAAAAAATCATCTTCCACCTCTAAAAAGACAGATAAGAAGTAATATAAGGAATTACTTAAACGAGCAAGCCATGTTTATTGACGAAGCAGTTATCAAAATAAAAGCGGGAGATGGTGGAAACGGTTGTTATTCACATCACCGCATGAAATATAAACCACGGGGCAAACCAGATGGTGGCAACGGTGGGCGCGGTGGAAATATTATTATTGAGGCTTCGCAGCATGTGCATACTTTGCAGGATGTCTCCTATCATCACCTGTATAAGGCGGAGCGTGGCCAACATGGTAAAGGTTCTGATAAATATGGAAAACATGGCTCAGATATTATTATCCCGGTTCCTGCGGGGACGCTTTTATTAGATGATGCAACACAACAGTTACTTTTTGATTTTGTCTCTGTTGGTGATCGCTTTGTTGCGGCTCTCGGTGGCCGTGGTGGTAGAGGTAATGCTGCACTTATCACACGGAACAACCCCAATCCACAACATGCAGAATATGGTAAGCCCGGTGAAGAAAAAACATTGCGGCTTAATTTAAAAGTATTGGCTGATGTTGGTTTGGTTGGACGACCAAATGCGGGAAAATCAACGTTTTTATCAGCCGTTTCCAAAGCACACCCTAAAATTGCTGACTATCCCTTTACCACAACTCAACCAAACTTAGGCATTGTTAAGTTGCATGATCAATATGAGTCCTTTGTTGTTGCAGATATTCCCGGGCTCATCGAAGGCTCCCATGAAGGGAAAGGCTTAGGTATTAGGTTCCTCAAACACATTGAACGAACTCGCGTCTTAGCGATCATGGTTGAATCCCTTGCAGAGGACCCAGAAGCAGAAGCCACGCTCCTCATTAATGAACTTAAGCAATATAGCCCAATTCTCGCAGCAAAACCTAAATGCTTTATCCTTACAAAATCTGACCTCTTTTTAGCAGAAGAGCAACAGCTCCCTACAGGGTGGTTTTCGATCTCATCAGTTCAAAAAGAGGGGCTAAAAGAGACTCTTTCACAACTAAAAAATTTGCTTGACACATCAGATTCTTCGGAATAATATTTGTTGAGTTTGACGACGTGCTTAACTTGGTGGTAGAATTACCAGCTTCTTAATCGGACTTTTAATCTCTTTCTCATTGTCGGTAAAACCAGCATTGAGCATGGTAACGGTTATCCGATAGAGATATACATTGGGTGGAAGACGATGTCCTCGTTGATCAGTAAGATCCCAGACATGTCCGTTACGAGCGTTTCGGATTATCCTTAACAACTTCCCGGAGAGAGTATAAATTCGGATCGTTGCTGTAGCTTCACCGTGATAATCGGTGTCAGTATGGGTGTGGTGGAAATAAAACCGGGTAGAATTGTTCATTCTTACAGGATTGGGATAATTGAAGGTTTGGTAAAGCTTAAACTCTTCATCTTTCAGCACTACCAAGGTTATCGTTACATTGGAAATATTACCCAGAAGGTCCTGTGCTGTGATGGCCATATCATAAGTACCAGGTTCGATTTCGCCAGAATTAAAGGAGTAGGTGGCAACACCCTGGGTAAACTTACCCTCTGTATTACTAAAGTTACGATTGATGTTATGACGCTTTTTATATCCAGGAATTTCAACAGCTAATCCCTCGTCAGGCCCGGTTCCGGTGACGTCAATACCACTTTGGTCCCAAATGTTAATCTCCAAGTTCAAAGGCAAGGAGGAGCTAATTTTATCGGTGAAACCCGCTTGCGAATTCCATAGAGAGTCTTTATAAACAGGTCGAACACTGATTCTTGGTCCCTGCTTATCGGTCAAGTCAAAGGTTGTGTCGGTACCATTAAAGAGCAGGTTCCCCTTGAATCCAGTAGCATAATTTTTTGTGTCCCACGCATAGAGTTTAAGTGAGACACCCTTCTGTTGAAAAGGTACCTTAAGTGGAAGTTGTATTTCCTGTCTAAAAGTACCGTTCTTAACGGCTGTTTCTCCGGTAAAAATCGGCGAGCCTGCCATGCTATAGGTTGGGTCAGTAAAGGTGCCACCATCTTTGCGTTTGACCGAATCCTGTTTTGGATTATAGAGGCCGATGAAAATATTGCCACTATCACTAGAACCAAATTGGGTATTGGGTGTCTTGATCACCGTTATCACTGTATCCCCAGTATTGGGATCAATGGTTTGCCTATAGGCTGTTTTATTGATTGTCCCTGATATGACAATTTTTTGAAGAGCCTTGAGGCAGGAGTCTCCCTCAATTGGAGAGCCATCTAAATTAGTGATTGTTGCATCAATCGTGTCGGTGATATTGGTGAATTTGATTGAGGGATCTCCAATAAAAACATAATTCTTTAAGTTGACACCACCGGGGGCTTTGGTCAACATATAGGCTTGGCCCAGGCTCCAATTGGCAGGATCATAGGTATAGGTGTTGTTGGAAATCCACGTTGTGTCTCGTTCATAGAGAACCGTAAACATCTCTACTGCCATCTGTTCATTGATCGATGCAAAGGCAGAACGGCTACTGGAAATGGATGCAATGCCACCTCGGTTTGCTGTGGTGACAAAAAGTCCGGACATGCAGGGTTTACCCAGATTGTCAAAGCGACCAACCGAACAAGAGAAGGAGTTGACTAAAGGATACTTTTTTGGATTGCTGAAGTTGCCAACTAACTCTTTTGTTAAAATATACTCGTCTGCCCATGCTTCTTCGGATCCATGACCAAAATAATTTACAATAGAGACACCACCGTCAATTTTATTAAAGAGTGCCCGGGATGCCTCAGGTTTTTGAAACACCTCATTCCATTTATAATCGAAAAGGTACACCTTCTCAACCTCTGCCGAGGGTCGGCTCTTCTCAATAATTCCATTAATCCTCTCATTACTGATATAGTGGCGAATATAATCAGGTCCATTACCCTGCATATCATCATCAGAAACCAATAGGACACGATTTCGCCATTCACTAAAATCGCCTTGTAGTGGATCCTCTGTTTCAATGATTTTGTCTACCACATTTTTAGCTTCAATGGCAGAGGCACAGGTGATCCTACCTAGAAAAAGATCTGGAGAGGTTGCATTGTCTATGATGGTTTTTCCCGGTGTGATACAAGCGAAAAAGTCCTCTAAGCATTTAATAAAGGAGCCTGTTTTCATCTGTATAGTGGGAATAAAATTTACATTTGTGGTTAGGTAGCCCTTGTAATCATAGTGACCATTACCAAAAAGAAGTACATACTCTGGAGATTCACTCCAATTTGCGCCATGATGAGAATGGAGTAAAAAATTCCTAATGGCACCGGGATCTCGATTGCCACCAGAAAACTCTCTGAAGATGGTTTCCACATCAACAACGCGAGTGACCATTGCACTATTAATATTTTCTTTGTGCTGAGCCAAACGAAGCGCTTCATCAAAAAAATCTTGATGGCTAATTATAATATAATTAGCCCTGCAGGGTTCGGAGGTTAGGTTCTTTAATTCAAATCCGCTATTTACACCAGCGATATAGTTTGTCATCTCCTCGGATTTAAACGCCGATTCCATTGAGGCAAAATATTGAATACCAATTCCTGTTGAGTCAACCCAGGAAAAGCTGTTTGTCGCACCAAGAAGCACCGTATCTGCCACATAGGAAATGTCAGATTCGTCGGCAGCAATTCGAAACAGAACAAAACGTCCCTGTGGGATGTTGGTAAGCTGATATCGTGCAATAGCGTTGGGGTCATTGGCAGAGTAAATGCGCAAATTGCTTTGTCCTGCCATATCTAGATTCTGAAAATAGCGAGCGTCAATGCAGGTTATCTCAAAGTAATCCTCTTGGCTAATCCCATCAAGGGTGACGCGCAGGGTTGGATCACTAAAATCAGTGACCCTATTCCATGAACCCGTATCAGCGAGCAGGGTCGATCCAAAATAGACAAGGTGTGTCCCGCTTACACTTCCCTTGACAACACGAAAATGACCTGGATAGCTTGTGTTAATAGGCGAGGTATCATAGGTGTAGGTAAAGGTACGGTTTATGTCAGTAAGACGGATCCACATCCATTCCATACCTCCATAGGGCTTAACATTAAATCCTCGCCAGAGCAATTCCTTAGATTGCTTATAGCGAATACGGTTTTCAAAGGCAGAAACATTTATAGCTGGCACACCGGCTGGTTGAACAAATCTGGTTACCGTTTTGGCTGATCCCTGTATGGCTAGCCAATAATATCGTTTTGTTTCATAATGGTTAAAGAGATATTCGAAATCATTCTGTGCTGTATCATAGTACCAATCACATATTGCAGAAACATAGGCTAATAGATAATCGTTACTATTAAAAAGGCCATCACCATTAACGTCTACTCGTCGAAGGGGTATACTGCTTACACCAGGAGGAATCTCATCAGGATAGGGAACAACCGAGTCTAATCGCTCACGTTGTGATCCGTACAGTGCAAAGCTGTTTATATTGATTGAGGATCCAAAAAAAGCTGCAACCTGAGCTGCGGTTATTTTAATGATACCATTCTCCTCTGTGGTGGTTTCATTAAAACCGGCCAAACCATCGCTAATGGTAAATCCCATCATGTTTTGGTTTGGGAGCCTCTGTGAATACGTTGATGGAGTCACCCTGCTCTTTTTTTTGGGGATGATCCAATTTTTTGCTACAGGAAAATTCAACAGCATTCTTTTAACAGTTCTATAGTAGTCACCACTATAAGCTCGGGCTGGGACTGAAGCGGATCGATAGGACGGAAAGGTTATGGAAAAAACACCCTTTTTGAGAATAGTAAGCGATTGTGTTTTTGGATTATACACAAAGGGTCTAATGAAGAGATGACCAGTTTGAATGTTGCGAAACTGCATCTTTTGCATTGATGAAAGCCATTGAGTTTGAAAGGGTATTGGAGTATACTCAACTGGATCATATCGTCCCTGCTCTTCAGGTGCCAGGGGGTGGTTCAATTGAACAGTGGTGACTTCGACTGGTGAAAGTTTTGTTACAGGATTTCCTGTTGGAGGAACACCAACATAGAACGAGTACGCTGGTATTAAAATTTTATTATCATCAAAGAGCTTGGTGTTTTCATCATTAAATGATAAGTGGGAAAAGTTCTTGCCCCCTTTGCTATAGCTAGTAATATCAAAATGATCAAGAGTGAAGGTAAAGGTGAGTCGTTTTTCTGTATTCTCTGTGATCGTAATGGCTGCAAAGAGAGATAATGCAAGAACATGGAGAGCCAAAAGTTGCTTTAATAAGTTTGGTATCATCATTTTAAGCACGCTGTAGTAATAAGTTACAGGATATTGGATCCTGTGATGATAAAATAGTATCCCCTTATTCAATAATAATAGAAAAATGCAATAAATCAGACATTTTTCTTGGATCTGCTTAAAATACGTGTGGGATAGTAGGTTTATTTAAAATTTATTTCTTTATAAAATAAATTGGGGCTTAGATTTTATCTATGCCCCAATTATCTATCAGATGATTTCTATATTCAATATTACAATTACTTTTTCAGCTTGGCAGCCTCTTTTAGAATAGCATCAACCATATTAGTTTGTTCCCAAGTGAAATTCTTGAGTTCTCTTCCAAAGTGACCATTTCTTGCAGTTTCACGATAAATAGGTTTTTTAAGCTTTAAAGAGTCGATGATTGCAGCTGGTCGCAGATCAAAGAGCTTACGAACAATTGCGACTATCTCTTCATCAGCAATTTTACCTGTGCCATAGGTGTTGATATGCAAAGAAATAGGCTCTGCAATACCAATAGCATAGGAGATCTGAAATAAGCAGTGGGTTGCTAATTTTGCAGCAACAATATTCTTTGCGACCCAACGTGCTGCATAGGCAGCGCTTCTATCAACCTTTGAGGGATCCTTTCCAGAGAAGGCACCGCCACCGTGTGCACCATAGCCACCGTAAGTGTCAACGATGATCTTGCGGCCGGTTAATCCACAATCACCCTTTGGACCGCCAATTACAAAGCGTCCGGTTGGGTTTACGTGATACTTGGTCTTCTTATCAAGATACTTGGCAGGAATAACCTTCTTGATGACCTTTTCAATAATTTCTTTTCTCAATGTCTGATATTTAACATCTGGAGTATGCTGAGTAGAAATGACCACAGTATCAACGCGGACCGGTTTTAATCCATCATACTCAACGGTAACCTGTGATTTTGAATCGGGGCGCAAAAACTTTAACACCTTTCTTTCTCGAACAGAGGTTAGCTTTTCTACCAATCGGTGGGCTAAATTGATTGCCAGTGGCATTTTGGTCTTTGTCTCATTACAGGCATAGCCAAACATCATTCCCTGATCGCCGGCGCCTTGCTCTTTATGCAAACCCTTACCTGCGGTTACACCCTGTGAAATATCTGGTGATTGCTTGTCGATGCTGGTAATAATAGCACAGTTTTCAAAATCGAAACCAATAGTTGGGTCGGTATACCCTATATGCTTAATGGTATCGCGAACGACTGCTGGAATGTCAACGTAGGTTTTTGTTGTTACCTCACCGGCAACCATAACTAATCCAGTGGTCACCATGGTTTCACAGGCAACGCGTGAGTTGGGATCGTCCTTGAGCATTGCATCTAAAACAGCATCTGAAATCTGGTCAGCAACCTTATCGGGATGTCCCTGAGAAACACTTTCAGAGGTAAAAAAGGTGTTCATATCTCCTCCTAATAATTATTGTAATATGTAAAGAAAAAGCTAATTATCAATTAGAATAAGACTCTCAAAATAAGTTATACTAAGGTATAATAGCAAGACGTAAACGGTGATCAAAGACAGAGATGGAGTCCCTAATCAAATAAACGTGAATAGAGCATGGACATTGGACAACCACGTCTCTTGTTGTGCTGGTCCTTTTCTATGCTGCGCTGTGGTGCCTCTCTTTATTAAAGAGAAGGATTAATCCTCTTTTTTTTCTCGAGGGCGAATTCCAACGTTTTGACTTCCCAGAAGAAAACCAATAAGAGCACCAAAGAGGGTGCCAAATACTCTTCCAGTTAAAAAGCGAATGATTGAGAAAACACCGGTAAAAAGTAATTTCACAACATTCAAAACTAAACCGATAACTTTGCCAACAAGAGTAAAGGGGAGCAGAATAATTTTAACTATCATACCAACACCTCACGATTTATTTAGACGTTAACTTGGTTACACCATCCCAATCTGGTCCCGGTGGATCTGCTTTGTAAGCCTCGCAATATTCAATGATTCGTTTACTGGGGCTCATACCTCCGGGTGCTATATCTTTAAATGGTTCAAGCAGCTCGCTTTCTTTTAAAAACGAAATCGCCTGATCCCACTGTTGTGCGTAGAACGATTTTAGGCCAGCTTCATATTTTTCCATAAGTTGACCTGTTGCAGTATCTATGCTATCCTTTTCGCCTAGTAATTCATAAACTATAACAGGCTCAGACTTTCCGACAACTGTTATTTTGTCAAGTTGTCGTGCTAAAAAGGAATCATTGACGATATCATAAGTAAAGTCGCTGATCATATTATAGATTCCGTATTGTTTTGCCGCTCCTTCTAATCGAGCGGCTAGGTTCACGGCATCACCCATCATGGTATAGTTCATACGAACCGCAGAGCCCATATTTCCCGTGACAATCTCTCCGGTATTGATACCAATACGCATACGCATATTGTGGACAATCTTCGGCCATTTGTCTCCCTCTTTGGTCCACTTCTCTCGAAGAGTTGCAAGCCTTCGTTGCATGTCAAGGGCTGTTGCGCAGGCCTGTTGTGCGTGGTCTTCCATGGGCATGGGTGCACCAAAAAAGGCAATGATCGCATCACCCTCATATTTATCAAGGGTGCCAAAGTGGGCCATGAGCGAGTCAGTCATGGCAGTAAGATATTCGTTAAGTAATTCCACAAGCTTTGTGGGTGAACCCAATTTTTCTGAAAAGGTGGAAAAACCCTGAATGTCAGTAAAATAGGCTGTGCGGACCCCCTCATCACCACCAAGCTTGGGCATCTGCTTATTTTTATACATGGTATCAATAAGTTCGGGCGATAGATATTGCTTAAAGGTACTTTGAAGAAATTTTCTATCCTTCTCCTCGGTTATATAGCGGAAGGCCATGACCGCAGTATAGGTTAAAATGATTGTTAAAATAGGTCTGGCTATCTCTATCCAAAGGTGATGGGTGCCAAAAACAGTCATAGCAAAAAGAAAGTAGCCAAAAATAAAGAAAAAGGTCAAAATAGAGCTCACCAGTGGTTTGAGCATATACGCAAAAATCCCTGTGATGACCCCAACTAGAAGAAGTATCAGGAAATCTTGCCACTGTTTCAGGCGGTTGACAAAGGTGTTGGTGATAAAAGAGTTGAGAAGCGAAGCATGCACTTCCACACCGGGATAGACATTCTGTATCGGTGTAGAGACAATATCAAACATACCCGATACAGTTGAGCCAACCAAATAAATTTTTCCATCAAGCCCGCCTTGTACACGATTTTTCATTATATCATAGTAGGAATAGTACTTAAAGGGCTGCTTTCTCTTACCGAAATAGGTAATAATATGCTTGTTTTCCGGAGTAAGCGGGATGCGAACATTTTCACCAATATCGTGGCGAGTACCAGGAGCCATGGCTTCAATATCATCCCAGGTGAGCTGACAGAGCTGATGAAGAGTTTTGTCTCGAAGTACCGGAATAGAAGACAGCAAAACACCGCCCCTATTACGAATCTCTAAATTATGAAACACCAATCGTTCCTGATCGGGCTTTAAGGAAAGAAATTCCTCTGGATTTAGTCGGGCAAGCATTTCCATATTGTCTCGTGTTAAATACCACTCCTCATCACCAAAGGGTGCCATAAGAACCCACTCTTCGTCAGACTCTTTTACAAGCGATATGTTCTTGGCAAGTGGTGTGTTGGTTCCATCTGCGCTTTCAATAAGGGTTGAAAGGGTGTTTGTGAAAAATGCCTCGACAACAGGAGCAGGAAAGTCGCCACAATTCATGGAGATATACTTGTTGCCCTCTTGATCTAGACCAATTTTAAGTAGAGAGCTCACAGCAATTTTCTTTCCTGGGGCTAAGCTCTGAATCTCATGGGCCTTTTCAAGTATAGCCTTTATCTGGGATATGGTAAGGTTTGGGTAGGAAAAAGATATTATCCCACGATTATCTTTAAAAATTTTAAAGGGTTTTCCCAGATCAATGAACCGTCCTGGCTCAAAGTGAATTTCCTCATTGGGTGTTCCAAAGAGAGTTGCTGCTGTCCGAACACTTATGGGGAGGTACACAGGCTCATTCTTTCCAAAGGAAAACATGAGCGGAACCTCACGGATCACCCCATCATCATTGGGGTCCATGTTAATGTATCCAACAGCCCGAGATACCTGAGCAAGCTCAGGAAAGATACCGTCAACAATCGATTTATCTGTACGTATAAATGATCGATTTTCAGTGGGGATGGTTATACAAGATTGTGGGTTCAGAGCATTATGCCACTCCAGTGTACCTCGTTTAGCAATCTGAGAGAGGCCAATGTCTGGGTAATCATGCTCTGATGATAGGCGTACTCCATTGAACACAACACCCGACCTTTTGGTTTCTTTAATAAACTGTTTGTCATAATCAATGCTTGAAACAATTGATTGAAAGACTGCGTCGGTTATAGTGTCCTTAGATGACGTCTCTTTGCTTCTGTTTAACAATTGAACCGTTCGTTTTTGATGGTTTTCATCTTCAGGAGTGTCAAAATTTATATCAAAGACCACAGCTGCCGGATAGTGCAGAGAAAGGGATTTGATCATCTCTGCATGATAGGAGCGATTCCAGTTCCAATAAAGCCCCAGTTTGTGCAAACTTCTATCATCAATATCTACGATATAGATGCCAGTTTCATCTTCATCTTTTGCGATGTCGGAGCCGGATTTTTTAAGCTCCATATATTTCCAGTAATAGCGCATGTAATAGCTCTGATGCTCTAAACGATCAATAAGATCAGGAACAAATTTACTCGTGATAAGTGCGATAAGGATACCCATTACCGTACCTACAACGAGGCTTTTCCATATTTTTTTTATCAGATCCATGTATGCGCTATGCCAGATAAATGGGTTGGCAGCCTTTAGTTTACCGGGCCAGAATAGGCCTTATCCCATATTATATTGTTAGGAATTTGTAAATACAAGGTATATCGAGAAAACCTCGTGACTATCCTCTGGCTCCATATATTTTTACCTATTCGGGCATATTTTAACCCAGTTTTTGTTTTTCTTCGTAGACACAAGGCGAGCAATTGCCTATATAACCATGCCCCAAAACACCAGAAGTGGGAACGGAAAATGACAAAGAGAATTCTTATTACCGGCGGTGCCGGTTTCTTGGGATCACACCTCTGTGAGCGATTGGTTAATGAAGGCCATGATGTTATATGCCTTGATAACTATTTTACGGGACAAAAGGGGAATGTTGTCCATCTCATGGACCATAAGAACTTCGAACTCCTCCGCCATGACATTACCTTTCCAATATTTTTAGAGGTGGACCACGTTTACAATCTTGCCTGTCCAGCTTCGCCAATCCACTACCAATATAATGCGGTAAAGACGATCAAAACCAATGTCTTAGGTGCCATCCATGTGCTTGGCCTTGCCAAACGCGTAAAAGCGCGAGTGTTGCAAGCGTCAACCTCCGAGGTCTATGGAGATCCCGACGTCCACCCTCAACCCGAATCATACTGGGGCAATGTCAACTGCAATGGGGTCCGGTCCTGCTATGATGAAGGTAAACGAGTTGCAGAAACCCTGTTTTTTGATTATCATCGCATGAACAGCGTCGATATTCGTATTGCTCGGATATTCAACACCTATGGCCCCAAAATGCATCCCAATGATGGACGGGTTGTGTCCAATTTTATTGTGCAAGCCCTAAAGGGTCAGGACATAACAATTTATGGCGAAGGAAATCAGACACGCTCTTTTTGTTATGTCGATGATCTAATCTCTGGTCTTATACTTCTCATGAACAATGACTCTGTAATTGGCCCAATTAACATAGGTAATCCTGGCGAGTTTACCATAAAGGAGCTTGCCCAAAAGGTAATTGCCCTAACTGGCTCAAAGTCAAAACTGATTTTTCAAGACCTTCCAGCTGATGACCCTCAGCAGCGAAAACCCGATATCACCTTAGCACAGGAAAAACTTGGATGGAACCCCTCAATCTCTTTAGATGAGGGGCTGAAAAAGACAATTGAGTACTTTAAAAAGGTTGTGGAAACAAAAAAATAGCAACCTCTTTGGGCTGCTATTCCATGTTTTTGTAGCGATGTATTTCGAGTAAATTGATAATAAAAGGATAACCCTTGATGTATGATAAAGAGGCATTGAAGAACCTTCTTTCACAGATAAAGCTTGTGATGCTTGATCTTGATGGGACAACCTACATAGAAAATGAACTGATCCCCGGCGCTCTGGATGTGCTCAATCAATTCAATGCACGGGGAATACACTATCTCTTTCTTACCAATAACTCCTCTAAGTCCTCCAAGGAGTATGTAACAAAAATATCGCAGATGGGTATTCCTGTTTCTGAGGATAATGTCTTTACCTCTGGACAAGCAACGTCGCTCTTTTTAGAAAAAACAAAACCCGGTGCAAAGATTTTTTTGGTAGGCACCAGCTCCTTGCACAACGAGATGAGCACCTACAATATACGGCTTGTCAACAGTATTGAAGACAATCCCGATTTTGTGGTTGTTGGTTTTGATATGGAGCTTGATTATAAAAAGCTTCTGGTTGCCTGTGAGTTGATTGATAAGGGTGTTCCCTTTTATGCGACTCATCCTGACATGGTTTGTCCCATTAAAGACAAGCGCTATATTCCTGATTGTGGTGCCATATGTCAAATGATTACTCATGCCACCGGAAAAACAGCGGAGCATTTTGGTAAGCCCGATAAAAAAATGGTTGAAATTATTGCTGATAAATTTTCCTTAAACCATTCAGAACTTTTAATGATCGGTGATCGTCTCTATACGGACATTGCCCTGGGCAAAAACGCAGGAATTGCAACCATCTGTGTGCTCTCCGGTGAATCATCTAAAGAGGACATTGCCTCTTCAGAGCATAAGCCCGATTTTGTTATTAATTCAATTAAAGACCTGCTGACCTGTTTATAAAAAGGAGCTGATGTGGCTGCAAATATCATAACTCTTATCCGTGTACTTGTGGCGCCGCTCTTTGTGTACACCTTTATTTACAGCACCCAGGGATCCAACATCGCTCTTATGCTTTGGCTCTCCTTTGCTATTTTGCTCATTATCGAACTCTCCGATGCCTTTGACGGTCATGTGGCCCGGACCTTTAACCAGGTTTCCGATTTTGGCAAGCTCTTCGATCCATTTGCAGACTCACTCTCACGATTGACCATATTCGTCTCTTTCCTTGTTGTCCAGATGATTCCGGTTTGGATGTTTTTGGTTTTTCTCTATCGTGATCTTTTTGTTGCTGCATTGAGGCTTCTCTGTTTAAAAAACAACCGAGTTGTTGCAGCTCGACTCTCGGGGAAGCTTAAGGCGATTTTTCAGGCTATTGGTAGCTTTGTCGTGTTGGGAGTGCTTTTTGCAAAGTACTATGAAATCTCCTGGGTTCCCCAAAGTCTCTTTGGAAAAAACATTGGATACACAATTATGTTTATTCCAATGCTTGTGACCTTCTATTCTGCAATTGACTATTGGATGGGCAGTAGAGAGGTGATCAATAAAAAGAGCAATGCTTAACAAAGGCTAATATTCGCTACCATCCTCTTTGGTCATTGGAACAAAGCGAACCGGAATAACGCGCTCCTTCTTCATTGTACCTTTAATCTTTGACAACACCTGTAAGTCCTGACCACCTCGTTCTACATCAACGGGAATCACCATTATGCCTCCCTCAGCAAGCTGATCAATAAGCGGCTTTGGAATGTGTGATGGCGCACAGGTAACGATTATTCCGTCAAAGGGTGCCTGTTCGCTCCAACCCTTGTATCCGTCCCCAATCCGGACGTTAATGTTTGTATACCCCAGTGATTCTAAAAGTTTTTGTGCTCGAACCCCTAAGGTACGAATGATCTCGATCGTATACACCTCTTGACATATCTCACCAAGAATTGCCGCTTGATATCCTGATCCCGTGCCCACCTCTAAAACTCGCTTTGTATTGTCAAGATTTAGAACTTCGGTCATCAGAGCAACAATGTAAGGTTGGGAGATGGTCTGTCCTTCCCCAATTGGTAAAGGATTATCATCATAGGCTGATCGTTTATATTTCTTAGGTATAAAGAGCTTTCGATCAACTCGGAGCATTGCTTCAAGTACCTTCTTGTCCTTGATGCCCCGTCGCTTTATCTGTGTCGTGACCATTTTTTTCAGCTCTTTTTTTGTGTTGAGCGAATCAGAGGTTGTACAAAACAGGATGGCCATCACTACTTGAAGGATCACAGCAGAGACTATAGTTCTCGTCATAATGGGATAGCCCTTTAAGTAAATTGTTTTTTTAATGCTCCATGGTTGATGATAGCACCATAGAGATCCTTAGGCGCAGTATCAACATCAACAGGTAAAGAGAGGCACACTACATTACGCTCTTGATAATAGGCACGTAGTGGCGCTGTGCGCTCATTAAAAAGATTGATCTTTTTTTCAATAAGATTAAGGGTGTCGTCTGTACGAAAGGTACGATCACCACCACTATTCAAAGCAATTCTCTCTAATAAAACGTTACTGGTACAGTCTAGATGAATGACAGCTTTACAGTTAACCCTTTCGGCAATGTCAGCAGCTTGACCTGTGTGGCGGGGTAAACCATTTAATACAATTATATCTTTTTCAACAACATTTCTTATTTCAATAAAGGTCGCTACTATGTTCTGAGCAATATAAAAAGTTTCCCTTTCAAGAAGGGCACCGCTCGAAAGCACCTTTTTGACAAAGTCAATATCCTGTGCAGTAAATCGTGGGGGAGGTGTGGAACATTGTGCTAATGTGCGAAGCTCTTCTCCAAAATCAAAGTGTGCACACCGCTTGTCAAACAGACCCTGTTGCTCTATATAAGCTCCCAAGGGTGTCTTTCCGGAGCCAGTGGGACCCATTATAAGAATTGCTTGCCTCTGTGCCATCGTTGTGTTATCAGCAACTTAATTGATCCACTTGTCACCATCGGAGGCCTCTTCACCATGCTCATTGCCTTCCCATAGCTCTTTGAGCTTGTAGGTTGTACCCTCAGGATCAAGCGGTGGTTTTTCAACCGGTTTCTGCTTTTTCTTTTTTTTAGGTTTTAGGATTTCGGTTTTGTGCTCCCGTTGTGGTAGGGGCACCTCCTCTAAATCCTTTTCCAACTCCTTTACCCGCTTTGTAAGCTTACGCTTATGGGAAGAGAAGGAGAAATAGTTGACCAGTGCAACTGTCAACCCCACAACCAATCCAAAAAGAAAGGCACCTGCCACATAGTAGAATATGGGAAACTCCGGAGTCCTATAGACGAATAACAGAAGTGGTATTTTATGAGTGAAGATATCTTGGGTAAAGGTTTGGATAACCACAATAAAAAAGAGAATGACAATCAACGAAATAGTAGTCCATTTGAAATACTTCATCACACCATCTCCTCTCCAATAAGGGTCATACCTGTGCTCTCCTTTATTGTTGCAAACACAATTGATCCACCCAAATCACCGGTCTTTTTCAGAAGCACCCTTTTACAGCCGTAATCTTGACCAACCCACCCTTGAGTTCGTCGATCCTGTTGATGCGTTAAAAGAACCTCAACGGTTTGGCCAACCATCTCTTTATAGCACTGCTTTGTTATCTGGGTTTGCATTGCAATAAGTGCTTTCAATCGGTTTAGCTTGATTTCCTCAGGCACTTGATCCGACATTTCTGCTGATTTTGTTTTCGGTCGAACAGAAAAGGCAAACATAAAGGCTGCAGTAAAGCGGACCTCCTTAAAAAGCGAGAGGGTCTTTTTAAAATCCTCTTCACTCTCGCCCGGAAAGCCAACCATAACATCGGTGGTGATATCGGCGTTGGGCATTTCCCTGCGAATTGCTTCTATCCTGCGCAGATAGTGATTGCGGGTATATTTGCGATTCATTCGCTCTAAGATTTGAGCAGAGCCCGACTGCACAGGCAGGTGTATATGCTTGCACACCTTGGGAAGTGATGCAATCGTTTCGATTAGCTTATCACTCAAATCCTTTGGATGGGACGTCGTAAAACGGATTCGCTTCAGCCCCTTGATCTCATGAAGAAGATCTATCAAATCGGAAAAGTCCCGGGAATCGTCCTGATAGGAGTTTACGTTTTGCCCCAAAAGAGTGATCTCAGAGGCACCCTGATCAACCAATTTCTTAGCCTGATCCAAAAGGTCGGTAGCTGGCAGCGAGTGCTCGCGACCGCGAACGTAGGGCACTATGCAATAATAACAAAAATTGTCGCACCCCCGCATGACTGGCAGAAAGGTGGAAATTCCACTACTATACTCACCCATGACCGGGCCTGCCTCACTGCGAGCCAGGTAAGTGTCGAGTTTTTTTGGAAGGTGTTCAATCTCCTCTGCTCCAATGACTAAATCAATCTTGGGAATCTCTGCTTTAAGCTCCTCCCCAAGTCGCTGTGCCATGCACCCAATGACCCAAAGCCGTTGATGCGCTTTTTTAATATTTCCGTACTCCTCCAAGCGAGCTTTGGCCCGGCTCTCAGCGCGCTCTCGCACACTACAGGTGTTCACAATAATTAAGTCAGCTTGGCGCACCTTTTCTGCCCGAACATAGCCCCGTCCAGTAAGTTGCTGGGCGAGCATGTCCGAGTCTGCCACATTCATCTGGCAGCCAAAGGTCTCGAAGTAGTAAGAAAGCTTCAGATTGTTTTGTTTTTCTTTTTTATTCATCTCCTGTAAAAATAATTCAAGTAATCTTTAGTTTTATCACTATTGCCAAATTTAAATTGAAAGATTTTTTGGGAGTTGCCCATATCTTGAATTAATCCATTAATAGTTTTGATTGGGCGCCTTCTCGGCTAACGCCTCGAACCGGGCTGCTCCGGGTTCCGCGTTCGCTCCAGTAATTTTTGCTTTGCAAAAATCACCGGCTTCGCCGCCCTATACATCCCTGGCGCAAAAGATTATCGGAACGTC
>JANQEN010000243.1 GCA_028278335.1 Chitinivibrionales bacterium | reverse complement strand
GTATATGTACTATTATGACATAAAAATTCCCCTTGTTGATGCAAACAACACTATTTTTCTCAATGCGGTAACTGGTGAGTGTCAACCAGACTACCTTTGCCAAGACATGAAGGAATCAGCAAGCAACAACAAGTTTTTTGGGAAAGTCTCTTGAAAAGACATCGAACTTATATTATTAGGATACTATGGAAAACACCTTTACTAAAGCAACTGACGAAGAACACAAAATTAAAGTTGAATCCAGTCTTCTTTATGCAATATGGAAATGTAGCGTCGCCCGTGGTGGCAATGAGGCCAAGCTTGAAGTCCGAACTGCCTTTGTAGGCCAGGGTGCCGACATCGAGATCATTGCCAAGGGAGACGACTACGGTAAAATTGAAAAGAAAAAGGACAAAATATTCAACAACCGCTACGAAGGATCTATTGCAATTCCCGATGATGTACTGCCTGGCGAGCTTGTTTGGTTTGAAGTTAAGCTCTCTAAGCAAAAACTGAAAGGCTCCTCCAACAGCATCCCCGCCGCAGCAACACCAATTCTTACAAGAATGGGTTGGGACAAGAAAGAAGCTCGCCGCGGTGATGTACTTCGCCTCCAAGCAGAACTTGAACAAGTCGCTGACAATGCGGAAGCCTTTGTGGTTATTTACGAGTACGACAAAGATGGTACCCATGACAAAATAGCGACAATCCCAACAGAGGTTAAAAATCGTAAGATCGATGTTAAGTGGGAATATGAATACCACGAAGATGTTGATGAAATCCCAACTGATGAGGAGATGAAGAAGTACGGGAAAAAATACAATCCACCGGAATATTTCTTTGTGGTTGTCATTGATGGGGTGACTCTTGGGGAAGAGCAGGAGAGCGGGATATTGGAGTTTAAGGATTGGATAGAGATTGAGTTAAAAGAGGAAGATGGCACACCGGTTGAAGATAAAAAGATCTCAGTCATATTGCCGGATGGTAAAGACATTAATAAAACAACAGATGAAAATGGTTACATTAAAATTGAAAATATCCCCCCAGGGAAGTTTGAAGTTAACTACTCCGATGAAGATACAACAAATTAGCAAATTGTCTGGAAGAATGAAATTATGAGCTCTCAGAAATCTACAGGTAAAACTGGTAAAAAAAACATTGTTGTCATTTCTCAAAAGGAAATCCTCTATGACACAGGTGCTGATGAGCTGATAATTGTAGAACCTTCAAAACTAGGCATTCTTAAAAATGAGATTGAAATGTTTGATATTTTTAAGCCCTATATGCAAAAATTAATCCCATCAGAAAAGGGGAACGAAAAGGATCGTGGTGCTGAAATAAAGGCAATCTTCCATTGGATGAAGGAGTATGCTGATGCAGATAATGAATCTAAAGAAAAGGAGATCCTGCTTAACTTAGATCAAAAAATTAAGAAGAAGAAAGATGAGATTTTATCTAAACAGAATCGAGATGGTGATACTACAGCTAATGCCAGCCAACTTAAAGATGGTGATGTAAAGGAGCTTCTCTTATTCAGGCAAAAAAGAATGGTTAGGATCCGTTCAAAAAAAATGAAAAATCATTGGAGAACCTTCAATAGAAAACAAGTTGAGCAGCAGGTAAAAAAAGAGTTAAGAGATGAAAAAAAGGAGCGAGAGAAACAAAAGGGCCCAATTAAAGAAGCTGAAATAAAATTTTTTGAAAAGAAGCTTTTCGATAAGAATGGGTATGCTTTTAAAGGTGCAGAAGAATTTAGCAAACTATGTAGCTACAATTTTTTTGAAGACAACGATATCTTAGAGGCTGGAGTGAGTGCACAATTTTTACGGTACGCTGCAGAGGCAAAATTTGGCGCCACCCTGGACTGGAAAAAAGAGAAAACAATCAAAGTCTCCGGAAAAGCCGAAGGTTCCTTTGCTCTGGCTCAGGCCAAGGGTGATTTTAAAATTAACATCCCAGATAAAGATGGTTTTGACATTATTAAAATTATTCGAGATGCCAAAGATGAATTTGTAAAGAACGACGCTAAACCCATATATTTTCTTCTATTATTAAAGCTTGAAGGATCAGCTTTTGTTGGTGTTTGTGCGTCCATTGGATTAGAAGCTGGTGTATCATTAAAAAATCCAACCGCCAAAGATGGTGAGTTAGCTAATGCAGAAGCAGGCTTAGATCTATTTGCTGGTGCTAAAGCTGGTGCTGAAGGTCAAATTTCAGCGAACATTAAATTTATCGACGACGTTAACACTAACCCAAAAGCTGTTGACTGGACAGCAATTGGCTCTGTTTCCTATGGAGTGTGGGGAGCTGTAGGAATTGGTGTTGAAGCAAAAATAAAGATTGGCTACATTGATGGTAAATTTAAGTTTATTGCTAAAATTGGTTTAGTTCTTAAAGCTGGGGCGGGTACATATGTAAAAGCTTCTATCGATGCTTTTAATATTGGAAAACTTATTTGGACCATTGGCACTTCATTAGAGTGGAAACACATGTACAAAGTGCTTGATGGTAAGGTTCACGATCTATATCAATGTGTCATGATGAACTGTTTTTACGCTGGCAAAAAAATTAACGAAGTCATTGAAGAAATTGAGGAAGACATTGTTAGAATCATGACATCAAATATGGTTGAAGATTCATTTGATTTTTTTAAATCTTTAGATGACACATTTGATAAATATATACCTGGATACTCAGGTTTTAAAAAATGGAATAGTGGCTTTTGGCTCTTAAAAGGCAGCTATTATTTAATTAAGAATGAAAGAAAGAAATTAAGGGATAGAGCAATCAAAATGGCAATTGAAGCTCAAAGAGATGATACTTGGGATTATGCAACTTGGCAAATGAAAGTCAACCTAATAAATGATATGCATACAGGTGGCTCTGGTCCTGATGACTATACAGAAGAGGATAAGGAAAATGCAATCATATTAGTGTTAAATTCATCACGCCATAGTTATGAATTTAAAAAAATAATCCAAAAATTAAAAGATGACTTTTCTGTTGATATTGATAATGAACTTGATTACAGACAAAAAGAAGCTTATACAAAATTAAAGAAAAAGTTTAACTAAGTAGATGGGCAAATGATATGAAATTAAGTAAAACTATACCAATTATTTGGATTTTATTTATTAGTGTTTTGTTTGCAAAAGCCAAAGAGGCCATCCCTAATTTTACATGGACAGTACTATGGGAAAATAGGTTGGAATATACGCATAAAGTTTACTTAGCGAACTTAGATCATAATAGTGTGTTTATAACATCAATGAACAACAGTGCAACCACTTTTAACCTTAATACAGGAACAACGATCTGGAACTATAAAAAGGAAGGAAACAAACACTCTTTATTTAATGAGCCAATTGTAATAAACAATATTGCATATTTTGGAAATTCAAAGGGTAATTACTATGCGTTAGATTTAATGGAAAAATCTTCTTTGTTCGAAATTGTGAGTTTAGAAAAAGGAGATAGAAAAATATGTTCACAACCAAACGCTGGGGCTTCTTCTAAAAACACACTTATTATTGGAGGCGCCAGAAAATATAAAAGCCGCATTCAAGGGCTTCATTTAAAAACTGGTAAAGTAATGTGGGACATAAAAATACCTGAAAGTGAAATAAAATCCAAACCTGCCTATAATGAAAAATGTGCCTTTTTTCTAATTGGGAAGAGATTAATTGCAATTGACTATGAGGGAAAGATACAATGGGATTTTAATTGTCTAGACTATGCTGGATCATTACACACGTTTCCTGTCTTAAATAGTAACAGACTATACTTCTGTTCAAGAAACTTTATTTACGCCTTGAATGCGACAACAGGAGAACAAGTATGGAATCGAGATAGCATAGTGACATCATTCACCACACCTCTTATTACTGACGGTAAATTGCTAGTGCATAATAGTGGAAACACAATGTATTGTTTAAACACTTCAAAAGGTGAAACCATTTGGAAAACTAGATTACCTGACAATGGATTAATTTCTCAAAGTCAACCCATTTTGTTTAGAAATTGTGTTACTTTTATCTACACTGTTATTGATCCAATTGATGGTGATAAATCATTCCTTTATATGTTAAATAAAACAAATGGCAAAATTATTTATTCTAAACTGTTAAACAAAAATGAAAAGTATTCAGGCCTTCAGCTTTTTCCAAAAAATGACATCCTTTTGATTCAGTCACTCATAAAGGATAAAAAGGGAAAGCATATTCTTCTTAGGGCAATACAGTTATAACAAACACAATCAAATTACTCGGGAAGAAATACAAGACCTAACAAGTTGTTTCCTCTCTTCACTCTTTTTTATCAGATATATCTTCATGAAAGAAAAACACATTGAAGTTATTCTATATATTTTTAGATTACATTTGATTACAATTACCCTTATTCACGAATCCAAATAAATACTATATTTCATACCACTGAGAACTAATAGTATTTAACCCAGATTATGCAATAGGAAGGAGCGCAGAAGCACAATCCTATGCCCATTAAGACTTTCAGACTTTTTGGCCATATCACCTTGTAGATATGCCCTTCAAAACCTTCAAGTCTTACTAAATGATAATCTTGCACTTCTGCATCTACTCCTACTGCATAATCTGGGTTTAACTCTTTTGAAAATCATTCCAGCCCTATTCCTCTTGGAGCAAAACAATGCCTAAGCACTCTTCCGTTTATTCCATATTATTTACGGTTTCTCTCATAAGTACATTGTTCCTTATATTCTGTGAGGATCCGGTAGAACCTGTCTACCCCGCAACTATTCCTAATGGGCAAATTTATACGTTAGGTACCCTGTCAATTGACTCTGCCTTTAGTATGTTTGTGATAACACAGGGAAGCAAACCAATAACTTTTAAGTGGCTTAAGAATGGGCTGGATATTCCCGGTGCAATAAAGGATACGCTCTCAATACCCTCTCTTAGAATTAGTGACACCGGAATATATCATTGTGTTGCAGCAAATAATAGAGGAATGGACACCTCCAATGCCTACCATCTTACTTTTAACAACTATCCGCCGCAGTGGGTCAGTGACACCATGTATGACACAACCTATGAGGGCCTTGCCTATTCTATTATATTAGCTGATTCCTGCACTGATCCCGATGGTAACCCCATACTGTTTTCCTTGCTTGCTGGTGGACCAGTCGGTGATACAATTGATAGTCTGCAACAGTATCGTTTCACACCCAGTTATGATGCTGCTGGGGAGTACCTTGTCTCCTTTTCTGCTGATGATCGCTATAATCTGAGCTATGCAATACTAAAGCTTACTGTATTAAACACCAACCGAAAACCATTATATGACACGTTGCAGCCCGACACGCTCTATACCATAAACGAAGGTGGCCTACTTGTTATTCCTCTTAAGGCAACCGATCCTGACTTAGATACGGTCATCTATCATATTGAAGGAGCCACACTTCCCCGGCCTCAATCAATCACCCTCACCAATGACACGTTGCGATGGCAATCGCTTCCCGGGGATAGCAGTGCTCAGTACACACTTGTTGCCTGTGCCTGCGACTTACTTGATACGACAAAGGCCTTGGTAAAGGTCTCTGTACTAGACATAGACTATTCCCCAACTCTCGACACTCTTAAAGACACAACAATCACTGAAAGTAACATACTCTCCTTTCTTGTAAAGGCGGCAGATCCTGATAAAGACACTATTACCTTAACAACCTCTTTTACTAATCCAGGTGCAACCTTTATTGACAGCGGTAATGGTGTTGGTCTTTTTACTTGGAACACAGGCTACGATGACTCTGGTTCTCACACACTTACTTTTATTGCGCAATCAACAACGCTTGCAGACACAGTAGCGGTCACTATTTCTGTTCAGGACAAGCCCCATCAGTGGACCATCAACGCCGGTGCCGGTGTTGGAGGCACCATACTCCCTACAGGATTTATCAAAGTCTTTCATGGATTAGACACCGGCTTTACCATAGCTCCTGCTAGTAGTGACTATCGTATAAAGGATGTTAAAGTCAATGGTGCCAGCGTTGGTGCTGTTACCACCTATCGCTTTACTAGTGTAAAGGGTGACTCCACCATTTTTGCTGAGTTTATGGATAACAGCATGCCCCTTGCGGTTGCTCAATGTAAAGATTCTACCGTAGGACTCAATGACACCATCCACTGTATTGGCTCAGCCTCCAATGATGCGGACGGTACTATTGTCAAATACGAATGGAAGATCGGCGCCAGTGCCTGGACAAAAACCTCAACTTCCGACACTACCTTTTTAGCTCCAGCAACACCAACCGCAGCACTTATCTGCAGTTTACGGGTAACCGACAATGACAACAAAACAAATAGTGCCATGGTGGCTGTTGTAGTTCAAAGTTCTCCACCAACCGCCCTTGCAAAGAGTGACACTGCAGCAGTAGGACTCAACGATCCCTTCCACTTAATTGGCTCTGGCTCCACAGACAATGGCACGATAACAGCCTATGCTTGGAAAATCGGTGCTGCGCCTTGGGTGGTTTGTGCAACCGGAGACACCGCTTTACTGGCACCACCAACAGCACAGACCCTACTCTGTAGCCTACGCGTTACTGACGATGACAACGAAATCGGTTTGGGAGTGGTCTCTATTGCAGTTAATAGTTCGCCTCCCCTAGCACTTGCCCAGAGCGACACCAATGAAATTGGCCTTAATGATACGTTTAATCTTATAGGATCAGGCTCCTCTGACAATGGTACCATAACAGCCTATGCTTGGAAAATAGGCGCAAGCTCATGGACAAATTCCGCCACAGGGGACACCACCATAATTGCTCCAGCCATAGCACAAACATTGATCTGTAGTCTTTGGGTAATCGATGATGACAAAGAGGAGAGCAAGAGTGCTGTCTCTATTCCTGTTAAGAGCGCTCCCCCTTTAGCTGTTGCAAAGGCTGACACCTTGGTTAAAAGCATTAACGACCAAATCACCTTAACCGGCTCTGGCTCCTCAGATAGCAATGGTGCAATCATCCGATACGAATGGAAAATAGGCACGGGCCCCTGGACAGTATCTACAACTGGAGACACTACCTTTACCGGCCCACCAACCTTTGGGGTATTACCCTGTAGTCTTCGTGTAACCGACGATGACAACGAGGTTGGTATAGCTGCAGTATCTATAAATGTTATAAGCATGCCACCCACTGCGGTTGCTCAAGCTGATACCAATGCAGTCAGTATCAATGATCAAATCACCCTTATTGGCTCTGGCTCATCAGATAGCAATGGATCAATTGCAAAGTACGCCTGGAAGATCAATAATGGCGCCTGGATAATCTCTGCTACTGGTGATACCACTTTTATGGGTCCTGCAACCGTGCAAACACTTGTCTGTAGCTTAAAAGTAACCGATGATGATGGAGAGATTAGTGTTGCCCGGATTGATGTTGAGGTGATGAGTATGCCGCCAGTGCCAGCTGTGACAAGTAATAAAGTTAAGATAGTAATTGGAGACTCAATATCGCTGAGTCCACAAGGTTCTTATGACAATGGCACTATTGTGAAATATGAATGGAAAATTGGCAATGCAGCATTTTTAGAAACTTCTAATAGTGATACAACCATTTTCACCCCAACCACAGAACAAACGCTCCTGTGTGTTTTGCGGTTGACCGATGATGATAATGAAATTGCTTACGGTGAGGTTAGCATAGAAATAGTCAAAGCCTTTACATTGGTTGGTGACTCTGCAGCCTTTTCAAATCGTACAACCTATTCTACCGCTGTGTTTAACAATAAAATGTGGGTGATTGGGGGAAGGATTGCCACAGGAAGCAAAGAGTATAAAAACGATGTTTGGTCCTCCTCAGACGGCATCACCTGGTCTAAAGTTATAGAAAATGCCAGTTTCTCTCGCAGAGGATTACACACAAGCACTGTCTTTAACAATAAATTATGGGTTGTGGGTGGTTATGATAGTACACAGTATTTAAATGATGTCTGGTCTTCTGCTGATGGTTATACCTGGTCATTGGCAACAGCTAATGCGTCATTTACCCCCCGTTATAACCATAAATGCATTGCTTTAAATGGAAAAATGTGGCTAATTGCAGGATCAAATTTGAGTGATGTATGGTCCTCTAGTGACGGTATTACTTGGGAAGAAGTTGCTGATACTGCAGAATTTAAAAAACGCAATCCCTTTAACGCCGCTGTTTTAAATAGCAAAATGTGGATTATTGGGGGAAAACAAAATGCATTTGCTGATGTTTGGAATTCAACAGATGGCAAGTATTGGCTAGAGGTGGGTGATCAATCGATCTTAGGATTTCGAGCTGGCCTTGGGTGTGTGGTGCTGGATAATAAGTTTTGGATATTTGGCGGTTCAAACCCTGGAGGTTATATGCGAGATCTACGATATTCGGAAGATGGAAACAATTGGATAAGAGTTACAAATAATGCTCACTATCCCGCATATGGCGTAGGTCATTTCTGTCTAGCATTCAACAATAAAATCTGGCTCTTTTATGCCCATAAAATCTACTGTTCCTCCGATGCAATACTGCCGTAGGCATCTGCGGTGCCAGCCACATGTGCTTTATCCTAATTACGGATAAGTAAAGCCTCTGACCCTAAGATCCATCAGGATCTTCTACCGTATTCCATGCAGATTCTGCATGAGCACTCTTTTAGGCATAGGTTCTCGGCGAATTATCTATGTCGCTTATAAAGTAAATGTTAATTACATTCTTTACTGTATTTATCCATTATATATTGTGGGTGATCGGGACATCCTTTACAATCAATTTTATCAGGATCAAAGATAAAATTATTAAAGCAAAATCTTATTGTTTTACCATTTCGAAAATTGGCATCTATTTGACACGGTACACCACCGAACCCTCCTGGAATGTAGTTGCTAAATGAAAAGACGCTGTCGATTTCATGAACTTGAAAGCAGAATGGTATAAAACCGGCTAAGCTACCCCATTTGGAATAGTCTGATGGAAAAGATTCTTCTATAGTTGTAACGTAGATATAGGCCCCGGCAGTTTCTATTGCCTCTTTCTCATTGGAACATTGATAGGTATTTGCGAATTGCTTTTTAATTGCTATTGCTCTGAAATCCCCAGCACAATACTCTTTCATGGAAGTATTTACACATGAAGTAATGAATAAAATTGCAATTATTATTGAAACAATTCTGCTCATTTTCCTGCACCTTTTTTAATTTTCTCAAAAAGCAAATCAGTAACCCAACCAGAAACATTCCAGTACATTTCCCAGAATGTCGGTGTCCCAATGTCACCAATGAATGGTAACTTCAATGAAGGGCCCGGCCCAGGATCTTTGAAGATTAAAGCAACATCTGTTATTTGTTTAATTGAAACAGCAACGGCAATAGCTGAATTGAAAATCTCTTCTTGAATATCTATTTTTTTTGATCTCATTAAGATGTTGTAAAAATCAGACATTCGATTTGAATACTTTCCTGTAGATGATTCATAGTAATCTTCAAAACTATCAAAAATGGTTGTTGTTGGGTTAATCAGATATGAGTCAATATTGCCATTCATATCAGCAACAGAACACTTCTGATCATTACTAGACGGGTCGTCATAATAATAATTTAGTAATTGCTTATTGAGTTTCCTTGCTGTGTCATAGAAAGAGGCTTTAGAATTTTTTATATACCAAACAACAACACTTCCTAAATCTCCTATAAATGTCGCAGCTTCGTGATTTGAACGCATTTTAACAACTCCGCCTCCCAGGCTTATCGGAGTGGGGTGATTCTTAGCATCAAGACCAGCAAACACATGGAATATGTCGACATCATCACCATTTATTTTCATTACTGGGTTATTCTTGAGTTTTTCTTTTATAGTAAGAAGCGAAGTGTTCCATGAGTTTGGTAATTTAACATGACTGGCACCAGGAATAAGAATATCCCACCCACCACCACCCACCACCATACCCAACAAAGTCTTTGCCGGTCCAGAATCATATTTTATTTTTCTGAATGCGCTAATTCGATCCTTTAGACTATACCCTTCTTTAATTGCGGCTTTTTCAAGTGTAGAAATATCATTGAAAACACTTGTTGGTTTTTTTGGCAAGCAAATACGAACCAGATGAATTACTGGGCACCCATCTTTCATTTCAAATCCAGCCTTTAGATATTTTGGAATCGTTATTTTCTGATCTACATATATCAAATCCGGATTATCAATGTTATTTAATTCTGCAATATGAGGATAATATTTTGCATCCTTATAATAGTTTTTGGATATTGCCGAAAGGGTGTCACCTTTTTGTACCACATGAATATGGTCACTCATATACTAACATTCCTTTTCACTTTTCTGAATGTTTCATTATTATCTTTTATTGAAATTATTTACATGTTACCGTTTTTCAATTCCAAGAAAGGGATGCTTTCGAAAAGGTAATATGGATCACCTTCATTTCCAGGATTAATTTCAAGTGTATATGATAATGATTCATCAATTTCAGTAAATTCAAGATCAAGGTAATCATCACTAACAATTTTGTCGTTTTCAACTGTCAGGATTTTTTCATAGATTTTGTTGTTATCAGTACTTTTTAATTTATATGTATCATCTTGTGCGTCATTATTTTCAGGGTTAATAGCAAGACGAATAATAAAGCTTCCAAGTACGGAACTGGGCATCTCCAACATCTCACTCTCAAGCTCACTCTCTGCAACATCACTTTTAGCCCGAAACAGATAGTTGCACTTTGCATCTGGGTTCTCACCTAAAGCGTTTCCATACTTCTCCCCATAAAAGAGCGTTACCTCAGCCTCAGCAACACAGTCGTCATTAAGAAAGGCGTCTACTGATTGCTTTAAGTCTTCCTCTTCACCTTCGTACTCAACAAAGGTATCAATGGTCACCTTTTTACAGGTTGTCTCCCCTAGGTACTTTCCCGTTATCTGTACTGTACATTTTTTATTAAACGTAAATCCCTCATCACCGGCAATCCAGACTCCCTCCTGCAAAGAAATTGCCTTCTGAGGCTCTTCTGTGGTAGCGTTTTGCGTTGAAGAGTCATCTACATTGGAAGTATTGCTATTAGAGGACTGGGACGTTGTTTGATTGACTGCATGAAATCCCTTTTCATCAACGACCCACTTCTTTTCTGTTGGCATTACTATATCCCTTTATTGATGAGATCGATAAGATTTAGACGTAAAGGTGTGTATTTCAAGTACTGCTATTATCGTATATAGCTATGATAGCGCCATAAAAATATATCGGTTTTGGTAATTCTTGGGATAATTAAACAATAAAAATCAATCACCAAAAGATTTTGCAATACCTTTATCATGATGGTAAGTATTGTGCTAGCTTTTACAAAGATGCTCCTCATTAAATTTTATGAAAAGACCTCACCGCAATTCAAATCAGGTAAGAAAAAATATGAAAGAAAAATATCAAAACATATCGAGGAAATCCAGACGACTCCACCAAGTCGGGAAAGGAGGGTGACGCTACGTAAGTAGTCAGACAATATTACTATTCATTACTCATAAGGCACAGGATGCAGTTTTTTCCTATGCCTTTTTTAACAACACAATTTAATTAAGTATTTTAAGTCTTTTTTGGAAAATTGAGGTGTTGTCTGTATAATTAATTATATATATACCTTTACTTAATGGAACCCCTTTGTTGTCTGTTTGGTCCCAATGAATAATTTTATCATTTCTATTAACTAATATCTTTTTAACACATGATCCCTTTAAAGAATAAATCAATATTGTTGCTATGCTTCTTAGTTCCGAAAACTTAAATGAAAAGCCCTTAGGGTTTTTAACTACTTCAAAGCGGTTTGACTTCATACTAAAATTATTCTTTATACTATTAATCTGTCCAAAGCTCCCAGTAATTGAAACTTTATTTCCACTTGGCGATAAACTTACAGTATCACCAATAGATATTGTTGGAAGACCACCTAAAGTATTTAAAACAACTGCAAGTTTGGTACTATCATGATTCCATTCAATTTTGTTTACTGTCCCAAACCCACAGCGCCAAGTATGATTATTATTAAGAGGTAGGAGAGAATCAATGTTTTTATGATTGATAGGATACCTCCTAACATCTACCTTTTCTTGAAAAGTAAAAATTACATTGTCATCATTATCTATTCCCGGCAGTTTAAAAGTTCCATCAGAAGCAATCGCACTTATCAACAATGGCTTGGATGGATATACATTGTAAAGGTTAATAATATCAATTTCAGATAAAATGTTGTTGTATATTTTTATATCCCCTATTAACCCATGAAAATAACGCATAGCATTATAATCATTATTTCTTCCCATATAAACAGGGCAATTATTTAGCATTAAATCGTTTCTCTCATTATATGTTCTTATAAGTTTGCTGTTTAAATAAAGTTTCATTTCATCTTTTACATCATCAAAAGTGATCGTTAAAAAGCTCCATTCTTCCATTGAAGCATTTTGTCTGGCCCAATGATCAATTGCGCCTTGGTTTAGACTTAATCCTAATCCCCAAGTCATACTCTGTGATCCATGTACAGGTATCCAGTAGCTACCTTTCCACCCCTCTCCAACTTCTTTTGCCATTTTACCCACAATATGAGAATATAATGAATACGGCATCGATTGTGGATAGACCCATACAGCAATAGTTAGTTGTTTTGTGACATCTAAGCTTGCAGAATGAGGAATAAGGATGTAATCATTTTGGCCATCAAAGAAAAGTGAACCTCCTGTGAAAGCTTCCTTTCGCCATGTAGCACCATAAATAAAACCATGATTTTGAAATTTGCTGAGATCAGGGAGGGTCGTTCCGGCTCCTTCATTAAAATCCCAATATCCAACAATTTCACTAAAAGTGTTATTAAGAATCGAAATCAATAATAATATTAATAGAAATTTTAAATTTGTATTAATTTTCATAATGCACTCCCTAATATTAATTGTTATGAAAATCTTTCTAATGAACAGCCAATACTATAAATTATAATAAAAAGTATGGATTTTGTCTATAACATTATTACCTCTCTATTTCTTCACTCAAATTTATTCAGGGTCAACTACCTTACCCCAACAAACTCCCGCACCACGCCACTCTGAAAATCTGTCTGCCATCGCATTAATACTAGATAGGTTCCTTTTCGAACTTTGCGATTATTTCTATTCGCTCCATTCCAAAAGAAGCCCATATGCTCATTTGACTTAATGGTAGCAAGCAAACGTTCGGCATTGGGTGATTCTCTTTGCATAACCGTATTGCCAAGAGGATCATAGATTGAAAGCGAAACAGTAAGGTTAGAGAGATGATTGTTTTTCAGTTGTTCCTTAATATGGGTTGGCACATAAATGGCAATAAAGGTCCCTTCCGCATGGCGTTGACTTTTTAACCGAGCGGTTGAAACGAGCTGAAGAGCTGATTGCGATGGTTGACTGGCAGGAATCATAGGGTTTGGTATAACAGAAAGATCAAAGGCCTTTACTAAGGTAAGGTCCGAGCCATTGCGAAGGTCTTCTGCAGATAGAGACATCCTTCCTGCTTCGATAGCTTGATGCTCTTTGTTAACGAGGCTATATACAATAGATATAGGCGCAACAGTGGCATTCTCTTTTTTAAAGAATAGAGAGACTATTTCTCCTTTGCCAGAAACAGCCAAATTCTTTTGAGCAAGACGAGCAAGGCTCACTTTTGTATAGCCCGGCTGTTTCTGCTCCAACACCAACAGATCAGCCGCTCCCTGGGCAAGCAGAGAATTATTCCGTGCAGTTTTGATAAAGGTAAGGTCCTCTGCCCTATAGCAAAGTGTATACTCGCTAGCAACTAAAGCAGAAACCGCTCGCACTGACAAGAGCAACTGCAGTGTGTTTTCCTTGCCATGGATTATTTGAACAGTCTGCTTAGCCTTATCATTATTGTAGTTAGATGATTCAAAGGAAAGGGGTGCTTGCTTGGCCTCTCCTGAAACAGCATGCTCTGTGCATATCAGGGACGAATAATCGCTAACGTTGACAAGTGACCTTTTCGTGGTATTGCCCACAGCGTTATTGGCATACCAATACCACATCTGCAAATAGGTACAGATATCAGCAAAGTTAAACAGAGAGTCAGGAGACACCTTAAGATAGGGTGTTGTACCCTGGGCCGGGCCAATCTCAACCTTGGCAATACTATCAGGCTTTATACTGTCAGTTGCACTACCATACCAATAGGCTGCAAGATAGCTAAGGTCTACGGCACTACCCAGCGTATCATTCTTGTCAAAATCACCGAGCTTTGCAATAGAGACGGTTGCTGTATAATCATCAATACCGGGTCCCTCAAAGAGGCCATTATTGTTCCCATCTAAGGTTTTTTTGTGAATATCAGCAATGGCACCGCTGGCTGTAACAGAAAGAATTTCTCCACCATGGGGAAACTCTTGAAGAACACAGCCAATGACGGTTGGCGATTTTGTCATAGCATAGGCTAAGGGACCGCTAACACTTCCCACAATAGAAATTGACGATTGATCAAGGAGGGCCGTATCAATCAACGGTCCATCAAAGGTAAGTGCAATTGATTTTGCGGTAACTGAAGAGACCAATTGTCCTGGCACAGGAGAGACATGAGCGACAGTCAAGGCCTTGGTATTATTTATGGAGAACCAATTAGTCCGAAAGGGTGGTCCTGCACTCTGCTTATCCTGCGGAATAACCTCTAAAAGAACTGAGTCAATGAGTGTGTCAGAAAAGTCGTCCTCGGAGAGCCAATAGAGCGTGCTTGCATAACCACTGGAATCAATGCCTATGGTTTTACCTAACAGTGATTTTGGTGTTTTAATAGTGCCATCAGGAAGAACATAGTTTACTGATAGAGAAAGAGTGTCATAATTTTTATCAACAAGCACAAAGGGAATGGCAATGGTATCTCTGGAAATTGAATCAATGGGCCCAACATTACTACAATAGGGTGTTCCCTCAGCAATAATCTTGACAGTAAAGCTTCCGGTATCTGCGGCGCCATGAGGATCTTTTACCATTACCACTACGGTGTCTGTTGATCCTATTAATGAGTCATGGGGAATCCAAGAGCTTAGCACTCCCTTTGTGCTTATAGTCATGGTATCCGGCTTTTTAAGTAACTCAAATATAAGGAGCGTATCATCCACATCGGTTGCTTGGATCTGATAGACAAACTCCTTCCCAGCAATGGCAGAGAGGGACGTTGGTAAGGTAAGCTGCGGTGCGTCATTAATCGGAACCACGATAAGAGAGACCTCTTTAATACCAAGCGGTGTTGTTGTGTCAGCCTTATTGATTGCCTTGACAATAAATTGTGTTGAAGTGTCACCCTCTAAAGGTGTCCCCACCAGAGTGGTGCGACCATTTGCGCCAATCACCGGTGACAACCAGGCCGGATAAAAGCTATAGCGATAATCATACTCGATAGTTACATCAGGATCGTTGTCATAATTAGAGGTAGGGGTGTATACATACTTTTGATCCTCCACAGCAGTATCCAAACTGGGACTGGTAATAGTAAAGGGCTTAACCTGTTGCGACACAACAAGAGATACAAAGAGAGTGTCCGCAAGGCTCCCATCAGAAACAATCACCGTAAAGGAGGTGTCCACATTTTGTAATACTGTAAAGGAGTAAACAGAATCTCCCTGGCAAACAAAACCATAGGGCAAATTATGAAAGGAGAATACCAGGGCCTCATTGTCAGGATCAGCAGCAACCGCTTTATATTTATAGTAAAGCCCCTTGTAGGCCGTATCAACAGCAGCAGAGAGAATACGTGGCGGATCATTGATAATAGCCTGCTGTATTATAGAGAGGCTAAAATAGCCACTGCCAACCATAAGGTTGTCGTTTTTCGTAGCACCCATCATGGTTTGACCAACGAGGGAAGGTATCATGAGTGTACTTCCATCAGTGGGAGTTTCTTGACCGGAGGAGAAGAGAGAGGCGGGAACTTTGGTATTGGCCATACTCACAAAAACACTTAAAAGACACAGTGCCAGTGTGAGTATAATAACATTTCTTTTTCTATTCATCTATATAATCCTTGTGTAAAGCGGTTGCTTACTTCCGAATAATAAAACAGCCTTTTACCTGATTTACTGAGATTGTGTCTGAAACAGTATCGTTGACTCGTTTAGCGCAGAGCACCGTTATAAAACATTCGGTGGTATCCTGTGGACCAAGGGGATACACCTCCATGGTAACCAAAGGCATGGTTCCCTGAATGGGTGAATCATTGGGACCAATACCAAGGGTAACAATACTATCCTTTGCAAAGACAAAGCTCCCGGTGGCTGTGCCATCAGCAAGTCGAGCAGATTTTATAAGTACAGGCTTCACCTTGATCTCTATGGCTGTGCAGGTATCAAGGTATTTACCCTGTAGAGTAATTGTTGCAAGGGGCATTGCATTGGATACTGTCTGTGTGCGGGGCGCACAAAACACCGCAGATTGGTCTAAAGAATGAATGGTAAATCGAGCAGCAGCAATGGTTGTGTCACTCATTCCCTGGTAGCGCGTGGCTATCTCAAAGTGGTAGTCTCCATCGGCAATAAGGTCAAAGAGGGTGGTGTCCAAAACCCAATTACTCCAAGGAGTAGTTGCACTGTATCGATAGGCGTATTCACAGAGTGCGGGGAAGTTTGATTCCCAGGTGATTGAGAGGGTGTCGGTTGTAAGCACCGTACTATCAATCAGCGAGAGATAGATCAACCGCGGCTTTTCATAGTCAGGATCATTGGGATCCAGAGGGTTGACAAAGGGCTTTTTTCTACACTGGGTGATACTCGTAATGACCAGCATCAAGGTAAAAAGGAGCAGTAAGTATTGCCTCAATGTCCTTGTATTGTTACTTTGTCTTTTCATATCTATTCCTTAAGCTTTTAATGCATTGGTTTTAAAATGAGAGAGTAAGTACCACAGCACCACCCTGGAAGGTTGGTACTCCAGAAACCTTTATGGTAGATTTGCTCTTTCTTTTATCTCGTAATGCTCGAAATCCATAGAGTATCTCATCAAAGAAAAAGGTCGCAGCTCCAGCAAGCACAAAGGTTATGCCGGTTGGTAATGAAATAATCGAGTAGGTCCGTGCATCCTCATACTTTCCATACTCAGCGACACGCCGCGCATAATTGGCATAGGAGGTTTCATCATAGTCATCATACTGCTGACCAGCATCATAGGCATAGTAACTACCAACCCCGCAGGCAACAAGCCCAGCACCAGCTCCAATAGCCCCAATGATCCGGCGTATCTTTTTAGGATCTCGCGGTGTATTGATAATCGTATCCTGCACTGGTTTAGCAAGGACAACTTTTTCTGGTTCCGAGTTGTAAAAGAAAACCAGGTTGTTGGGAACCTTGATCACCTTGTCGTGTATGGTAAAGTTAAACTGTCCATTTTGAGAGAACATACCATTATGGATCACTACCTGTTTGTTCTTTGATTTGATGCCATAAATTGAGTAGGAGACCTTAAAATTCTTAAAGGTTGCCTTTCCCTCACGATTCTCTATAGAGATGCCATTCCAATCAAAGGCCCCAGGAAAGCTTTCTGCAAAATCACTATACTCGGCATCATTGATCGAAGAAAAGGCCACCGGTTTCTCCTTTGTCCCTTCCACAACAATATTGCCAAACACATCAAGACCTGTATAGGGTTTGAAGATAAAGCAAACCCCCTCTTTAATTATTACCGTTGATCCCTTGGCAACCGTAAGCACGCTGTCTACAACATGTGGGTTTCCCGCTGCAGTAAACTCCTTGTCACCAATCTCACCCTTTAAATGGGTCTCAGCAACTATCGGATTTCCTACTAATCCAAAAATAAAAAGCAGTAATACTGATATTTTTGTTTTCTGATGGTTCATAGTATTAGTTCCTTAATGTAAATATTATTAATCGTCATTCCCGCAGGCTTTTAGCGGAAATCTAATGTAGTGCTAAGCCTAATTCTTTTAAAAAAGCAATCGGGGGAGGTGTCCCCCACAGCAAGCTACCCTCGCGCTTTTTAACTGCCTGCAACCCCAAGATCTGTTTAGCCTAAACGGCTAACCAAATCATGAAGTGCTGACAGATAACAAAAGCCCTCAGGTGATCTTGCTGATTCCCCTCTTTAGGGTCACTGTGCATCCAATCCAATATGTGAAAACAATGCATCTATCTGATTCTGTTGCTTATCCAGTTTTTCTTTGTATGATTCTATCTGGGTTTGCTGCTCCTTTATTGCCTCGACAAGTACCGCGGTGAGTTTGTCATATGAGAGACATTTAAACCCTTCGCCATCAGTTTTCACTAATTCTGGGAAAACCTCTTCTACATCTTGGGCGAGGAACCCAAATTGCTTTCCTGGTGGAAAACATTTCTCAGGAAATTTATCATTATTCCAAAGGAAAGAGACACCCTGTAATTTCGACACACTAGAAATCAAATCTTTTAAAGGAATTATTTCTTTCTTATATCTTTTATCAGAAGGAGCAACATTATTCCCCCTTATTGTTCCATTTACATCCAATTTATATTGAGGGTTGGTTGACTCGATACCAACATTTCCAGAAGAGCTTATCATCAAACCAGTGCGCCAATTCCAAGTTCCACCCACACCGGGTGGATTATACATATCTCGTACTTGTAAATAAAGTCTTCCTTGGGCACTATTGCTACTTGAATTTTCTGGTGTTGCCAAAATTCTGGCTTGCTCCCATAAACCTTCACCCTGAGTTGAAGTAGGAAATGCAAACGTTAATGAAGGTCCTCGACCAGGTGTTCTTCCAGGCTCACTCCCTTCCAAAACAATATTACTACCCATATAATTAATATCTGTTCCTTCAAACTCACTCTTGCTGTCTTCCTTAATATGC
The DNA here is from genome assembly GCA_028278335.1 of Chitinivibrionales bacterium. Classification (GTDB taxonomy): domain Bacteria; phylum Fibrobacterota; class Chitinivibrionia; order Chitinivibrionales; family JANQEN01; genus JANQEN01. The sequence goes on along the minus strand of JANQEN010000243.1, from coordinate 31,007 downwards.
AATTTTGAATGTGGAGTATCTGTTCCAATTCCAATATTGCCATTTGGCAATATTGAAAATGCTTCGATATTATCATTATAGCCATATATTCGATATCGATTGGTTCCATCACCAACAATCTGTGTTGTCCAGATGGGGTCATTGCTCAGTGCATGTGTAAAGCCATGATTCCACCCAGAATTTCCATCTACATATATATGGCTGTGATAATTTCTTCCATCGATATGTAGGTTACTTTTGGGGTTAGTTGTGCCAATTCCTATGTTACCATTTTTACTTATAGCCAGCCTCACAGAATCTTTTGTAACATCCATAATTTGAAACTGATCGTTTCCATTATTTCTATTGTAAACTCCCCATTTATAATCATTTGTAAACAACTCAACATTTGCATTGTTTGTAGATGATTGAGCTTCCAGTCTCAATGATGAAGGGCTCCCTTCCGAAGTGACTATATGAAATTTTCGAACAGGGTTATCTGTTCCTATCCCAATAAACCCATTCGGATTAATCCTCATCCTCTCAGTACCCCCAGTTAAAAAGGATAAGGTGTTGGCAAAACTTCTGCGTATAATGACATCGGTGAGGGTATCCCCACCACCTCCGAGCTCTAATTGCATTGAAGGATAGGAGTTTAAACGAAAGAGCGGCTCAGGCTCACCACCAATGAACCCTTCAAAATGGCTGCCATAACCTGGTTTGACCGATGCAACAATTCCTTTGCGGTCAAATTCAAACACCGTCTTCTCTTCTGTGGTGTTATCGTCTTTATATAAAAATCGATACTCAGGATCACCATCACCGGCCTGAGTGATTCTACCTGCCATAAAGATGGGATTTTTACTTTCTCCAGAAGGACCACCGGTATAGGTAACATCCCGTTTCATCATTAAAGAGGTTTCGCCGCCGCCTTCAATTAATATGTGCCCATCACCAACATGAAGCTTCTCTCCCGGTGTTGATAAGCCTAAGCCCATATTCCCGCTACTATCAATAATAGCACCCTGCCCTTTGCTATTTTCCAGTTTCAAACCTTTTACATCTTTTGCTTTAATAGCAGTTGCAACAATTGTATCAGTGCTTACGCCAGAACCAGAAGAAATAACCCGTTTAGCAACATCGGAAGTGTCAGCATAGGGTGCCTTAAAAGTGCTTGCCACATCTGCTCGGCTTATAGTGCCATCTAAGAGTTCTGATGATTCTATTGTTTGTCCAAGCTTTGAAATATTTACCGATAAACAGGTGTCATGGAGTTTTCCACCAACAATGTTTGAAGCATTCTGATAAAACGTCCCCAACTGTCCATTAAGTGTTTTACTGTTTAAAGAATAGAGTGCCGTATCAGATTTTCCTGCAATTGAAGTCTTTGCAACTTGAGCGGTGTCTGATTTTTGTGCTAATGCCACTTTCCCATGAACATTCTTACCATCAACATGGTGCGCCGTATCAGCTCGAAGTGCATAAAAACAGTACCCAACACTGGTGATTGGCACACGAGGCTTTAATTCCAAGGCACCATTCACAGAAATGCCCAACCAGTATGGCTTATTAAAAGTTATATCATCGGTAAAGGGCGATTTACTCCCTAAAAAGGTGGCAAACATTCCCTGACGAACATAGAGATTATCTATCTGACTCCACAAGGTGGTTGATCCATCTTCTGAATCATACAGAGAAAAGGTAATGGAGTAATTACCGTCAGGCTTGGGATTGCCGAGAGTATCTGCAAGGAATCCTTGGTAGGCTATTGTTTGTGGGATTGCGGAAAGAACAAATTGAATTGTAATTACTAATAGAACAAATTGGATTTTTTTTACATAGTTTATGTTCATTATTACCTCAAATAGTTTATGTTCGCTTATATGTTTAATACTATCTTGAAGAATTAATCTGTAAATTTAAATTGCATTCCTCTAGCGTTTTCACCCATTACAAATACTTGCCCTAAAAGATTTGCATTATGAGGTAATTCAACACGATATTCAGTAATGGAAATTGATATTAAGCTTGGATTTGAATCACCACCCATATGAGAAATGATTGGTGTAGCTTCATTGTCATAAGATCCCATTGTTATTACAGTAAATCCTCCCTGAGGTCTATTATTTACCCTTGCACTCCAATAAATGTAAATTGTAGCAACACAATTTGAATGTGGCCGTTTAAAATAAAGATATTTGTTCCCACTACCGTGGTAGAATGTTCCAACGTTAATTAGATACCCCCACATGTTAACTTTATCATCTTCAATAGGTGTGTACTCTGCACTGATATTGCTTCCACCACTTGTTATTATATTTCCATTAACATGAAGTTTTGCAGTCGGTGTACTAGTCCCAATTCCTACATTCCCAAAATGATCAATTCTCATCCGCTCAATTGCCTCATAATTGGCTCCACTCATACTTGGTTTTGTATGAAAAGTGATTTCTGAGCCAGAGTGTTGCGATGGATCCCAGCAATGTCCTAAGAGGCGAATACCACCAGCAAAATAGGGGGGTATACCAAAGCCAAACTCCATTACTCTTGTTTTTCCATGAAGAGGAACAAACCCAAGGCTTCCACCGTAAACACCAGCCAAAGAATCCTCTGAAAGATGCAAACAGGTACCATTAGAGAGAGATGGTAGTGTAAAGTTTATTCTATTCAATCTAGGGTGAGTTGCATCTGTTAATGTTGATAGTCGTGCATTAGCTGCACCAAACTCTAAGGTGTCCTCCACATCAAAGGTTCCTCCCGAGGTAACAACCTTTTTTGCCACAACAGCTGTATCTGCATACTTTGCAGAGTCTACTTTTCCTGCGCTTGTCATTCTGGCAAAATCAGCGGTATCAGAATAGGGTGCTTTAAATATAGTGGCAACATCTGCTCTTTGTATTGCCCCATCGACAATTTCTCCAGACTCTATTGTTTGACCAAGCTTTGTGATATTACCCGATAGGCAGGTATCGTTAAGTTTTCCTGCAACAATATTAGTTGCATTTTGATAAAATTCCCCTGGCTGACCATTCAAAGCATTGGCATTTACAGCAAACTGTGCGGTATCTGCTGAGCCAGAGATTGTTGCCTTTGCCACTTCTGCGGTATCTGCTTTATGGGCCGATGCCACTTTACCATGTACATTCTCAGCCTTTACATATTGGGCAGTATCCGCTCTAAGTGCATAGAAGCAGTAGCCAACGCTGGTGATGGGTACTCGAGGAGTAAGTTCTGTAGCACCATTGACTGACACTCCCAACCAGTATGGCTTATCAAAAGTAATATTATCCGTAAAGGGAGTCTTGCCACCTAAAAAGGTAGCAAACATTCCCTGGCTGACGTAGAGGTTGTCGGTTTGTGTCCAAAGAGCAGCACCACCAGCTTCTGATTCGTAAAAGGAAAAGGTTAGCACATAGTTGCCATCAGACCGGGGGTTTCCCGCTGTATCAGTAAGAATTCCTTGATAGGCTATGGTCCGAGGAATTGAGCCAGAAGAGGATGAGCCGAAGGAAAGTATAATTAATAAGCTTAACACAATAAATTGACGAATTACCATAGGAGCAATCCTTTCTTACGTTGTTACCGACGAAAAAACAATAGGCTTAACACATTGAGGAATGACAAATTATATAAGTGAAGACAAGAGTGTTGTTATGCCTCGCTAGTAATATACGAAGAAATATTTTGGTGGGTCAATGAGGAGATTAATCTAAATATTCTTTAATACTACCGGCGTTCCAATAGACAGATTTAAGTTCTGCGCAGCACTGCCATTATTGACAGCGATCTCTACATAATCTGCTGAATTGACAATAGCAAGGGGTGTTCCTTCCGGTGCGGCATTGTAACTGGTGCAAAAGGGGATGGCCTCTTTCCCATTTATAAAAACATAGGTTGAGTCTAGATTAAATTTTCGAAGAACCTGGGCTGATATGTTGGTAAATGAATTACCAAAGTGGTCAACATAAATGATGGAACCGGCAATGGTATCTTTAGATATTTCCAAGGGTGGCCAGGGAAGTGAGATCCATTCGGCAAGTTTTGGACCCATATGAGATGCAGAGGTTCCCTTGGAGATGTGGGCGCCCACCGGAGCAAAGATATCCCGTCCATGAAAGGTGTTGCTTACGGGTTTACGAAAGTATTTCTCCTTCTCAATAAGGTAGGCCTTAACACTCTCTCGGTGCTGATCTAAAATAAAGGAGATTACCCCGTTGTCTGGAGCAATAAAAAAGTAGTCCTCAGCCTTGGCAACGATTGCCTTGCGTCTGCTTCCCACCCCAGGGTCAACAACAACAATAAACACCGTGCCCTTGGGAAAACTTCTAAAGCAGGAGAGTAAGCAAAACGCTGCAGATTGGACATCACCCTGAGGTATCTCATGGGTGATGTCAATAATTGCCGTGTTGGGATTGATTCCCTGAATGACCCCCTTCATACTGGCAACAAACCAGTCACGGGGGCCAAAGTCAGTAAGTAAAGCAATGGTTGGCATACTGTTTTATGCTTTTTCTTCTTCCTTAGCGACCATGCTCTCCTTTGCAGTAGAGGAGGCTGTCTCTAAAAGGTCGTTGACTCGTTTTAAATAATCAACAGGATTTTTAATAATCTGACCCTCTGCAATGAGCGCTTGATCATAGAGCACATTAACCCACTCCTCAAGCTGCTTGTTTTTTGGGTCCTTTTTGTAAATATCTTGAAGATTAAGAAAAATAGGATGATTGCCATTGATTTCTAATATCCGCTTAGCAACAGGAACCTCTTGTCCCATAGCTTTCATCAGCTTTTCCATATTGGCACCCATATCCTGATCATCAGCAACCAAGCAGCAGGGACTATCCTTAAGGCGGGTAGTCACCCGTACATCTTTTACCTGGTTAGTGAGGATGTTTTTAATGCGCTCGGCAAGCTTTTTATACTTAGTCTCTACCTTCTTCTTCTCCTTTTTCTCCTCTTTTCCAAGGTCGCCAAGGTCAAGATCGCCGCGAGCCACTGACTTGAGCTGCTTACCATCATAATTGTAAATATTGGGAATAACAAATTCATCAATAGGGTCAATCATATAGAGCACCTCAATGCCCTTTTCCCTAAAAATCTCCAGGTGGGGGCTCTTTTCAACAATAGCCCGATTCTCACCGGTGATGTAGTAGATGTCCTTTTGTCCTTCCCGCATTCTGCTTACATATTGCTTTAGCGAAGTAAGATCATCAGCAGAGTCACCATTGGAAGACTGGTAACGAACAAGCTCCATAAGCTTCTCCTTGTTGTCAAGATCTGCATGGAGACCTTCCTTAAAGATCGGACCAAACTCCTTCCAAAAGGATTTGTACGTCTCAGGTTCTTCCTTGGCAATCTCTTCAAGCTTACTAAAAACACGTCCCACAACTGCCTTTTTGATCTTTTGAATCAGCGGATTATCTTGAAGTGTTTCGCGAGACACATTAAGCGGTAGGTCTTCAGAGTCGACAACACCCTTGATAAATCGAAGGTATTCCGGAAGAAGCTCTTTGCAGTCATCCATGATGAATACCCGTTTAACATAGAGCTTAACGCCATGCTTACGATCGTAGTTGTAAAGCTCCATGGGAGAGATCTTTGTGGGAAGATAGAGAAGCGATGCATACTCCATGATCCCCTCAGCACGATTGTGAATGGTGGTCAACGGCTTATCAAAACCACCACAGGCCTGCTTGTAAAACTCTTCGTATTGCTCTTCGGTGATCTCCGAGGGGTCACGTTTCCAAATTGGCTTTGTTGCATTGATCAGTTCATCCTTACCCTTATCATCGGGCAAATAAATTGGAAAGGCAATAAAGTCGGAATACTTTTTAACCAACGACTTCGCCTGCCAATCCTCGGCAAAAGAGCTTTCATCTTCTTTTAGATATATGGTGATGTCGGTGCCGTGCTCTTTTTTGTCCACCTCTTCCAAGGAGTAGCTCATCTCACCCTTTGACTCCCAGGCAATGGCCGGCTCATCAGAGCCTGCTCGTTTGGTGACAAGCTTAACACTTTGGGCTACCATAAACACCGAATAGAAGCCAACACCAAATTGACCGATCAGATTTGAGTCAGCCTTTTGATCACCGGTGAGCTTTTCTAAAAAGGCCTTTGAGCCACTCCGTGCTATTGTTCCGATATTCTGGACAACCTCATCCTTGGTCATACCAATACCATTGTCGCTAATGGTTATGGTTTTGGCTGTTTTGTCAAGCTTAAGGTTAATTTTAAGCTCAGCATTCTTATCAAGAATATCTGGGTTGGTGAGCGACTCGAAACGAACTTTATCTAAAGCGTCAGAGGCGTTGGAAATCAACTCGCGTAAAAATATTTCCTTGTGGGTATAGAGTGAGTGAATAACCAAATGCAGCATCTGCTTTGCTTCGGTTTGAAACTCATACTCTTGGGATTGTGTTTTTTCCGTACTGGTCATACAGATTTCTCCTGATGTTATAGTATGTAAAACAGTATCAATAATTATCAGAGTAATAGGGATTAAACCCAGATCATGCAATAGGAAGCAGCGCAGAAGCACAACCTTATGCCCATTAAGACATTCAGGCTTTTCGGCCATATCACCTTGTAGATATGCCCTTCAAAACCTTCACGTCTTACTAAATCATAATCTTGCACTTCTGCATCTACTCCTACTGCATAATCTGGGTTAAAAATAATAATTTGTCAGGAGCAATGAAAAATATGAAAAAAGTACTCAAGTGAAACCTACTTTAGTCCGATTAAACGAATAGGGGAAGCTGTATACTTCATGGAAGAAGACAAGAAGGCTATGGATATTACTTCTGTATCAGCATCAACCGGTTACGATTACAATCCTCCGGCCCATTGTAGTCACTGCGGAAGTGCTGATGAGAGTGCTTCATCAAAGGAGTCAACATCCTCTCAAAAGCTTTCAAAAGAGGAACAACAGGAAGTTCAAGAACTTAAAAGTCGTGACCAAGAGGTCCGAGCCCATGAAATGGCTCATATTGCAGCCGGTGGACAGTATGTTAGAGGCGGCGCCTCCTTTGAGTATCAAACTGGTCCCGATGGAAAACGCTACGCAGTGGGAGGCGAGGTCTCTATTGACACCTCATCGGTTAGCGGCGATCCAGAGGCGACGATCCAGAAAATGAGAGTCGTTCGCAGTGCGGCTTTAGCTCCAGCAAAACCCTCTTCTCAAGACAGATCTGTTGCAGCTCAGGCTGCTCAAAAGGAGAACAAGGCCCGTCAGGAGATGGTAAAAGAACAGAAAGAGGCTATGCAAGAGTCCACAGAGGAGTCATCTGAAAAAGCTTTAGGGAGTGACTCCGAAAAAACCAAGGGATACTCAAAAGAGGGCATTCGAATCCCAAATAAAAATAGCTCACCCAACGATTCGCTTAATATTCTTGCCTAACCACTTCTCTACACTTCTCCATTTCCCCAAAAAGATCATACTAATGTATATTTTATCATAACAAATACTTATTGGGAGCTTCTAAGTAATTCTGTTTTTCCACATTCCAGAATACTAGTAGCAATCCCTTAAAACGCAACTCCGGGAAGATAAATTGGAACAAAAAATTGGAACAGTTCTTGTAGTAGATGATGAACCGGTCATTTTAGAAATGCTTAAAGCAAAATTGGTAGAGGAATATACGGTTCTCACTGCAAATAGTGCGGAAAAGGCTTTAGACCTCTGTGATAATGCAGTGGTTAACTTGGTCATCTCAGATATAAACATGCCCGGTATGAAGGGATACGAGTTGCTTACCCATATCAAGAAAAAGTATCCCGCCACAAAGACTGTTTTAATGACCTCTTACAATATTAACGATTATGTGCGCTTGGCAAAGACCTATGACATCTCAAACATTCTTACCAAGTCGGTTCCTTTCAATTTCAATGAATTTAGTACCATGGTGAAGAACCTCATTACCGAAGAGATTTTTGGCTTGGATAAATATTTATTGGAGGATTACTCCTTAGTTTCTGCTTATGACATAACCAACTCCAATCAGATAGATATCGTAGAAGAGGAAATTGTTAAACAACTTTCGCTCTTTACCACTGTTAGCCCCTATGTGAACATTCTTATTGAAGAGCTTATTACCAATGCGGTATACCATGCGCCTGTTGATGAAGGAGGAAAACGGAAGTATCGTAAACACTCCGATGTCATTTTGGAGGATTCGGAAAAGGTCGAGGTTTGCCTGGGGAGAGACTCAGAAAAATATGGTTTATCAGTGCTCGACACCAGCGGATTACTTACAAAAGATCAGGTTTTAAGTAAATTTGACCGTCACATCCATGAGGAGGGTCTTTTAGACGAAGATGGGCGGGGACTGCATATATCTCGGGTCTACTCCGACCGCATGATCATCAATGTAAAACGGGAAGTTGCCACAGAAGTGATCATCCTCAACTATCTAGATAGAAAGTATAAAGGATATAAGCCTCTGCATATCAATGAAGTGTAGTTGGTTTCACTATTGTTTGACTCTGCCATGAAAATCGCTTTACGTTCCTTAATTTGCAGCATCTGTGCTATTTCAATAATGGCAGATACGACCTCAGTAGATTCTCTCTCGCATGGACAGTCTTTTGATAGCTCTACATCATCTGTCACCTATGAAAAACCCAACCTCATCTCTCCCTCAGACACTCTCTTTACAGACACACCGCTAAAGGATATACAAAAAACAAATCCCATTATGTCAATGGGTTTGTCGGCGCTATTACCTGGAGCCGGTCAATTTTATTGTAAAAAGGGCTTTCGTGGTCTTCTGTATACGACATCGGAGGTTGTGTGGGGTTTGGTTATTGCCAACCGAGTCTACAACTACAACAACTTTTCAAAGGTCAATGTTTCTCGTTTTTCCGATACGATGAACCTCTACCGAGACTCTCTCCAAACCTATCTATCCCCAGAAACCTTTGAACGACACTTTACCAAGCTGGTCTCTGCTAAAATGGATCTTGATCTTGCAGAGTATCGAAAACAGAGAGACCTCTATATTATTCATCACTGTATTGGCTGGTCAGCTGGGGTCTATCTCTGGAACATCGCTGATGCGCTCAGTAGCAGCAACCACTTTCATGATGATGAACCAAGAGATCCAAAACTAGCCCTATCTCTTTCTGCGATACCCTTTTTGGGATTGGGACAAATCTACAATGGCTCCTTTTCCAAGGCTGGGTTGGTGTTTACCTTTCAATCTATGTTAGGATATATGGCCTTTAATAATCATCGTCTTATGAATGAATGTATAAAAAAAAGAAACCAGGTTAAAAACACACTGTCTATTCCCAAAGCCACCCGCGAATCCTATGAAAGTTTCTGGAGCAGTGAGTACGATAACGCCTTTTCAAAAAGAAACAGTTACCTTTGGTATATGATCATTTTTTGGTTTTATGGTATGTTTGATGCTACAGTTGACGCCCACTTGCACGATTACCGAGAAAAAATCCGTTTAAAACCCGGGGTAGATGTTTCTGATAAATCGTTAGGAGTCTCTTTAAATATCTCCTTTTAACATAGTTTTTCGATAAATTCATTTGTTTCTCCTCATACAATTTTACCCAATAAAAAAATGTTCCCAAAATCATTTTATCCTTGCCTCAATAGGGTAAAATGCTTTAAATTTTAACAAAAAAAGCCATCTCTTTTTTCGGAATGTATATTTATTTTGGAGTAGTAGAACACACATCAAAACTTCTTTAAAGGATTTATCTATGCCAGTCACCCTAAAAGATATTGCAAAACGGGCAAATGTTACTTCTGCCACGGTGTCCATGGTCATAAATGGTAAGCCTAATATTTCCCAGGATACACGGGACAAGGTTATGAAGATAGCCAAAGAGCTAAACTATTACCCCAATGTTATAGCTCGAGGCCTTGCCACAAAAAAATCAAATGCCCTTGGTGTCATTGTGCCCAATCTCGCATCCTCCTATGTGGTGCGTATCCTGCAGGGGATAAAAAGCACCAACAAGGATATCGACTACACGGTTCAGCTCTTTGACACTGTAGGCCAGAAAGAGACTGAAACACAACTGTTCCAGCGACTTGCCCGAGAGCGTCGCATTGATGGGGCGATTCTTATTGATCCTGTCTGCTCTGAGAAGGAGTTGCAGGTATTCAAGGATGAGAGCGTACCCTGTGTTATCGTGGCCCGCAAGTGTGATATATTGGACTCGGTTTATGTGAACAACCGCCAGGGTGCTCAGGAAGCAACCGACTACCTTGTCGATAAGGGCCACACCCGCATTGCCTGTGTGGTTTGCCATAAGAAAAATCTTCCTATGGATGAGCGCTTGGAAGGATACATAACCGCACTCAACAATCGAGGCATTGAATATACCGATGAACTTATATTCGACGTAGTAAATAATACTATGGCCGAAGGGGTTACGGTATTTAATAAAATCATGCAGTCTCCGGCAAAGCCCACTGCCATTTTTGTTCCTGCCGGAGATATGGTCGCCATTGGTATCATTAAAAAGGCAAAACGTAATGGTATTAATCTTCCTGAAGATCTTGCGGTCGTTGGTTTTGATGACCTTCCTGCAGCAGAGGTAATCGAACCGACACTAACAACGGTTAGGCAACCAAAGCTTGAAATGGGTGATCATGCTATTGATATTCTTATTGATAAAATCGAGGGGCAGGCACCGGGCATAAATCATAAGGAGCTGTTTACAAAATTTATCATTCGTCAATCTGCCTAACAAAAGGTGACTGAAGAAATGAGTGGTTGTTAACAGTGTCGGTAACCATTTTTTAGATAAAACAACCATATATACTATAAATCAAGGATTTGTACCATGAAAAGATACAACAACAGAGGTGTCTCCCTTGTTGAGTTGATGATCGTAATTGTTATTATTGGCATCCTTTCAACATCAATTTATGTGACCATCAAAGATACACCTCATAAGGCAAAGGCATCGGAGTTTCCCACGGTACTGATGAGCCTCTACCAGGCAGAAAAGATATACGAAGGTGAAACTGGCTCCTACAGTAGTGATTTTGAGGAGCTGGACATTGAGTCACCAGAGGGAAGCAAATGGTTTGAATATTCAATAGAAGCTTCGGACAGCACCTTTGTGGCAACAGCTTCAGTAAAAAAATCTTTTGGAAAAGCCAGAAGTGGGCATACTGCCACTATAGATCAAAATGGGGTTAAAACTGCCAATGGTGGTCTTGCCAAATATGTGAAGAATTGGGAATAATTTAAGATAACTTCCAAAAATTCACTTTCTATTGTGGTTGGCTGCAAAACTATTTATAGTATTTTCAAACAAAGTTGACCTCCTAATTCCCTTTATTTATTTTAGGTGCCTGTTATTTGAGTTGAAATTGACGAGCCAGTAGCTCAGTTGGTAGAGCAACGGCCTTTTAAGCCGTGGGTCGCGGGTTCGATTCCCTCCTGGCTCAGTTTTCTTCCTTCAAATTCCCCAACGATTCTATGACCAATTTCAACTACAAAGCGTGAATTCCATATGAAAATAGAGAGCTATTCCCTTGAAAATCTCAATGCTCTATTTTCCCATGAACCGTCATCTCTCTTTGCACAGCACGACACAATTCGAATGCAGGGTTTGACTGGTAGTTCAGACGCCCTTTTAATTTGTGACCTTTTTTCCCGCACCAACCACTCAATCTTTGTCTTTGTGGCTAACAGCAAAACCGCCCAATCATTGCAGCGCGAATGCTCCTCCTTTCTTGGCGATGACGTGGTCTCTCTTTTCCCTTCCCGCGACGCAATCCCCTATACCATGAAATCGCCCTTTGGCCCCACTGTCGAGACTAGATACCGAGCTCTCAATCAGCTATTAAGTGGAAAAAAGAATCTATTTTTAACACCTGCAGCAACGCTACTTGAAAAAATTCAACCACCAAAAGATCTTTTTAATAAGACAATCCGTCTTTCAATCAACGATACTATCACCTTAGATGAGCTCTCCTCATGGTTAATAGAAAATGGTTTTACGCGAGAAACTCTGGTTCAAGATATTGGGACCTTTGCCATTAGAGGGGGAATATGCGATATCTATCCCTTTTTAGCAGAAAATCCAGTACGACTTGAATTTTGGGGTGATACAATCGAATCAATCCGTGAGTTCGATGTGTTTAAACAGGTCTCACGAAAACCGCTTACCTCGGTTGATATTTTTCCCATGAGTGAGTTCTGTTTAAATGAACGGGATATTGATCAGGCTTTGGAGACAATGGAAGCACATTGTGTTGAAAATGATCTCAATGAGATGGATTTTGATAAGCTCAAGCATCGGTGGAAGGTTCAGGGTGATTGTGATGGTATTGAGTGGTTCCTTCACTGGTTTTCCAGACCTAAAGCATCAATTTTAGATTATCTTCCATCGCAATGTATGATAATTTGGGATGATATGCTTCCTGTTGAGCAACGGCTTAAAGAAGCCTATCACAATTATGAAACCCATCTCAACCGTGTACCTGAAATCTACGCTCCCTTTGTATCGCCCCCAGATAAACTACTCAATCCTATTGCAGAAATTTCTGAAGATCTTTTAACCTATTCACGACTGTTTATCAACACCTCTTTACAAAATGAAGTCGAACCACCGATCCAATTTCACCTAAAAGATCAGCCACTTTTTAACAGCAGCATGAGTCTTTTTAAGAAAAATTTAGTAGAGCTCGAAAAAGAGGGCTATTCCATTACTCTTCTCTGCGGAAATATCGGTCATGCCGAAAGACTGTTAGAACTTCTGGAAAATGAGTTTCCAACAATCAGCCTGGCATTAGGATACATAGAAAAAGGATTTATTGATCCTGAGCAAAAAATTGCACTTTATTCAGAAAATCAACTCTTTAGCAGAACCGTGCCCTCGGTCAAGCAGCGAAAATTTAAAAAGGGCATGCCTCTTGGGGGTTTTGATTCATTAAATCCTGATGATCACGTGGTACATATTGATCATGGTATAGCCCAATTTAAAAGAATTGAGCGCATAAAAACAGAAAACATTTACCAAGACTGTATGGTCTTGGAATATCAGGATCGATCCCGTCTTTACGTTCCTGTTGAAGACTTCCACAAGGTCCAAAAGTATATCGGTAAGGATGATGGTGCACCAACCTTATCGAAGCTTGGCACAAATCGTTGGGAAAAACAGAAGGCCCGGACTCGCCAATCTATTCGGGAGATGGCAAAAAATTTGATTGCCCTTTATGCAAAGCGGACCTACCTTCCTGGCTTGCAGTTTCCTAAGGATACTACCTGGCAACAAGAGTTTGAGGATGCCTTTATTTTCAATGAAACTCCTGATCAGCTTTCAGCAATGAAAGAGGTAAAAAAAGACATGGAATCGGACAAACCAATGGACCGGTTGGTTTGTGGTGATGTAGGTTTTGGCAAAACAGAGGTTGCCATGCGAGCAGCCTTTAAGGCGGTGATGGGTGGATATCAAGTAGCCTTGCTCGCTCCAACAACCATTCTTGCAGCACAACACTATGCCACCTTTCGGGAAAGAATGGCCAACTTCCCCGTTTCAATCGGCGTGCTTAGCCGGTTTGTTCGTCCCAAGGATCAAAAAGAAATAATAAACAAGGTCAGTGCTGGATCAATTGATATTCTCATAGGAACCCATAGGATTTTATCAAAGGATATCACCTTTAAAAACCTGGGCCTTCTTATCGTTGATGAGGAACAACGTTTTGGTGTTAAAAGCAAAGAACGCCTTAAAGAATATCGTTATAAAGTTGATGTGCTCTCCATGACCGCAACACCAATCCCTCGTACTATGCATATGTCACTGGTTGGGATTCGTGACCTTTCGATTATCAGTACACCACCCCGCAATCGCCTACCAATAGAGACCCATGTGTATGAATATCATGAGGAGGTAGTAAAAACAGCGGTCGAAAATGAGCTTGAGCGAGGTGGTCAGGTTTTTATTGTGCACAACCGAATTAAAGATCTCACCTTGCTTATGGATTCTGTTGAGCGAGCAGTGCCGCAGGCCCGCGTTATCATGGCCCATGGTCAAATGGGTGAGCGCGACCTCGAACTCATCATGCGGGAATTCATTGCTGGTAAATATGATGTGCTCCTTTCAACGACCATCATTGAAAATGGTTTGGACATATCCAATGTTAACACCATTATTGTTAACCGAGCCGACACCTTTGGCCTCTCCCAATTGTACCAATTACGAGGAAGAGTAGGACGCTCATCTGAGCAGGCCTTTGCCTATTTTCTTACACCCGCCTTTAAGCAAATTCGTGAACTTTCACTCAAAAGACTTCGTACCTTAGAACAATATACTGAGCTTGGCTCGGGTTTCCAGATTGCCATGCGAGACCTAGAAATACGTGGTGCCGGTAACATCCTAGGCACCAATCAACACGGATTCATTGCAGCAGTGGGATTTGAACTTTACTGCAAGCTCCTAAAAGAGGAGATCGATGTGGTGATGGGTACTGAGCGCGAAGAGGCTGTTAAGGAAATCAAGATTGATATTCCCATATCAGCCTATCTCCCGGCAGATTATATAGCAGATAGTGCTACCCGGATATCTCTCTATCAAGAGTGCTCTGCTTGCAAGGAACCCTCTGATATCGAGGAGCTTAAAAAGCGGCTTATTGATCGTTTTGGCCCGCTACCGGAACCTGCAGAATCATTGATGATGCTCATGTTAATCAAAATAATGGGTCAGAAAATTGGGCTTTCCCACATGCATATCAATGGTGATAATTGGCTCTGCCTCTCCTTTCATGGCACACAAGACTCTTTTGATGGAGAAATCAAGAAGCTCTTTTCCAAAACGAAGCGCTCATTCGAGGTTGTTTATGGTGATCCCATCATACTAAAAACATTGCTCGGATTGGGAACTGCCGCAGAAAAAATGGTTGAAATACGTGATCTATTTAGACAGACCAGCAGCTCAGATTAATTCTGCGATTTTGCTTTAGAAAGGATTCTGAATAGAAACATTTTTAATAATGACACACACATCCCTAAAATCACACATTAATTTAATCAATCTTTCTAAACATACAAAATTGATTTGAACGGGAATGTGAAATTAGCTCTCTTTAGCTGATGGATTTTTTCAATATTATAATGTATTTTAAACTTAATATTTTATCGATTTTAAAGGTATGTCAAAATGAAAGAAAAAAAGGCTCTATTGAAAAACTTGGGAATAATTTTAGTAGTATTGGGGATTTTTATTTCCTCCTGTGATTGGTTTTCTCAACCCAAAAGTGCTATTGTTGCCCGTGTGGGCAAGGCAGTTCTGACCATTGACGATCTCAATGAGAGTATTCCACCCGAGTATAGTGATAAAATCACCAACAAACAGAGAGTTAATTTTGTAAAACAATGGATTGATACTGAGCTTCTCTATCAGGCAGCTCTTCACCAAAAGATTCACAAGGAGCAGGAAATTCGCGACCGCCTAGAGCGGATAAAAAAAGACCTTTTAGGAGCAGAGATGATAAGCCGAAACTCTGTAAAATCATCAGAAAAGGCAATAACAGAGGAAGACATTGTAAATTATTATGAGCAGCATAAGGGAACTTTTATTCGAGAATCAAACGTTGTAAAATATCAGGAGATTGTTGTTACCGACCTCAAAACTGGCTGGCAAGTAAGAAATACTGTTACGCCCAACAATTTCTCCAATCTTGCTTCCCAATACTCCATTGTACCGATCAAAGAGGAAAAAGATGTACCTTATGTTCCAGTAAATAGTCTTCCCGAGGAAATATCTGATCTTCTCTTTCGTATTCGTATAGGTGGAACAACAAGCCCAGTTACCATGGAGGATGGTGTTCACATTTTTAGGATTTTAGACAAGAAAAATGCCGGTGACATATCTCTTTTAGAGGAGGTTCGAGAAGAGATTGTCAGCATTCTTTCTACCCTTGCGCAAAAACAGAGTGTAGAAAATATGCTTGCAGACCTTAGACAAAAAACCGATTATGAGATTCACTTTAATTTAATAACAACTGTAAAAAAAACTGACTCAACTTCAACAGGAAACGACTCAACCGGAACAGGCGTACAATAATGAAATCGTATTTAATTCTTTTTATTACACTATTATCTCTTGGATTTCTTACAGCAGCAGAAAAGGTTGATGGCATAGTTGCTGTTGTGGGCGATTCGGTAATTCTTTCTTCAGAACTGGACGCCTACCTATTTGTCAAAATCAATCAGATGGGCCTTAAGCCAGACGCCATGGAAACAGACATCATGCGACGAGATCTGTTGAGCGAGTTGGTTGAAGGAAAAGTGCTGTTAGTCAATGCAGAAAAAGACACTAACATCACCGTTTCTCAGGATGAAATAGATCGTGAAGTGGGGCGACGAATTCAGGGGATTCTTAGCCAACACATGATCTCCATGGAGGAGCTTGAAAAACTTATTGCCAAGGAACAGGGTATAACCCTAACAAAGTTCAAACGCGAAATTGGATCTCAAATTCGGCAGGAATTTCTTAAGCAGAAGGTACAACAACTCTACGTCGCCACAGCCTCAGTAAATCGCAGTGATGTGGAAGCTTTTTTTAATGAATACAAGGATAGTTTACCAGCCCTTGGAGAAAGTATTCTTTTGTCAAAAATTGAGGTAAACCTTTCTGCCTCCAAAGAGGTAAGAGAGAAGGCTTACTCAAAAATAATCTCAATAAAAGAGATGCTTGATAATGGCGAAGATTTTTCTGAACTGGCAAAACTACACTCCGATGGACCCAACGCTTCGCAAGGTGGCGTTTTAGGATTTGTTTCCAAAGGCTCTTTAAGTGAACTCACTTTTGAAGAGAAAATTTTCTCTTTGAAGCCAGGAGAAACCAGCGCACCCTTTGAAACGAGATTGGGGTTTCATATTGTTACTATTTTGGGTCGAAAAGATCAAGCGGTGAATGTACAGCAGATTTTTGTCAACACCTCACCCTCAGAGGAGTCGGTTAAAGACGCCGTGGCAAAACTTGACTCAATAAAAATTAACAGCAGAACAGTTGATGAGTTTTCAAAGGCTGTTACACTTTATAGCACCGACGAAGTGTCAAAAGCCCAAAAGGGAGTAACCAAATGGATGACCATGTCCGAGTTAGATCCTAAAGTAAAAGGTTCCTTTGACACATTGGTTGTAGGAAATCTCTCCTCTCCCTTGCGAAATGGTAATATACTTACGTTGTTTCGAATCCACGATATACAAGAAAATAGAAAGCTCACACTTGCCGATGACTGGAATAATATTGCCCAGATTGCTCAACGTATTAATTCTCAGAAGAAACTCCGTGAATTGGTCAGTAAGTGGCAGAAAGAAACCTTTATCGACATAAGGTTATAGCATTACGGTGACCTATACTGCGCTCGCCCCATTATACGATAAGATCATGTCCCATGTTAGATATGATCGATGGCATCAATTAATTAAAAATATAGCCTCACGTCATTTCACCTCCTCCTGTTCCATATTTGAAATTGGTGGCGGTACTGGCACGCTGGGCAACCTACTTCGTGACGATGGATTTATCTATCAGGGCTCAGACATCTCTTTTGCCATGTGTAAAGAAGCGGGAAAAAAGGGACATCATTTTATCTGTGCGGACTCCTGCTATTTACCAATAAAGTCACATTTTGATCTTGCCATTTTTCTCTATGATGGTATCAACTACTTCTCTTCCTTGGATCAGTTTAAACAGTTCTTTTATGAAGTGTTTCCTATTCTCAACCGGGGAGGCGCTCTCCTTTTTGATATTACCACCGAAAATAATTCCATCCATAATTTCTTAGACATTCTTGACTCTGAAGACTATGGGAATGCCTCCTACACACGACATAGCTACTATAATCAAGAGACTAAGGCGCAACATAACGATTTTATCATATATGCAGAGAAAAAGACCAGCCCAGAATTACAGTCACGTTTTGTCAAAGAGTATGAAAATCATATACAAAGAATTTTCTCCTTACAAGAGATTGTCAGTGCCATCCCCAAGGACCTTTTCTCTATAGGTG
The DNA here is from genome assembly GCA_028278335.1 of Chitinivibrionales bacterium. Classification (GTDB taxonomy): domain Bacteria; phylum Fibrobacterota; class Chitinivibrionia; order Chitinivibrionales; family JANQEN01; genus JANQEN01. The sequence goes on along the minus strand of JANQEN010000243.1, from coordinate 13,036 downwards.
GAATTTGGGACAACTTTTCCTTTGAACCAGGAACAGATCAATCAGAACGGGTGCATTTCTTTTTACAAAAGGTTGCCTCATGATTGAATTCTCCCACGTATATAAGCAGTATGATGATCATTACCCTGTTCTTAAGGACATCAATCTCTTTGTTGACAAAGCCGAATTTGTTTTTTTAACTGGAGCAAGTGGTGCTGGCAAAACCACCCTTCTTAAACATATTTACATGGAAGAGTTTCCCACCACAGGCCAAGTTTTCGTGTGTGGCCATGAATCAAAGAATCCCAAGCGATCGGACCTACCCTTTATTCGCCGCACCATTCCAATGCTTCGGAGAAAACTGGGTATTGTGTTTCAGGATTTTCGATTATTAAATGATAGAAATGTTTTTGAAAATATCGCCTTTGCAATACGAGCAACAGGAGCATCTGAACGCATTATAAAGCGCAAGGTGTTTGAAGTACTTGCCAAAACAGGGCTCTCCCACAAATGTTCTCATATTCCAAGTCAACTCTCCGGAGGGGAGCAACAGAGGATCTGCATTGCCAGAGCAATGGTAAATGATCCCTTGGTGTTGCTTGCTGATGAGCCCACGGGAAATCTTGACGTTGACATCTCTCATGAAATATTTAATTTACTTAAAGAGATAAACAGTTGGGGAACTACCGTAATTATGGCAACCCATGATCAAAATCTTATTGAACAATATCATTATCGAAGATTGGTTCTTGATCGTGGGTCCCTTATCAAAGGTGGTGACTCAACAGTAAAGCCAAAGGAATGGAAATCAATAGCATAATTTTATCATTCAAAGAAATTAATTATTTTACCTATAAATAAAGAGAAATTTTACCGTAAGGATCTTAACATGATTAATAATCGCACGCTCTGCTTTTTTATACTTCTTGCTATCCTGTGCATTGTGCAACATCCCGTCTCTCAAAATATAGATATCAATAAGCTTAAGAAGTTACAGAGTGAGTATGAAGGCAGCGATGAAAAAATGAAGTCCCGACTTCTTGCTGGTCTCAAGGAGGAAAAGGATGAGCATTCACTTGTAGAGCAGGATGATTCAACGAACATTGACTCAACCATGATAGATCAAGAAGAAAAGGCAGAACAAGACCAGCTCTTTGTATATCAAAACATTATCGATGATAACATAATAAATCCCGATTCCATACTTTCCGATCTAGAAATTTTTGGCCATTCAGTTTTCTTAAAGAAGAGATCACCCAAATTTATTCCAGATGAGCAGATTGCCATACCTGCTGATTATTCAATCTCCTCTGGTGATGAAATAAAAGTACTTATGTGGGGACGAATAAATGAAGAGCATAGCTTAACCGTTGACCGAAACGGACGCATTACTATACCCCGTATAGGCCCTATTTCTGTGGCAGGACAACCCTTTTCAAGCATGAAAAAAAATATCACCAAACGGATTGAGAGTATTGAAGGAGTGCAAGCAACCGTAAGCATGGGTGATCTTAGTAGTATGCGAATTTTTATTGTTGGTGAGGTCAATGTTCCTGGTCAATACACAGTCAGCGCCTTGACAAACGTTACCAATGCCATTTTCCATGCCCAGGGTTTTTCAAAGCGCGGATCTATGCGTAATGTTACATTAAAACGCAATGGAAAAACCATAAAGCGTTTTGATTTTTATGACTTTTTACTTAAGGGAAATAACTTTGGTAATGTACGACTTCAATCAGGTGATGTGATTTTTATCCCAGTAGTAAAAAATATGGCTGTTATCGGAGGCAATGTTCGTAGAAGTGCACTCTACGAACTCAAGGGTAAGACAAAATTATCGGATCTTATTTCGCTAGCCGGCGGATTAACCCCGGCCGCTTGGGTAAACAGAATTCAGATTGAACGGTTTCAAAAGAATGACCAACAAAACGTTTTGGATATTGAGGTTTCCTCTGAAAAGGAGCTTCCTTCAATTGAGATTTTAGACGGCGACATAGTCAAGATATTTCCTGTTGTAAAGCTTGATCATAATGCTGTCACCCTTTCGGGAAATGTTCTCCGCCCGGGAATCTATGAATTCAAAGAGAACATGAAAATCACCGATGTTCTGAATAGTCATGAGCAACTACTTCCAGAAACTTACTTTAATTACGCAATTATTCGTAGGAAGGAAGCCCCAACCTATGCAGAACGTATCGTCTCCTTTGACTTGGGCGAAGTATTAAAAAATCCAAACTCTTTGGAAAACCTCGCGCTTAAACCTCTGGATAATATTGTTATTTATAACCAGGACTATTTTCAACCGGATCGAACTGTATCCATTGGCGGATCAATTACCAAACCCGGTGTCTATAAATTACTCGAGAATATGAGCATTAAAGACCTTGTTTTAGAGGCCGGGGGCTTAAAAGACGATGCTAGCACAGACCGCGGTGAATTATATAAACGGGAGCTATCCCATGACAGTGTTAAGACCATTAAGGTAGATTTTAATATTGAACAGGCAATGCTTAACAATCCAGACCATAATCATTTGCTAAAAAAATCCGACTATGTCTATATTCGCAGGAAAAAGGGGTGGGAAGAGCAGAGGACCATTAGTCTTATTGGAGAATTCAACTTCCCTGGTGAATACATCATTTTAGAAAACGAGACGTTGGGAGATCTCATTGTTCGTGCCGGTGGATTTAAACCTGGTGCTTATCTATCTGCGGCAATCCTTACTCGCGAAACAGTCAAGGAGCTTGAAAAAAAGCGTAATGAAGATTATATCAAGCAATTAGAAATGGACATGGTTACCTTAACAGCAGAGGCAAGCTCACAGGGAGGTAGCAGCGCAGAAGCATTAGCACTTTTAGATCAACAGAAAAAATTACTTGAGACATTAAAAGAGATGGAACCAGTAGGACGAGTTGTCATAGATTTTGAAAAGCCAGAAAACTACAAAAACTTACAAATTGAAGATGGCGATGTACTGTATGTACCGAAAAACCATAACACCGTTTCGGTTATAGGTGAGGTGTTTAATCCCTCTACCTTTGTTTTAGAACACAACCAAAATAGTGTTGACTATTATGTCCAACTTGCCGGAGGTTTTAAGGAAACTGCCAACGAAAAAAATGTGTACGTGATTAAAGCGAATGGGAGTGTTCGTACAAAAAAGATGGTCCGCTTATCTCGTTACAACTTGGAATCTGGTGATGCTGTGGTTGTACCAATTAGAATCCCTGCAACCAACAAACGGTTTCAAATGATTCTTTCCACAACCAAAGATCTCATGGCTATAACCTCATCAACGCTGCTCATTGCAGCGACAATTAATAGCCTTTAGTGGGTTTCAACTAACTATTCAGATTGCTCTTCAGCTGGATCAAGCTCTTGAGGCTCTTGATCCTCTGCCTCTTTATCGCAGAGCGCGACATCAATAACTGAATCACCTTCAACAAGGTTTATCAATCGAACACCTTGGGTATTGCGGCCAATCGTTGAGATACTTGACCCATCGCTGCGTATAATAATACCGTTACGAGTTATAATGACAATATCCTTATCCTGACGTAGATTTTTTATTGCCACAACTTTGCCATTACGCTCAGTTATTTTAATGTTTATAATTCCAACACCACCACGATTGGTCCGACGATACTCTGCAATGGCAGTCTGTTTTCCGTACCCCTTTTCAGTCACGGAGAGGATATAATCATTCTCGTTCGCGATAATCAAACCAATTACCGAATCCTCATCCCGTAGTGTTATACCGCGCACTCCACGCGTATTTCTTCCTAACTCACGAATTGCACTCTCATGAAATCTGACAGCTTGTCCCTGTTGTGTCCCAATCATTATATCATTATTTCCATTGGTCAACTTACAATGAATCAAACGATCACCCTCATTAAGATTAATCGCGTTGATGCCGTCGCGTCGAATGTTTGAATAGGCCTTGAGGGGTTGCTTGTTGATTATTCCCCGTTCAGTTATAGCTACAATAAAATGTGTTTCATCAAACTCCTTAACTGGTACAAAGGAGGCTACCTCTTCATCGGGTTTAAGATTCAGGAGATTAACAATCGACCGTCCTCGAGAGTATCGCCCTGCTTCGGGAATGACATAGACCTTAAGCCAGTAACAGCGGCCAGTATTGGTAAAAAAGAGAATGTAGGAGTGAGCCGATGCAACAAAGATCGACTCGACAAAGTCATTGTCCCGAGAATCCATTCCCTTTACTCCACGACCACCGCGTCCCTGAGCCCGATATACCCCAACAGGACATCGCTTTATATACCCTTCGTGGGTCATGGTGATGATCATATCCTCATCGGCAATCATATCCTCAATCCCGACATCTCCGGTTGCATCGACAATCTCTGTTTTGCGAGGATCTGCATAGCGTTTTTTAATTTCCAATAATTCCTCTTTAAGAATGGTCAAGCGTGTAGCTTTATCTTGAAGGATATGTTGCAGCCTCTCAATAAGCGCTAAAAGTTCTTCATACTCTTTCTCAATCTTTTCACGCTCTAAACCGGTCAAGCGCTGGAGGCGCATGTCAAGAATCGCCTTTGCCTGGACCTCAGAGAGACCAAAACGCTCCATCAGATTGCTCTTTGCAACTTCTGGAGAGGATGAACTTTTAATCAAATTGATAATTTCATCAATATTATCAAGTGCAATCCTGAGCCCTTCTAAAATATGAGCTCTCTCCTGAGCCTTTTTCAATTCGTATTGAGTTCTTCTAACAATTACTTCATGGCGGTGTTCAATGAACTGAGATAAAATATCTTTGAGAGTGAGTAACTTTGGCCTCATTTTAACCAAAGCAAGGTTATTAATGCCAAAGGTCGATTGAAGGGATGTAAATTTGTAAAGCTGATTGAGAATAACATCGGGGAAGGCATCCTTTTTAACACCCACCACAATACGCATACCTGAGCGATCCGACTCATCACGAATAAAGGAGATCCCATCAATGGTCTTCTGGCGAACTAAAAGGGCCATTTTTTCCAGCAAATTAGATTTGTTCACCATGTAGGGTATTTCGGTAAAGACAATCTGCTCACGATCACCGCTGAGGCTTTCCACGGTGGAACGAGCCCGAATTATCACCTTACCCCGGCCAGTTTTGTAGGCTTCCCATATGCCGTTCCGGCCGTAAATGATTCCACCGGTGGGAAAGTCAGGACCAGGCACGATTTTAAACAGGTCACTGGCCTCGATTTCTGGATTGTCAACAACAGCACAGACCGCATCAACAACTTCACCTAAATTATGGGGGGCCATATTGGTGGCCATACCAACAGCTATACCAGTTGCACCATTTACCAAAAGAAAAGGAATTTTAGCTGGCAGCACCGTTGGTTCTGTCATGGAGTCATCATAATTTGGTGCAAAGTTGACTGTCTCCTTGTCAATGTCAACAAGCATCTCTTCAGCAAGACGGGTCATACGGCATTCTGTATAACGCATAGCTGCAGGAGGATCGCCGTCAATCGAGCCAAAGTTACCTTGGCCATTTACCATACAGTAACGCAAGGAAAAGTCCTGAGCCATGCGAACTAACGCATCATACACAGCTGAATCACCATGAGGATGGTACTTACCAATTACATCACCAACCACACGGGCACACTTCTTTGCCTGCTTATTATGGTCAAGCCCAAGTTCGCTCATGCTAAAAAGAACCCGTCGATGTACTGGTTTAAGTCCATCGCGTACATCAGGAAGTGCTCGAGCAGTAATCATGCTCATGGAGTAGTCCAAATAGGACTTCTTCATTTCATCTTCTATAAATACGTAGTTCTTTAATTCGCCATCTGTCATAAATTCTCCCGCCTAGTAAAAGGTGCCTGTATATCAGAGAGTGCTGATAGTTGATCGTAGGCTGTTGCGTCAAAGTGGAGTGGGGTTATTGTTATATAATTCTGCTCCAAAGCAGGAGCATCATACTCATTAGATGGTTCAAGATCCTCAAGGTCTCCCTGTATCCAAAACTCTTCCTTGGAGTCAGCGGAGACTCTTTTTTCATAGGTGTCGTTATAAAAAGAAAGGCTCTGTTTACAAACAAGTACACCTTTACTCTCCTCTGGAGAACAGGGAGGAAAGTTTACATTGTAAAAAACCTTCTCACTGTTTTTTTGGGTGCCGAATCTTTCATACAGTGATGCAATAAGATCAACAGCAACGTCCTTATAAGCCTCAAGATAAGCGCTCCCACGCTCGCAAAGTGAAAAGGCTATTGCTGGAACTCGCCAGAAGGCCGCTTCCCGTGCTGCTGCGATGGTCCCCGAATAAAATCCGGCAATACCTGCGTTACTACCTTCATTAATCCCTGAGACTACTAAATCAGGTTTTTTATCTAACAGGTGACCAAAGGAAAACTTAACACAATCAGAGGGTGTTCCTGATATGGCATATCCGGGAACAGGATCCTGCTCGGTAAGGGTGCGACAAAAGAGCGGCTTCTTATAGGTAAAGGCATGACCACACCCGCTCTGCTGCTCCATTGGAGCCACAACCACACACTGATGCACTGTCTTGAGCGACTCATAGAGTTTCGTAAGGCCTCGAGCAGCGTAGCCATCGTCATTTGTTAATAGTATATGCAAGGGTGTTGTCATGGTTGTTGATTATATGTCAAGGTTGCGTACTTTTTCTGCATTGTCCTCAATAAACTTTCTCCGGGGAGAGACCTCCTCACCCATGAGCATAGTAAAGATTCGATCACTTTCGACCGCGTCTTCCAAGCGAACCTGAAGCAATCGCCGTGTATCAGGATTCATGGTTGTTTCAGCAAGCTGATCTGGGTTCATTTCACCGAGACCTTTAAAGCGTTGCACGGTGACATTCTTACGCTCTTTCCACTCCTCAACCTGTTCATTTTTCTCTTTGTCTGAGAAGAGATACTGCTCTTCCTTGCCAGACTTCACCTTGTAAAGAGGTGGTTGCGCAATATAGACATGGCCGGTTTCTACAAGACCTGGCATATGTCTAAATAAAAAGGTGAGCAGGAGCGTACGAATATGAGACCCATCCACATCAGCATCGGTCATGATGATGATCTTATGATAGCGTAATTTATCAACATTAAAACTCTCTTCATCGACATTGCCAAAGCCAGTGCCAAAGGCCTGTACCATCGTTTGAATTTCATCATGAGAAATAACCTTATCGATACGAGCCTTTTCCACATTGAGGATTTTTCCTTTTAGTGGTAGAATCGCTTGAAAGGTCCGGTCACGACCCATCTTAGCACTACCACCGGCACTGTCTCCCTCAACAAGAAAGATTTCACATCTCGAGGGATCACGCTCAGAACAGTCTGCAAGTTTTCCCGGAAGACCACCACCATCCATAACCCCTTTTCTGCGTGCAAGCTGACGTGCTTTACGAGCAGCCTCTCGGGCAATAGCCGAATTGATACACTTGTCCACAATCTTTTTTGCAACACTGGGATTCTCTTCGAGAAAATTACCCAGATGCTCGTTTACATAGGATTCAACAATTCCACTCACATCGGAGTTACCCAGCTTGTTTTTGGTTTGCCCCTCGAATTGAGGGTCGGAAAGCTTCACACTAATAACGGCTGTCAATCCCTCCCGAAGATCATCACCCTTCATCTCTACCTTATTGTTTTTAAGCAGATTATTGTTAACAATATAGGAGTTGATGGTTCGTGTAAGACCTTTTTTAAAGCCAGACAAATGGGTGCCGCCATCAATGGTGTTGATATTATTAGCAAAGGAGAAGATATTCTCCTGAAAGGAGTCATTATATTGAAAGGCAATCTCTAAAGTCATTTTTTCTCCGGCATACTGGAAATAGACCGGATCTTCATGAAGGGGCGTTTTATTTTCATCAATAAATGAAATAAAGGAGACCAATCCACCGGGATAGCAAAACTCATGTGACTTGTCCTCTTCCCGAAGATCTTCGATGCTAATTTTAATACCCTGATTGAGAAAGGCAAGCTCACGAAGCCGCTTAGAAAGAATATCAAAGCTGTATTCAGTAGTCTCAAAGATCTCAGGATCAGGCTGGAAGGTAATTGTTGTACCTCGTTTATCTGTTTCACCAAGATTAGAAATGTCTGCTTTGGGAACGCCCCTTTCAAACTCCATCATGTGAATTTTGCCATCACGAAAGACTTCTGCTTTTACATAGGAGGAGAGGGCATTCACACAGGAGACTCCAACGCCGTGGAGTCCACCAGATACTTTATAGGTAGCGTTATCAAATTTTCCTCCGGAGTGAAGAGTCGTCAACACGAGCTGCAAGGCAGACATACCCTCATCCTTATGAAAATCTACCGGAATACCTCTCCCATTATCCCGTACAGTTATAGAATCATTTTCGTGAATGGTGACATAAATGGAATCACAAAAACCAGCCAAGGCTTCATCAATGGAGTTATCCACCACTTCATAGACCAGGTGGTGCAACCCCAAACTTCCGGTACTGCCAATGTACATGGCTGGTCTTTTTCTAACCGCATCAAGACCTTTTAAGGTTTTGATATTATCTGCACTATATTCCTTTGGGCTCATTGTATCCCTTACCCGTTGTTACGCAACTAGTTAAATGTAAATTACAGTTTGATTTCCAGGTTTACAGTCTGCTTGCTGGAGAATGGTGTCAATGCTGTTACTGGACGATTGATTGTGTAAAAGGTCACGCTCTTTATATTTAATAGAGGCAATATGATATCTCACTTTTGCTGCAAAAAACTAAACTAAAAAATGTATAAAAGCTACCTAAAAATGAACAGGATTGTTCTTTTATTTAAGGCTCTTTAAAAATACATTTTTCCACGTAAATTTCCTACTATTATATAGAGAAAAGTGCATAAAAATGCGCCTCTATTCAAGGGGATTTTACCAGCTATTTTAGTGGCAATTGGACCATTTTATTATCAGTACATTTTCTTTACGAATAACACTGTGTACACTAGCAAAAAACAATATCCTTAATCTTTTTGCATCGGGTCTCTTTTTTAATCTTTTTTATAAGCTCCGCCTTAAGAAAAGAAATCTCCTGTCGCCAAGCAGAGGAGCTCACCCGCACATAGAGCACATCATTCTTTAACTCTGAGCACTCAGTAACAGCAGCGATCCTCTCGCCTACGATAGAGGGCCATTTTTTAATAAGATCGAACTTGTAGTACTGATCAATATAGCCTTGGTCCGTTAATACCGAATCCAACACATTCCTGAGTGAATCGGGTTTTCTTCTTTTCATTGGGGCCTTACACTGTTATTGTTGACGGTAAATCGTTGTAAGTTCTTATAGGTCCACTCATGATGGAGAAGGGATGTCATAAAGAGCTGTCCTCTATCCTGCAGCAGCGCATAGACATTCTCTGCTCGTCCCTTATCCAACTCCGAAAAGGCATCATCAACCAGAATCAGTATATTGCCGGGTTTATGCTCTTTTAAGTAATCCAGTGCACAAAGTCTCAGAGAGAGAGCCATTGATCGACACTGCCCCTGGGATCCAAAGGATTTACCCCTCTGTGATTCTATGGAGCATTTAAAATCATCTCGATGACACCCTGCTGTGGTATAGCCAATAGCATTGTCCTTATCACGGTTAGCGGCTAACACCGCTAAAAAGCGCCCCTTCCACTCCTCTTCATCATCCTCAATAGATGGATTAAAGGCCACCGCCGACCGTTCCTGTTCACCACTGATGCGATCGTAGTACGAAGAAAAGGCCGGTGTAATAAAGGAAAATAGTTTTGTCCGGCATGCAGATATCTCTTTGCCATGATCTGCCATGATTTCCTCATAGAGCCCCAAGGTTTCATCAGAGGGATTAAGAGAAAGCAATCGGTTTCTTTGGGTCATCACTGTTTTATAGGCAATAAGATGATGTAGATACTCAGGCTCTGTATAGCTTAAGAGCATATCCATATATTTACGCCGCTCTGTTGGATCGCCATAAATCAAAAAGGTATCCTGCGGACTAAAGGAGATGATGCTATTGTTAAGAAAAAACTCGGAAAGCTTGGCAACCTTGTTGTTGTTTCGCTTCATTGCTAAAGCACGATTGCGGGCAAACCCCAGAGACAGTGTTACCTCTTTATTATCCTTCGAATTAAAAAAGGTCCCCTCTAAAAAGAATTGATCCGACTCTTTTCTAATCATATCCCTTTTTGCAGCACCCCGTTGAGAGCGACCAGTACACAGAAAATAGATCGCCTCTAAAACATTAGTTTTTCCCGCCCCATTATCACCATAAAAAAGAGCACCCTCACGACCAAAATCAAGGGTCAGATTTTCATAGTTGCGAAAATTATGTAATGTTAGAGAGGTTAGAAACATGGTAGTGTTCTATTTGTTGATTGAGTTTTCCTGCTATTCAATTTTCTCTTAAAAATATACTATAATAGGGTTTAAAAGTTTGTGCCGATATGTTTTCTCCCATTGCATAACATCATCGAGTGTACTATTTCAATTTTATTTACCTATAAGATCGTCGGGACACTGCCCGACGGCAGCCAAACTTTCTTTGCTTGTGCAAAGAAAGTATGCACTCATAAGCCAGGGATTTTAAGGCCGCTCTAAGGCCTGTTTTGATTGGAGAGCATTATGTCAAAGGCGCAGCTCGCTGGGTGTTTGCCACGATGGCAAACATGAACGAAACACACCCAACCTCACCCCCAGCCCCTCTCCCACGGGGAGAGGGTAGCAAAAGAAGTATGGAAATTAATATTGTATCGCACCTATTCCTCCTGCCAAACATACTCCATACCAACACCCTGCGACCATCCTAATACGGGATGATGCACAAAGCCAGAGTATATGGCATAGCGGGGAAACCCCACAGTAACACCAAAGCCAACCATGAGTGGTTGCGAAGCAATAGCTACAGTGAGTCCAATGTTTTTATGAATAAACAGCTCCTCACCAACAGAGAGATTTATCCCTCCCACTCCAAAAGGTTCATAGGAGACAACAATCCCCTGCGATCCAAATCGGTGCGGTCTGGTATGCACTCCTACTGAAAAACGCAGGGGCTTTGCAAAGCCATGATGATTGGCATTTTTAAGCACAACATTTTCACACCGTGCAGATACTGCAGCAAAAGGCCAGGGCACCCAAACAGAAGCACCACCAAAAAGCAGATACTCCGATTCATGCCTATTCCCAACAAGCCCAGCCCGTGCAGCCTCCAGCTCCACACTTGCACGAAGGTGCTTAGCAATAGTTCCACCACAGGAGAAAAAACCGGTTATCTCTTCATAGATATTCAGCGCATTAAAAAAGGATCCACTCCCCTTAATACAAATCCTCTTGATTCTGCAAGCAAACCCAAGCATTGCTTTACGAAAATCATTCTCTATCAGATTATCCATGGGGTCATAAAAATTGCAGTAACTCGAAGCCACACAAAAGCGAAGTGAATCTCCAGCAAAACAGGCCGGAACCCAGGGCTGTCTTCCGGAAAACCGATTCTCCTGAAGAGTTGTCCCAAAGCTCATCATGGAATATCCCTGAGCAAAGGGTTCTTCAAAAGCAGCATACAGAACACAGTGGACACATAGGACAACAATAACCGATCTCATAACTCCTCTGTCACACCTAATTGGTGTAGTGATGGTTTACTTAAACAACAAACTCAATTCCTGTTTGACCTAAATTGAGTGAATGTTTTGAGAAAAGGTTGTGTTAGCCGTGCTGCTAATGGATTTCTTAAAAACGCAGCTTAACCTGGAAGATTAAGTGAGTATTTTAAGAAATCTCAGGAGTAGTGCGGATGACGTGACATTTTCCAAATAAAATCGCTCATTTTAGGTCCTATATGAAAAAACGTACTCCCAATTGTAAAAGCCCCTGTTTGCTAAACCGGGGAAGTCCCTGGTATTTAGGAAGATCATCAAAGGTGAGGATCGCAAAGAACATGCATCCCCGCTTACCCCGGCGAAAATTGTTTTCCAAACCAAGATCAATTCGCCAATAGGCTCCCCGCTCCTTTGGTTGTCCCGCAAGTTCCTTATAATACCCTAGGGTTGCTTCACCAAAGGCATTGACAATCCAACTCTTGCGCCGGTAAAAGGCATAACGTCCTCTTCCAGAAATCTCTAAAAGATTCCTATTGATACCATTTATCGTAGACTCACGCAAAATACCGAAAAATTTTCTCACATACCATCCACCAGAGGCATACCAGGCAATGCGATTCTCCATGGTCCACCCTGCAGTCTCCTTAAGCGCTGCCCAATAATCATAGACTCGCATGTTCTTTGATCCAACACCAGCAAAGAGTTTGTTCCAATAGACCGTTGGGTAATCATGACGATCGATCTCATGAAAGCAGTGATGATTCACGCCGATTTGCGCATTAACTTTAGGTAATCGAAACTCAAAGGTTGGCACAATACCATAGGTAATGTCTACTGGGTCAAATAGCACATCATCGGACTGCCGCCCCATTCCAGTGAGAAACTCAAAACTCCACACCCAAAAGGCAAACTCTCTAAAGGAGACAAGGGCAAATTCGATGTCTAAATTGGTTTCTAAAAAATAACGTTCCTTAAAGTAAGGCCGATCACCCTGGAAGAAAAAGGCCAAAAGATCCGACTCCATATGATACTCGGGCATGAACTCAAAATTCTCGTAGATCAAGGTCCAAATATTCTTTCTCTGTTTTGTTGAGTCCTGCCCAGCATTTGCCAGAGAGAGAAAAACCAGTAAAAATCCCACAAACAGTTTATAGAGCAATCTTTTTTTCATAACTTCTCAGAGGGTAAATGTTTGGTCTCAATTATGAGTTTAATATACCAATTGCCGGGATTGGTGTGAGGCTTTTCAATGTATAAGAATAAAATGATGATCATCTATGAATTGGGTACTTTCTCGGTAGTTAAATTGAAAAGTTTTTAAATGTATTTGGAAGGCCAGTCCAAACAAAGTGAGGACCGACTGGAAGGGGAACCCTACCCATAGGGAGGAAATTGTTTCTGGAGCCACGGCGACCCTGCGAAGCAGGGGAAGGCGTGTGCCCGACATGGGTGTAATCTAGTTATCTGAAAGGAGGTAACCGGGAATAGTGACATAAACCG
>JANQEN010000241.1 GCA_028278335.1 Chitinivibrionales bacterium | reverse complement strand
CTTTCAGGCTTTTCAGCCATATCACCTTGTAGATATGCCCTTCAAAACCTTCAAGTCTTACTAAATCATAATCTTGCACTTCTGCATCTACTCCTACTGCATAATCTGGATTTAAACTATTTTTTGATGCTTCTTGATTGGTTGTTAGATAAACTTAGGTTTTTTATCTAATTGAATAAAATGTATAACAGTCGGAAAGAGATTATGAAAAACGGTCATGTTCACAAATTTGGCGGCTCCTGTTTCACCAGTGCCCAAGGGTATCAGGATGTGGGAGATCTCATCACCGGTAAGAGCGATATTATAATAGTATCAGCAGTATATGGCATTACCAATCGTCTGCTAAAACTACTGACTACAGCAGCACAGAAAAAGTCCTATACCAGGGAGTTTGAGACAATTCATAGGACCCATCAAGAGATTATTGGATCTCTCTTTGATAAAAAAACAGGCAAGAGCCTTATGGCCAGTATTGAAGAGGATATGGGGAGTATCAAGACAATCCTTCGCTCTGTATCACTATTAGGCTCCTATTCTGATGAAATGTATGATCTGGTCTTGGGATTTGGCGAGCAGTGGTCTGCAAAGATATTAACAACCCTTCTCAATAAAAAGTATAAAACCCAGTATGTTGACGCCCGAGAGGTCCTCTTTATTGATAAGGACAATCAGGGTGTGCACATTTTATGGAGAAAATCAGAGAACAGTTTTTCTACCTTTTGTAAGAAAAATCCCGGCTCAGTCTATGTGGTAACAGGGTTTATCGCCTCCACCCGGGAGCGCGTGCCCACAACACTGGGAAGAAATGGGAGTGATTTTTCCGCATCCATATTTGCGCGATTGAGCCATGCCGAGGATGTGACCTTTTGGAAGGACGTGGATGGGATCATGAGTGCCGATCCCAGGCGGGTACCGTCGGCCTTTGTATTGGATGAATTAACCTATGAAGAGCTTTTGGAACTTGCCTATTTTGGTGCTGGAGTGATTCATCCTAAGGCCATTGCTCCGGCTGTGGAAAAAGAAATTCCCATTCGGATTAGAAATAGTACAAATCCTTCGCATCCTGGCACCACGGTGTTTAAAAAAGCCAGTTCTCAGTACTCGATTAAAGGATTGACCCACATAGATGCTATTGCTCTTGTGACTATTGAGGGAAGTGGCATGGTTGGGGTGCCTGGATTTGCCGCACGAATTTTTGAGATCCTCCATTCCATAAACATATCGGTGATATTAATCTCCCAGGCAAGCTCAGAGCATTCGATCTGCTTTGCTATTCCAGCTCAATCGTCAAAAGGGGCAATTGATTTTTTAAAGAAACAGCTACGATATGAACTGAGGGAAAAGGTTGTTCGTCGGATTCTTGCAGAGACAACCTGTTCGATTCTCTCTGTTGTTGGTGAAAATATGGTTGGCACCTGTGGTGTTGCTGCAACTATTTGCAAGGCTCTTGCCAAGGCCTCGGTTAACATTAAGGCTATTGCCCAGGGATCATCGGAGAGAAATGTCTCTTTAGTGATTGACTCCACTCAGGTGACAAAAGCCCTTAGAGCAGTGCACTCTGCCTTTTATCTTTCCAACAAAACACTTTCCATTGGGTTGATTGGGCCAGGCCTAATTGGCAAAACCCTTCTGCAGCAATTGCAGCAAGCGGAGAAACGATTAGAGGAGCAGGCCAATCTCTCTTTACGGGTGCGAGGAATCACGAATTCTAAAAAAATGCTCTGCAGTGAAAGAAAAATTGATCTTGCTCGATGGGAAAAACGATTAGCTGATAAAGGGGTTCCTGCCGATCATGGAACATTTATTGACAACATGATCAGCGAGGAGTATCCCCACACCGTTATTGTTGATTGCACTTCCAGTGAGACCATAAGTGGTCAATATAGTGATTATCTTAAAAAAGGTCTCCATGTAATAACCCCGAATAAGCGAGCCAGTTCGGCACCGCTTAAAAAGTACCATGCCTTACAGGAGACAATACTACGGTCTCCCTGCCAATACTTTTATGAGACAACGGTCTGTGCTGGCCTTCCGGTTATAACAACCCTGCAGGATTTGCTTGCTACTGGTGATGAGGTGCTGGAGATCGAAGGGATCTTTTCGGGAACGTTAGCCTATATTTTTTACCATTTTCAAAAAGATGCCAAGTTCTCCCATATTGTAAAGAATGCCCAAAAGATGGGTTATACCGAGCCCGATCCACGGGATGACCTCTCTGGAATGGACATTGCCCGGAAGGTGGTTATACTGGCTCGGGAGATTGGATTGTCTACGGAATTGGGCGATGTAAAAGTGCAGAGCTTAGTGCCTAAGGATCTTGAAAAGGTTTCCACTGCTCAATTTCTTGCTAAGCTCTCTTCTTATGACAGCACGATGAAAAAAGGTCTGGAAAAAGCTTTGGCCCAAGGAAATACGCTTCGCTATGTGGGCTCGATCAAGAGCTCTGGCAAAGTATCTGTTGAACTAAAGGCCTATCCACAGGATCATGCCTTTTCCAATTTAAAGGAGACCGACAATATTGTATCCTTTAAAACGCGAAGATACTTTGACCAGCCGCTCATTGTTAGGGGACCCGGTGCGGGTGCCGAGGTCACCGCGGCTGGGATCTTCGCTGACATTCTCCGACTTGCCCGTTCGCTCGACTAACCCAAAGCCAGATAACAAGTATGAAAAAAGAGATAAATAATACGATGGAGACCTCCGAAGGTTTTGCACCTGCCTCATGCGGCAATGTGGCTGTGGGCTATGACATCCTTGGAATGGCCTTTAAGGGTGTGGGTGATCAGGTTACCTTAACCCGACGGAGGGATGAGGCATTAGTCATTACCGCAATTGAGTCAAAGGACTCCTTGCCAAAAGAGATTGATAAAAATATCTGCTCTGCAGTGATTGCTCATGCCTTAGAGGAATTGCATCTTTCTATTGGATTTGATATTGCAATTAGAAAGGGTATTGCCCTTAGCTCTGGAATGGGGGGCTCTGCAGCCTCTGCTGTGGCTGCACTCCGTGCCCTAAGTGGCTTTTTAATTGAACCCTTTACCAATGAAGAGTTGGCATCACTTGCTTTACATGGAGAAACTATGGCCAGTGGTGAACCCCATGGTGACAATATAGCGCCGGCTGTATATGGAGGGATAACCTTGGTCAGGTCTATTGATCCGTTAAAAATTATACCCCTTCCAATTCCAAAGGGACTCTATGCAGTTGTGGTGCATCCCCAGATTCCAATTGAAACAAAGGGTGCTCGAGCCTTGTTAAAAAAAGAGATCCCCCTTTTCATGCATGTGAAACAATCGGCAAATATTGCGTCTTTTATTGCAGCTCTGTATACAAGTGATTTCTCTTTGATAGGGGATGCTCTTGCTGACCTTCTTATTGAGCCACAACGAAAGCATTTGATTCCGGGATTTGATACTATTAAAAAAGAGGTACTGGCCTTAGGTGCCTTGGGTATGTCGATCTCTGGATCGGGACCTTCGGTATTTGCTTTAACCGAGTCACAGGAGCTGGCTGAAAAAATTTCACAGAGAATGATATCTCTATTTAGTAAAGAGGGAATAGAGGCGGACGGTTGGGTTTCAATGGTAGGAGAAGAGTGATGAAGTATATCAGTACACGATCAAAAGAGCCTAAGATCTCTCTTTCTGAGGCTATACGTTTGGGGCTTGCCAAAGATGGTGGCCTCTTTGTTCCCGAGCAATTTCCCACAATAGATTTTTCCGAATTTACAAAAGAGGATTCCTTTGCAGATTTTACTGCTAAGTTATTAACCTCCTTTTTTAAGGATGATTCTCTTGAAGAATCGGTGTCACAGTTTTGTGCTTCCGCTTTTGATTTTCCCTTTGAGATAAGAGCGCTTGATAATAATACATGGTGCTTGGAACTTTTTCATGGCCCCACCTTGGCCTTTAAGGATTTTGGCGCGCGTTTTTTAGCAGAGTGTCTCAATGAGATTGCCCGTAGACAGAACAGAATTTTTACGATCCTTGTAGCAACATCCGGTGATACAGGCTCGGCAGTTGCCTCTGCCTTTCATAATAAAATGAACACCCGAGCTATTATTCTTTTTCCTCGGGGAAGGATCTCCAAACGTCAGGAAAAGCAGTTGACCTGTTGGGATAATAATATCCTCTCGGTTTCAGTTGATGGGCGATTTGATGATTGCCAGCTTTTAGTTAAGTCAGCCTTTGACCATGCCTGGTGGCAGGAGCAGGTAACCTTGACAACGGCGAACAGTATCAATGTGGCCCGACTCCTTCCTCAGATGGCCTACTATGCCTATACCAGCTTTATGATGAAGTCACAAGGTACAATGCCCTGTGGTTTTGTTGTTCCCTCAGGGAACTTTGGCAATGCCACCGGTGCCTATTGGGCAAAGGCCTTAGGTTTTCCCTTACGGGAAATTGTCATGCCCACCAATGCAAACCGAGTTCTCTTTGACTATTTAAATACGGGCACCTTTGAGGCGCGACAAAGTATTGCCACCCTTGCCAATGCCATGGATGTGGGACGACCGAGTAACTTAGAGCGAATTGATCATCTCTTTCCCTCTTGGGAGCTGTTACAAGAGAATGTTGCCTCCTATTTTGTTTCCGACGATACAATAAAAAGTACCATTGAGCAGGTTTACAAAGAGTATGAGTATGTGATTTGTCCCCATACGGCAACAGGATTTCATGTTAAAAAAGGGCTTGCTGACCTTCCCTGGGTAATCGCCTCTACTGCTGATCCAGTAAAGTTTGATTCCATTGTGGAACCCATTATTGGAAAGACCTTATCCCTCCCCAAAAAGCTTAAGGAACTATTGGATAAACCCACCCAGTGTGTGGAAATCGACAATAGTATGGATGCACTCATTGACGTTGTTACAGCGTGGAATTAGATTATTGATCAATAATATACATGACCTAGGAGAAACCCATGGATAAATTGTTCAAAACATCAAGAATTGTCGGAATTACATTTATTCTGTTCTGCATTGTCTATTACACCGGAGCCACGGATAAAAAAGAGAAATCGAGTAAAGATATAACGATTATTTCTGCACAATCCACCTCTGATGGCTCATCAGAGATTCGAAATGAGTTGCTGGAGGAGTGCATTAAATCACTACCAAATGTTTCGGACTTAGAGGCTACCCTTACTTCGGAATCAAAATTCCTCAAAGCTATTAATGGTGACTTAAATAAAAATGATTATGTTAAGGTGTATACTGCCTCATTGACTATTCCTTACCTTCTTTACCAAAAGGAACTCATAATTATTACTACCCGCTCCATTAAAGGTCAGAAGCCAGTCATGAAAGAGGTTGAGAAAAAGATGCAAAAGGAGAAGAGCTTTGTCTCTGATGCTAACAATGGTGATCTCTATGCTGGTAAAGGGAGAAGGGCCTACTATTTTTCTTCTGCAGAATTAGCTTCTAAGGATGTGATGGAAAAAGCTAAGGTCTGGCTTAAACAGCAACAAAATGTTCGTTGCACTAAGTAAATAAGAGTGATCTTTTAACACATAAAATGGTTTTGAATTAACTCTCTTCAAAGCCAAAGAGAGAATCCATCTGATCCATAACATCATCACCGGTTATAAGCGAGCTTTCCTCATCACTCCGATCTTTTTTACTCTGCTTTCGCTTTGTTTTCTCTAAAAGATCTTCCACATTGAACTCCTGTGTTGCTTCCACATCAACCGGTGAATCAAAGACTGGCTTCCCTTTGGCAGAAGCAGCCTCTTCTTCAGGTGGACGAAAGGCTGGAACATCATAGACTGTTTTGTCTTCTCTCATAGCCTTTTCATGTTTATCATCAATGGTGGGAAACATTTGAGGGTCAACCTTGAACTGCTGTGTTGCTGTTTGATCAAAGGTGGGTGTTACCTGTGTTGATGGTGTCTCCTTTAATTTGTTCAGTTCCTCTGCGGTGAGTCGTGTTGTTGCCCCTGATTCAAAGGCTGCCATAGCCTCAGAAGTAAAGGTTCCGGTCTCCTCCGTTTGAACCGGTGGTTGCGGTGGGGCGGTGTTAGTTGTTGGTTCTTGCGGAGTGTCTGCTCGCATAAGCGAGGTGAGTGAAACAGCGGTGTCTGTCTCTGGTGGATAGGGCACTTCCTTTGATGTTGGTGTCGGTGCTGGCTGCGGTGCTGTTGCAGGAGTGCTTCGATGGCGAGCATTTTCATCAGTAAAGAGGTAGTCACCCCGTGACCGATTTCGTAAACCCGGTTGACCAGTTTGATCTGGTCGTCGCTCTTCACGGCTGAGCAAGAATGATTTTTGGTCTTCGATAAATCGCTCAATGTTTTTGATATAGTAGGGGTCTAGGTCATCAATGTTACTAGTCAGTTCAGAGTGAATTTCTCCAATCTTATTGCGTATTATGTCTCGCAGAGACTCAAAATTCATTGACCCCATTCGATAGGCTGCATAGGAGTTGTCAACCGAAGCACAGAGCTTTCCAATGGCACTGATGATCATATGGCGCTCTTCTCTTTTACGGGCAGCTTTCTTGTCCTGCAAATCCATGATTATTAACATGATAATAAGCGTAAGCAAACAACCAAAGAGAAACCCAAATGAGGCTGAAATGATTAGTTCAAAGGTGATTTCCATCTACGCATCCTTTCAGAAAGCAAATCTCTATTACTGAGAATGTGAACGGTGTTCAGAGTCGTGTCGATAGTATCCTTAAAATAGTAGCTTTTAATTAATATAATAATATACATGATTGTTTTTATTCTGTCATACATCTGTTAAATCGGAAAACATTTTTAACACTATCCATCCTTTATGGCCTAGATAATCCGCATATATTGGGGATTATAGACATATTTAAGGAAGACAGGTAGGTATGTTAGGATTGTATCGTTGTGGTCTGGTCATTGTCAAGGAAATACCAGATTAAGCCGCCCAGAGCAGGCAAAAGAAGGTTCATAGCAAGGATAGAAATAGAGGTGCCAAAGGCAATACTTTCCAAAGACAAAGTAGAGGAATGGTTTGCATTTAAATATCTGAGGAAAAAACCGAGGGCTCCTTCGCGAACTCCCATGTTGCCTATGGTAAATGATAGAAAGGGCATGACACCATAGGCAAGTGCTGCAGAGACAATTCCCTTTGCCAAATTGATTGCTCCAAACATATTGAGTAGTATGGCTGATTGAAGACAAAGGCATAGGTGGGCCAACATTGAATACATCATGGCCCTTCTACCTGCAGGATTTAAAAGTCGGGGGATATTTTTTAAGAGACGAAGAACCTGTCCAACAACAGTGTGATTACGATTGATGATCTTCCCACTAAATAATATACCAACTCCCCCAGTACACACTATACCGGCAATAATCACAAAGATCTTTATCTCTTTGCTAATGGAAAGGTTGTAGTGCCAATAGAGGAGGACAATTCCCAAAAGACCAAAGAGAAGGACTGTAAATATAATAAACAATTTATCAATGACAACCGCAAAGAGCGCATCAGCTTTTCTGGTTTTTGATACCATGAGCCCCCGAAAAAGTTCACCAATACGTCCTGGTGTAATAAAAGCCAACAGGTTTCCCCAGAGGATAGTTTTAAGGGGGATCTGTTTGCCCACAAAGAATTCCTGAAATCGAAGGATTATTTCCCAACGTTTTACCTGGAAATAGAGTCCCGCAATGCTAAGGAGAAAGGCGACAACCATTGTGGGCCAACAAAGAGCTGCGACAATTGAGGAAAACTCCTCCTTGGGGATGGTCCTATTAACAAAATAGAGGAACAGGACTGTAAGGATTATTTTTAGAATCCAGGGAAGATATTTTTTTTGGAACAGAAATTTCATTGTCTTTGGTTTTCAAAGCCTTGTAATCTGATTGCCCATATCTGATGATGCAAGTAGTCTAGGATAAAATATCATTTGGTGATTAGAGCATGTTGTTTGGGTCAACATCTATGGTAACCCGCATATCCTTTGAGGGGGGAGGAAATTTTTTGCGAAGATCGAATAACTTCTGCTGGAGCCTGTGGGGTGATGACGTTTTTATCAAAAGAGAGTATCGAAAGGAGGAACTTATTTTCGTCAGTATTGCAGGAGAGGGGCCCAGTATGGTGCAAGGCTGTTTTCCTCTCTTGATAAATGTTGCACAGGTATTAATATGTTTCTCAACAGCCAGCTCATCTTTGCCTTGAACAACCAATCGGATGAGTCTACTAAAGGGAGGGTAGTGAAGCTGTTTCCGCGTTTCGATCTCCTGTTGATAAAAGCCTGGAAAATCATGGGTTTTTGCTGCTATAATAGCAGGCTCATTGGGGGAATAAGTTTGTATAACCACTTCACCAAGATTATCCTTCCGGCCGGCCCTACCTGCCACCTGAGAGAGTAACTGGTGGGTACGCTCTGAAGCCCGAAAGTCGGGAAAGTGCAATCCTGTATCTGCTTGAAGTACACCAACCAACTTGACGCCAGGAAAATTAAGACCCTTGGCAACCATCTGTGTTCCCAACAAGATGTCCGCTTGCTTCTGAGAGAATCGTCTTAGTATGTCCAGATGCCCATCTTTTCGCCGTGTTGTATCCAAGTCCATGCGGATGATTGACGCTGTGGGAAAGGTCGCTTTAAGAAACTCCTCTGCCTTTTGAATTCCCGTACCCCGGTATTTGATCTGTTCACCGTTGCATTGTTTACAGTTTGAGGGTGCATACTCAGTATACCCACATTGATGGCATTGTAAATGCATGGACGTTCGATGATAGACGAGGTTTACAGAACAGGAGGGACAGGTATAGACAAATCCACACTCTTTACAGATCAGTGAAATGGAGAACCCTCGGCGATTGAGCAAGAGGATTACTTGCCGTTTTTGATTGAGGGTCTCCTCAATTTTTTGATGAAGATAGCGAGAGAGGAAGGTCCAATTGTTATGGCGGTGCTCTTCATTCATATCAATGAGTTCTACCTGAGGTAGCGCAGCCTTTCCAAAACGTTGGGTTAAGGCAATCTGGATATATTTTCCCTTTTGGGCGTTATAGTAGCTTTCAAAACTCGGTGTAGCACTGCCCAGAACCACCAGGGCCTTTTGAAAATGACCACGCATGACCGCCACATCACGAGCATGATAACGAGGTTCGGGGTCGGATTGTTTGTAACTGCCATCATGCTCTTCATCTACAATTATAAGGCCAACATTGTTGAGAGGAACCAATATAGCGCTTCGAACACCAATGACCACCCGCTTGCGTCCTGCCACAAGCTCCTCAACACTGTCCCGTCTCTCCCCTTCAGACATACGGCTATGAATTACGGCAATCTCCGAGCCTAGAGCATGTTTAAATCGCTGAATCGTCTGTGGGGTGAGGGATATTTCCGGTACCAAAATGATCACATTTTTACCATTGGCCAGGGATTTTTTAGCTAATTCTATATACACATGCGTTTTTCCACTTCCGGTAACACCGAAAAGAAGAATCGGTTTAAGAGAGCCTTGGGAGAACTGAGTCCAAATATTGTTTACCGCATTGCTCTGTTCATTGGTCAGCGTTACCTGGCCACCTTCACCGCTTTGATTGATTTCCGATGCCTCCCGAAGAAGCTCTCTTTTCTCTTTTACTAAAACACCCTTTTTTACCAAGGTAACCAACGCATAATCACTGAGATTAAATTTTTGCTGGATATCTTTTTTTAAAAGAGGAGTTTGCTGGTCCTGGAGCATTTGAGCGTAATTTTGCATGCTTGGGGTTAATTTTCCGGGGATGGTTCCGGAAAAATGATAATATAAAAGGGTCTTTGGCTTCATTTCAGCAAATTTCTTACGAATGAGCGGCTTAAAGACCTTTCCAAGCTCAGATTGGTAATACAAGGCGATCCACTTGTAATATTGGATCAGTGCGCCACAGGATTCACTCCACTCCTCAGATTTTAGGTCGATGATCTCCTTTAAATTCTTTATTGATGATGTTTCTGCGACACCAACAACAACACCCCAGAGTGAACGATTCCGCAGGTACACTTTAACTGGAACGCCCGGAACAACCGAATGAGCAAATTTATCGGGGATGCGATAATCAAAGATTCCGGTAATGGAAATGGGAAACGCTACTTTAGCAATCATAGCAGTATGAATAATTTTGGGCGAAGAGCCTTGTATAAAGGGTTGAAAAAGAGGCTGTCATATGGTATAAATAATATATTCCGACACGTTTATCTGGAATGAGATCGTAACAAGATCTTCTTCCATGAATAAGGTTTTCTAAAATATGCTAATTACAATAGATGATGCTCTTCCGGAGATGGAGCTATTGGAGGATGTTCTATTGCCAAATGGAACAACCTTGATAAATGCATCGACTGTTCTCACCGAGAGCCTCATTGAGACGTTGAAAAAATACAAGATTGAAAGAATCCAGGTAACAAAAGATTCTCTTTCCTTGAAAAAAGAGGAAGACACCGATGAGAATGATCTGGGTATGGAACTTGATCCAGATGATTTATTAGGGAACACCGAGGATGGAGAAGAGAATCTTGACGCCATGGAAGATCTTATGGACAAGGAGCTTACACCACCCACCATTGGTGTATCCGTCAATAACAATGCCATGGCTGCATACCTGGTGATTGAGCCAACAGAAAAAATCCATTTGCCTATTACTGTTGATGATTTGAGAAACGCCCTTGCCGAAGAGGGGGTGATTTTCGGCGTTAAAGAGGAGCTACTTACCGAGGCTGTAGAGAAGTGGCAACAGAAGCAGCAAGTGTATGAATATGAAGGGGTTGCCTGTGGGATTAAACCTATGCCCGCCAAGGAAAATGAGCTTGAGCTGCTGGTTGAATATATCTCCAGTGCCAAGGGAGTGGAGCAAGCACAGAGTGTCAACTATTGTTGGGAGTTGGCGGGCTCAAAGTTGCCAATCCAACAGGTTGACAAAGGGACCGTTTTAGCACAAAAGGAGATGCTCACCCCAACTATACCAGGCAAGACCGTTCGTGGCGATGATGTGGAAACCGATGAGGTAATAAAAGTTGAAGTAAAAATCGCGACCAACGTAGAAGAAAATAAAGAGAGTGGTGAATATATTTCCACAACAACTGGGTTGACCTACTACATTGACAATGTAATAGGTGTATTACCAATGAATTTTAATGGCTTTGCTGAGTTGAGCGTGAGCCAGGATAATCTCACTGCTGAACTGTCTGTTCATCCAGCAATGGAGCGTGGTAGCCCACCGACCATGGATGAGGTACGAAAGCTTTTTATAGAGAACCAAATAAAGTATGGGGTAAAGGAAAAGCTTCTTGGTGAAATATTTGAAAAAATTAGCCAGGGTGAATACCCCCAGGAGCCCATTGTCATTGCTGAGGGTGCTCCTCCCATACCTGGTGAAGATGGTCGGATCGAGTATAGCTTTCGCACTGAAACCTCTTTAAAGCCACAGCTTGATGCAAGTGGAAAAGCTGATTTCAAAAATGTCAGTATTATTCAGGCTGTGACAGAGGGTGATGAATTAGCCCGAGTCATAGAGCCAACACAAGGTGCTCCTGGTAAAGATATCTCTGGAAAAGAGATTCCCTGCACCGATGGGGTTGAGGTCACCTTGCCGGTCGGCGCAAATACCGGTCCAAAGCCTGATGATGATACGGTTCTAATTGCATTGACCGATGGTAATGTCCGACTTAAGGGGCAGACCGTTGAGATTTTTGAAGGATTTGTTGTCAAGGGGGATGTTGACTACTCTACAGGAAACATAAATTATGGAAAGTCTGTAACCATTAATGGTGATGTTAAAGCGGGATTTAATGTTACCTGTGGTGGTGATTTAGAGGTGCGAGGGACTATTGAAGATAGTTTGATTTATGTTGGTGGTAGTTTGCTCTGCAGGGCCGGGTTTATTGGGCATAGCAAGGGTATTGTTGAATCTAAAGGTGATGTGAATGTTTCCTTTACCAAAAATCAGACGATCTATTCTCGGGGAAACGTTATTGTTGCCCGCGAGGCTCTAAATAGCAAGATATTCTCTCGAAAGTCAATTGTTGTTAGTGGTAAAACACTCTCTATTGCAGGAGGTTCGTTAATCGCTCGGGATAGTATCACCTGCAACGTGATTGGAAATCATAGTGGTATTCAAACCATGTTGGAAGTGGGGTTAGACTATGTATTGGTCAATGAAATGCGAAAAACTGCAGAGCAGGCCTCTGAAATCAAGGTGAACATGAAGAAATTAATGGTCTCGGCAAACCGTTTTGAACATATGCTGGAAAAAAAGATTAAGCTGACTCCCAAGGAGAAGTTTCTTTACACAAAGCTTAAAAACACCATGAAAAAATATAGTCAACAGCTACACCAACTGGAAGAGAGAAGAAAGAAAATTGAAGCAAAACTCTATGATTTTAGCCGATCATTTATAAAAATTGAAAAAAGCGCTTTGCCGGGAACACTTTTTAAAATAGGGGAGCGGCACTTCATGGTCAACGAGGAGATAATTGGACCAAAGAGTGTTCGTATGATCGATTTTGAGATAAAGGTAATTTAATGTATTTTTATTGTATAACCGAACGATAGGCACTATGAAGGCGATAAACCTTTCAGAAATTAGAATTGGAACCATAACGGATAAGATCTATTATTCCGCAAATGGTGAAGTGCTTATTGGAAAAGGGGTCGTTGTCACTGAGCGTCATATCAATGTTTTAAAACGGCGTAATATTTTTGAAGTCTTTGAGAAAAAATCCTCCAATGAAGTTGACGAATTAGAAAAGATCCTCTCTAAAAAATATGATAACCTCGGTGATTTAGACATTTTTAACGATAGTAAAATCCCTGCTCCATTGGAAGAAGACACCGAGAAACGGCCCGGTGGATTGACGCTTCCTACCTTACGGGATATTAAACCTGGGGTTGAGGGTTTCAAGCAGCTTCAAACAAGCAAGGCTG
This sequence comes from Chitinivibrionales bacterium, assembly GCA_028278335.1. GTDB lineage: Bacteria > Fibrobacterota > Chitinivibrionia > Chitinivibrionales > JANQEN01 > JANQEN01. The sequence continues at coordinate 46,752 of JANQEN010000241.1, read as the reverse complement.
CAACCTCTCTTGACAAGAATATAAAGGCTGGGCATACCTCAGACAAACCGATGGGCCCTCCATTAAAACTTCGTATGAAAGAGAAAACCCCCGAAGAGAGAACCGAAGAGTATAAAAAAGAGAAACATCGACTTTATAAAAATGCTCTCAACCGGGTCAGTGCAATTCTAAATGATATTGCCGAGGGAAACCATATTGATGGGAACAAAATAAGAAGAGTAGTAAAGGAGTTTGTTGCCACCTTTGTTACTGATAAAAATATCCTTCTTAACCTTTCCAATATTCGAGCAAAGAATAGTAGCTATTTTTATCATCACGTACTCAATGTCAGCCTCCTCTCTATCAATATTGCAACAGCCTCCGGATATAATGAGGATCAGGTTGTTGAGATTGGTATGGGGGCGCTCCTCTATGATGTGGGTATGCTTTTAGTACCAAAAAATATTATCCATAAAAAGAACAAGCTTAATCGTGATGAGTGGTATGAAATTCATAAGCACCCCATCATGGGTTTACATCTTTTAGAGAATGTAAAGAATCTACCCGAGTCGATTAAGTATATCGCCTATCAATCACATGAACGGGAAGATGGCCAGGGGTATCCTAAAAAGAGAAACAAACATCTTATTCATCGGTTTGCCAAAATAATTCGCATTGCCGATATATTCGTGGCTCTCTCCTCCAAGAGAGCCTATCGTGACGAGTCTCTTCCCTTTAAGGCAATGGAGTCGATTCTCAATATGGTTCGACAGGGAGTAGTATCACGAGATTTTGTAAAAGATTTTCTCAGCTACACCTCGCTCTTTCCTGTTGGCAGTTTTGTCGAGTTGAATGATCATCGTATTGGTAAAGTGATCCAGGCAAACGCAGACTTTTTTGATAAGCCGGTGGTGAGTATACTCACCGACATCAAGGGTGGCTTGCTTAACAAGAAAGATGTCTATCAAATAGATCTTACCGAGCTTGAGGATACCCATATTATTAAAGCTATCTCTCCCGATGAGATTTCCGATGTCCAACTGATGGATGGGTTTTAGTTAGTCTGTTGCTTTTTTTTATTGCTCTGATTGGTTATCTTTGGAAACGTCTTTGAGGATTTTCTTTTCCTCCTTAGTCAGCGAATCCATACCCTGATCCGAAATCTTTTTAAGAATGGGATCAATAACCTCTTCAAAGTATCGATCCTTTTGCATCTTTTTTTCCGCGTTTACTCTCATGGTTTTCTCTGCTTTCAGTGCTTTACGATGTATATTCCAGGCAATGACGCGATCATAGTATCTAAGGTACAAAAAGGCGACAACAATACCACCTAGGTGTGTTATGTGCGATATGCCGCCGGCCATTTGAAGAGTTCCAACTAGGGAGAGAAATATAAGACCAGCAACAAGTAACCAGATAGGCATGGGGATAATAAAAAAGAGCAACACTTGACGATTGGGAAAAAAGAAGGCGTAGACAACCAGAATCGCATAGATTGCACCTGAGGCACCAACGATGGGAATGTCGCCAAAGTAAATAGAAAAGAGACTTAAGATTCCCGAACCGATTCCAGTGATAAAATAGAATTGGATAAACCGTTTGGTTCCCCACATGTTTTCCAGTTCTGTGCCAAACATCCATAGGCCAAACATATTAAAGAGAACATGAAAGGGACTATAACTATGAAGAAACATATAGGTGGCCAAACGCCAAATTTGTCCACCGGGAAATACTAGGGAGGGTTTAAGTGCACCAAATATGGTGAGCCACTGTCCTAGTCCGGGTATTACCTGTAACAGATATATGCCAAAGGTCGCAATGAGGAGGTACTTGATACCGGTGGGAAGGTGAATTGATTCTCTATATAACATTGGTTCTACTAAATCTCCCAATCCCCATCGCTTATTCGGGGGATTATATTGTTAAGTATTCGATAGGTTGCTCCCCAAATTCTAAAGGAGTCAAATTGATAAAAGGGAAGCTGGGCTAGAGATTCCTTTGAGAGGACATTGTTATCGTTATTCTGAAAATGGATGTCTGAGCATTGCAAAATTGAGAAATCCATATCAAGGACTGCCTCTATCTCCCGAGTGTCCTTTTCCCATTGCCTGGGAGGATTGATAGTCGCTAAAAAGGGAAAAATACGAAAGCCGCTTTTATGGGTTTCCACAGAGGGCAATGATTCTAAAATGGTAATTCCTTCCACTGCCATACCGGTTTCCTCAAAGGCCTCTCTTTTTGCGGTGTCCTCTAGGCTGTTGTCATGGGTGTGGGGCTTACCACCGGGAAGCGCAATCTCACCACCGTGAATTCCTTTATTGGTTCTGTGCACCAAGACAATCCGTAGTTCATTCTTTTCACCCCTATACAGCGGGACCAACACTGCTGCATCTTGTATGTTTTCATTATTATTCATAGGTATGTGTAAAATAATTTAGAAAAAACGTATTAATACAGAAAATTGCAAGGCTGGTGCTAATACCTAAAATGAGCGATTGCTTTGGAAAAAAGTTACGTTTCCGCTATAAGAAGGCTGTGTTGTAATTCTTAAATTGGCTCATGTCATTACGAGCGAAGCGTGGTAATCTCGTTTTTGAGCCAATTTAACGGATTCACTGGTCAGCCGAAAATGCAGTTGTACCAGCGTCTGCTTTGCGGTGCCACGTCGCTACGCTCCTCGCAATGACACCTTTTTATAATTTTGACACAGCCTGATTAAATCGATCATTATAGGTAAGATTAATACGATTAGGGTGATGGGTTAGTACCAGGGGATAAATAAAGGCCGACCTTTTTGGCCGGCCTTTAACTAAAAACAAATGACCTATTGTTCTTTAAACTTTTTTAACAATGACAATACGTAGTCAATATCTGCTTCTGTATGGTTACCATTTACCTGACAGCGAATGGTTTGATCTCCCTCGGGAACAACCGGGAAGTTCAGTCCTGTAACCAGTACGCCATGCTCCTTCATAAACTGTACCAAAGCAGCAGTTTTTTGTGTGTCACGGATCATAAGCGGGACAATAGGGTGCTCACTCTCGATGATTTCAAAGCCAAGTTCCTTACAGCCATCTTCATACTTCTTTGTTAAGCGGCTGAGGTGCTCCAAACGTTTTTCGCCCTGATCACTATCCAAAAACTCGACAACCCTTAGACAAGCGGCAGCTTCACCAACGGTAATAGGATTAGAGTAGATATAGGTAACTGCCTTTTCTCGTAAATAGCGAGTCACTGCTTCTGTGGTTACTACATAGCCACCATTTACCCCAAAGGCTTTTCCTAAGGTTCCTATGAGTACATCAATGCCATAATCGCAATTGGTGATCTCCTCCGTACCCCGTCCAGTGGCGCCAAAGGCACCGACACCATGGGAATCATCAACCATAAGAATAATATTTTCTGGAAATTCGTTATCGTATTTTTTAATTATAGCTTTGATCTCAGTAAGCGGTGCATAATCTCCGCGCATGCTAAAAATACCATCAGTGATAATGAGGAGTCGTTGACATTTGCCAACAGCCTCAGCTATAAAGGATTCTAATTGAGCCATGTCATTATGCTTGTAGATCTTTTTCTCTTTTGGGCGGGAGAGTTTCATTGCATTGATAATACAGTTGTGATTTAGCTCATCACTTATGATGATAGTCTCCTTGGAGGTAAGCGCATTGAACACGCCGATCATTGCTGTATAGGCACAGCTAAAAATCATACCATCCTCTTTTTTATGAAACTCTGCCAGTTTCTTTTCAAGGTCTCGGTGGGCTTTAAAGGTTCCATTAATAAATCGTACTGCTCCGGGACCAACGCCATAGTCACGGGATGCATCTTCCTCGGCTTTGATAATGTCTTCTTGCAATGACATCCCCAGATAGGAGTTTGAATTAAATCGAAGAAACTCTTTTTCACCATGTCCTTTAAGGTAATAACGCGGGCCCTTACCACCCTCTGGTTTTTTAACACCAACGATAATATCCTCTTTACCTTTGGCAGTACCTTTAGTAACAAGAGCTTCAACTTCTTTGGTTAACGCTGTTCCTAATTTATCTAAGGCCATAGTATATCCTCCTATTGTTCCAATTTTAAGGTCAGTTTTTCAATCATATCACGGGACATGGCAGCAAGATCATATTTTGGATTCCAGCCCCACTCCTCTCGAGCCGCACTATCATCCATGTGATCAGGCCAGGAGTCGGCAATTCCCTGACGCAGTGGATCAACATCGTAGTCCATGGTAAATTCGGGAATGATCTTTTTTACCTCTGCAGCAATGTCCTCGGGAGCAAAGCTCATGGCAGTAACATTAAATGCGTTGCGATTGATTAGCTTGTCTGGATTTGCCTCCATAAGGTCAATTGCTGCATCAACGGCATCGGGCATGTACATCATGTCCATCTTAGTGCCCTCTTTAATAAAGCTGGTATACTTTTTATTTTTGATTGCCTCGTAATAGATTTCCACTGCATAATCGGTTGTGCCACCGCCAGGAAGGGTCACATAGGAGATAATTCCTGGATAGCGAAGTCCCCGGGTGTCTAATCCAAATTTTTTGAAATAATAATCACAGAGAAGTTCGCCCGAAACTTTTGTGACACCATACATAGTGGTTGGCCGTTGAATGGTAACTTGAGGTGTGTTATCCGAAGGGGTCGAAGGTCCAAAAGCACCAATCGAACTTGGGGTAAAGACTGCACAATTATGTTCGCGGGCAACCTCTAAAACATTGACCAAGGCATTAACATTTACCTGCCAAGCAAGTTGTGGGTTGTTCTCTGCAACTGCTGAAAGTAGCGCAGCTAGGTGGTAAATAGTATCTATATTATATTTTTTTACAATATCATTTATCGCTTCCAAGTTAGTACAGTCGACAACCTCAAAGGGACCAGAATTAAGCAACTCTTCACTGGGTTTTGTTTTTCGTCCTCCTGCAACAATATTATCATTGCCATAGCGCTTGCGTAGTTCCATGGTGAGCTCTGAACCAATCTGCCCAACTGAACCTGTTACGAGAATCTTTTTCATGAAAGCACCTCTCAATTTTTGTGAATTATGCAATAACAACAAATAAATTTACCGAAAACATCAATACTACTGTTCAAAATATAATGTGCCATCAATAAGTTAAACCCAGATTATGCAGTAGGGGTAGATGCAGAAGTGCAAGATTATGTTTTAGTAAGACTTGAAGATTTTGAAGGGCAGATCTACAAGGTGATATGGTCGAAAAGCCTGAAAGTCTTAATGGGCATAGGATTATGCTTCTGCGCTACTTCCTATTGCTTAATCTGGGTTTAAGAATCAAAATAGTTGAATATCTCAAAATAAGGTCGCCATTTTTTCAATTATCATGGAAATGGTACTGTTGGGTTTAATTAAATTTATTCCCCTTCAATTTGTTTATACTTTCAATCATTAAACTCCCTAAACTTTATAGTTGACATTGAGTTATCAAATCAATTACATTGATATACGATAAGGTCATTTGACAAGTTGTGAGGGTAAAGGAACTGTGTCATATGAACGAGAGGCTTGAAACCATTTTAGCAGACTACCTAAAGAAGTCATTGAAGGTGATGCTCTGCTCTGAAAAGCCGGCACTTCAATCTAAGGTGACCACCTTAATTCAACAATATTCCCAGTTTAGTGTAACACCGGTCCCCTCTGTAGGTGCCCTAAAGCAATGCTTAAAAAGCAAGGATGAGTGGCATGCGGTTTTGATTGATAGTCGGTGCACTTTTTCCCAGGAGCTTTTTACTAATATTCGAGGTAATTTCTCTTGGATGCCCATTATAGTGCTGCGTGATCTATTTGTTGAAGACTTTTCCAAAGAAATTTACGAACTCTCCCACAAAAAAAATGTCTTGGTACTACAAAATGTCACTCCTAACAATGTAAAGAGTGGTGAATCACGAAACATCACTGTGTGCCCCTTGGGGAAGCTTGAGTTAGTGGTGCCGACTCTCCAGATGCTCTGTATTAAAAAGCGGCTCTTTCCTAAAAAGATGCCCACTGGTATTGGAGAGGTTGCTGTTAAAACCCTTTTTCACGAAAATCCAGTTACGGTGGATGAGTGGATTGAACTATTGGGAATACAGCGGAGTAAATTGCATCGCCTTATTCATTCTCATGCCCCCTACTCACCAAGAAAGATAGTCTTGCTTTACCATGCATACCGGATAGTTTTTAATAAGTCCTGTAATCCTGATAAAACCTGTATTGATGATTATGCTCCCCATTCGCTTAATGATCAAGCTAAAAACGAAGTCTTTGAATATATTTTATCACAGGGGGGACGCCTCTTTTCATCAACAGAATGAGGGATGTGTGTACTTTATGACTAAAACTCGATAATTTCTCTTTACTTCATACTACTATCAATTTATTTTTCTTTTTTATGAAAAAGCATGAACTCCTCATGGATAGCACCGCCCTTGATAGGGCACTGACTCGAATCACTCATCAGTTTCTTGAGAAAAATCCTGATTTAGACAACATTGGTATTGTAGGAATGCAGACTCGCGGCGTTTTTTTGGCCAGACGCATTACCGAAAAGATCAATGCCATGGAGAAAACCTCATTTCAGACTGGTGTGCTTGATGTGACCCTCTATCGCGATGACTATCGAACAGCCTTTAAGCAACCAAAAGTCCAAATTACTGATATTCCTTTTAATATCAATAAAAAAGAACTTCTTTTGGTTGATGATGTCCTCTATACCGGCCGAACAGTACGCGCAGCTTTAGATGCACTTACCGATTTTGGAAGACCAAAATCTATTCAATTAGCGGTACTTGTTGATCGGGGAAATAGAGAGTTTCCAATTCGCGCAGATTTTATTGGAAAGAAGATTACCACACTGAAAAATCAAGAAGTGGCATTACATGTAAATGAGATAGATAAAGAAGATTCACTTTGGCTCATGCAATTAGAGGAGGAGAATTAATGCCTCTAGGTATCCAGCACCTTCTGGGGCTACATGGCGTTTCTGAGAATGATATTCAACTAATTTTAGATACTGCTGATAATTTCTACGAAGTCCTTCAACGTGAAATTAAATTAGTCCCTACCTTACGTGGAAAAACCGTTGTCAACCTCTTTTATGAAAACAGTACCCGCACCCGTCTCTCCTTTGAACTGGCAGAAAAGCGACTCTCCGCAAGTCCGCTCAATTTTTCTGCATCCACCAGTTCAGTAAAAAAGGGTGAGACGCTCAAGGACACGATTCGTAATATTGAGGCGATGAAGATTGATATGGTAGTTGTTCGACACAGCTCACCAGGAGTACCCTATTTCTTAACACAGTGCACCGATGCGATCATAATCAATGCCGGTGATGGATTTCACGAACATCCCACACAGGCACTCCTTGATATGATGACCATTCGCAGGCATTTTAAGAAACTTGCCGGGCTTAAAGTAGCGATAATTGGCGATGTGCTTCATAGTCGTGTTGCTCGCTCTAATGCCTGGGGTATGAAGACCATGGGTATGGATGTAACTCTCTGTGCTCCGCCAACGCTCATGCCGCAACATACCGATAGTCTTGGTGTTACAGTGACGGATAATATTTTTGAGGCAATAGAGGGAGCTGATGTTATCATGCTGCTTCGATTGCAGCTGGAGCGGCAAACCAGTGGCCTTTTCCCTTCGGTCAGGGAGTATCGAGAGCTCTATGGCGTGGATTTAGAAAAACTGGTCAATGTGCCTGACCATACTCTTATTATGCATCCAGGACCAATTAACCGTGGGATTGAATTAGCATCAAATGTTGCCGATAGTGAGCGATCGGTTATCTTAGACCAGGTAACGAATGGCGTTGCTGTAAGAATGGCAGCACTCTACCTTCTTGGTGGTGGCGAAAGTGGAGATGAAGAACATGTATAAGAAAGCAAATGGACAGACTATATACCCCTATGGCCCAGAATCACCAAAACCAGCCATACTTATTAAGAATGGCCGAGTTTTAGATCCGGAAAATGCCATTGATGATGTTCTTTTTGTGGCAATTAAAGAGGGGAAAATTGTTTCGTTTTCTACTGAGGAGCCTGAGGAATTTACTCCTGACACGGTTATTGATGCTGCTGGTAAATGGGTTACGCCAGGATTGGTCGATTTACACGTACATCTCCGTGAGCCTGGACGAGAAGACAAAGAGACTATTATCTCTGGAACGCAGGCTGCAGCTGCCGGCGGTTTTACTGCCATTGCCTGTATGCCCAATACCAATCCTGTGTTGGATGAAGAATCAAAGATTCGCTATGTTATCCAACGGAGTGAGTATTGTTCTTGTCATATCTATCCGGTTGGATCAATTACCAAGGGATTGGAAGGCAAGGTTCTTTCGCCCTTTGGTGAGATGGTTAAGGCCGGTGCCAAGGCTGTTTCCGATGATGGACGATCAGTATATAATGCCAACACAATGCGGAATGCACTTAATTATGCGAAATCCTTTGATATTCCCGTGATGTGTCACTGTGAAGATCCAGATCTTGCCAACAATGGCCATATGAATGAAAGTGTAGTCTCAACTCGCTTAGGAGTTCGGGGGATTCCTTCGATTTCTGAGGAAGTATTCGTAGCGCGAGATATTATGCTTGCTGAATATACTGGAGCTCGTGTACATATCTGCCATGTTTCTACCGCAGGAGCGGTTCAGCTTATCCGATGGGCAAAAAAACGTGGAGCCAAAGTTACCTGTGAGACCTGTCCCCATTATTTTGTCTTTACTGACGAGGATTTGGAAACCTACGACACCCATAAAAAAATGAACCCTCCGCTGCGCACACCCGGTGATCGTGAAGCGATTATTGCAGGGCTTGCTGATGGTACTATCGATATTATCGTGAGTGACCATGCTCCCCATTGTGCAGAAGAGAAAGAGGTAGAGTTTGATGAAGCTGCCTTTGGCGTCATTGGCTTGGAGACAATGCTTGGTGTGTCAATTACTCATCTTGTCAAAAAAGACCATCTTTCACCCTTGGATTTGGTTAAAAAGATGAGTGTTGAGCCAAATAAAATTTTTGGTCTTAATGGGGGAAGCCTCTCAGTTGATAGTACAGCAGATGTCACAATAATAGACCCTGATGCTACCTGGACAGTGGATCCCTCGCTTTTCTATTCAAAAAGTAGGAACTCCGCCTTTGAGGGATTGTCTCTGCAAGGGTATGCTGCTACGACCATTCTTAATGGTAAAGTGGTATTTGATCGAACTGGAGAATAGATTCGATTAATCCTCTGTTTTGTACTTCTTATAAATCAATGTGATTTTCTTAACAATCGATCGAGGGTCATCAGCCTCACAAAGTGGTCGTACCATAGAAAAATTTTTGGCTCCTCCCTGCAATACATCCGGTAATTGTTCAAAGGATATTCCCCCAAGACAGACCGCAGGTACGGTTGCCTTTTCTAGCATTTCCTGCATACCATCGATACCGATGACAGGATCGGCAATTTTTTTTGTGGGAGTTGCATAGACCGGACCAATGCCAATGTAATGGGGATTTTTCTCACAACCTTGCTCTGTCTGCTTTGGATTATGGGTAGACAATCCGACAATCATTGACGCACCGACTTGGAGTTTAACTTCGTCAAAAGGTTGATCATCCTGTCCAATATGTACACCATCTGCCTCACAGTCAATTGCCACCTGAGGATGATCATTGATAATCAATCGCGTGCTAGTGCCCTCGGTAATCTGTCGTAGTTTTTCAGCAACCTGAAGAATGTTATAGGGGCGAGCATCTTTCATGCGAAGCTGGACAAAGGGAATCTCTTCTTCAACAAGGATATGCGTACAATATTCATAGCCTCGTTTGGGGTTTGTTAGAATTGCATAAAAACCAAAATTGTCAGGGAAGGTGTTAGTCATTGAGTTCCATTCATTGTGAAAGGGTGCTTAAACCCAGATTATGCAATAGGAAGCAGCACAGAAGTACAACCCTATGCCCATTAAAACTTTCAGGCTTTTCGGCCATATCACCTTGTAGATATGCCCTTCAAAACCTTCAAGTCTTGCTAAATCATAATCTTGCACTTCTGCATCTACTCCTACTGCATAATCTGGGTTAAAATAAGTTCTGAAACTGCTTTGGAGGGTTTAACGCTTCCCAGCATATCTTTTAGAGCAATAAGCTCCTCTTGTGTTTTTTTGAATGTTTGGGGTGATGCAAGGTAGTGGCCTAAAGCAGTGGCAATTGCCTCTGGGGTCATCTCCTTTTGTAATAGCTCAGGAACGATCTCCTCTTTGGCAATAATGTTTGGTAAACCCACAAAGGATACGTTGTCAGTAAGCCATTTAACTATTGTGTAAGTAAGGGGTGATACCTTATAGATAATGGCCATGGGTATGCCCATTAATGCTGTTTGAAGGGTTGCTGTTCCCGATGTGACACAGGCAAGGTCGGATTGAGTATAGAGCTCCTCTAAAGAACCAGTAAAAAGTGGGATTGGCTCACCTAAAAAACAATTTTTATAAAGAGATTCCGGCAAGTGAGCGCATCGTGATATTATCCCAGAAATTTGGGGGTACTCCTTTTGTAATATGTTCAATGCCTGAATCATGACCGGTAACATTTTTTGAATCTCCTGAGGTCGGCTTCCCGGAACCAGCGCCAGTCGAATACTCTTTTTTGTTCGAAGATTCTCTATGTCAAGGTTTGGTATTCTGTAGTTATTAGAATTAAGAGCTTCAACCAGAGGGTTTCCTACAAAGGAGACCGTTGGACTGTGTGGGGCAAACACCTCATACTCAAAGGGAAAAATGACGGCGATGCGGGAAGCATAGGTAATGAGGTTGGTCAAACGACTCTTGTTTTTTCGAGCCCACACCTTGGGTGTAATATACCAAATAACAGGAATGTTCTCCCTTTTTGCTGCCTTCATAAGAGGCAGATTGAATCCATAATAGTCAACACAGACCAAGGCCTTTGGTTTGACCTGACGCATGGTTTGCACCATTCTTTTTTTTGCTTTAAGAAAAAAGGGTAGATGCAGAAGGACCTCGACATATCCCATTTTATTAAATTGCTCAAAGGGAAGAAGGGCTTGAAACCCTTGGACTGCCATTTTTGGTCCACCAATACCTAAGCAGGTGCAGGATGGAAGTTTTTTAGTGAGTTGGGAAATAATAGGAGCACTGTGTTGATCCCCTGAAGGATCACCCACACTAAACATGATGGTAGTTGTACTCATACCATACCTTATAACAACCGGTTCAGCCTGCTAAAAAAGTGATTTAGGGATTTTGGGTTGTATTTTTAACTCTTTAAGATATTCCTTAAAGGCGGGTAATTTATCTCGGGCAATGACTAACACTGCATCGTCAACAGTAACAACCACCGCATCCTTAAGACCAATTGTGGCAACGGTAAGGTTGGAATTGTTTGCTACTATAGTGTTTGAGCAATCTGCTTCAAACACGCGTTTACCCGATACAGTTGAACCCCGTTTATTCTGTGGCAATACTCGGCTGATTGCTTCCCAGGAGCCAATATCATCCCACTGGAAAGCACCTTTCACCGCCATAACCCGCTGAGACTGTTCCATGATCCCGTAGTCAATTGACTCTTTGATACACTTGGTATAAAAAGTATCTAAAGCTTTTTGGTTCAACCCAGCTTTTTCTGCTTTGGTGATCTGTTTATGCAGTGATGGCATGTATTGCTTGAATTCAGCCAGTATAACAGAAGTCTTCCAGACAAACATACCACTGTTCCAAAGATATTTTTTTGAGGACACATATTTTTTTGCTGTTTTCTGATCCGGTTTTTCTACGAATCGTTTAACTAAAAATCCCTCGTTCTTTTCAGAGGCTCCAACCTTTTTGGCTAGCTGAATGTAACCATACCCCGTATCAGGTCGAGATGGATGAATACCAAACACTACCAGATGATCCTGGCCGTGGGCAAGTTCAACGGCATATTTAACTGCTTTGACAAAATCCTCCTTTGGGGAGATGGCATGGTCTGCTGAGAGCACAACCATGACGCTATCCTCTCCATACTTCTTTTTGCAAAAGGCTGCGGCCGCAGCAACCGCGGGAGCGGTATTTTTTCCCATTGGTTCGACAATACAATCATAAGAGCTTTTTGCTGGGAGAGCTTTTTTAATTTTTGAAGCAATTGCTTTACCCGTAACAACCAAAGGTTGGACACCCTTTTTACAAAAGGGGTGTACTCGGGAAAAGGTTTCGGCGATCATTGATTTATTACTGATAATAGGCAAAAGCTGTTTTGGCATAGATGATCTGCTAAAGGGCCAAAAACGTTCACCAATACCACCGGCTAATATGACGGGAATTATGTTCATGCTACTGATGCTCTCCTTCCATGAACCTGTTCTAATCGTTCTTTTAACTCTTCTAATAGTGAGTAGGGTACACGGGGAGCACCTATCTCTGCGCGGGTTTGCGTTTCACTATGAAAATCAGAGCCCCCGGTCATAGCCAGGTTGTGCTTTTTGCAATAATTTGCATAGTACCTTTTGGCAGAAGCATTGTGCTCTGAGTGGTACACTTCCAGGCCAGCCAAACCGTCGCGAATAAATTGGGGTATGAGCTCATCGATGGCAGTAACGCCGGGATGGGCCAGGATGGGTAAACCACCAGCTTCCAGAATTAATGCAAAGACCTCCTTAGGGGTCATTTTCATTTTTTCGACATAAGCGGGAGATTCATAGCCAATATATTTGTCAAAGGCCTCTTTAAAAGAGTAAATCAACTCTTCATTGAGCATGGCTGTTGCTATATGCGGTCTTCCAATAGCACCCTCTCCTGCTACTTTTAGCACTGTTTCAAAACGGAGGTCTACTCCCTGAGTGTTCAGGTTCTTGACCATCTGCTTAGCGCGCAGGTAGCGTGCCTCTTTTAGCTCCTGAAGTTTATCCTTTAGGGCACTGTGATTGCAGTTAACAAAATAACCTAGAATATGTATGTCAATTCCTTCTCTTTCACAGGATAGCTCGGTTCCGGTAACTACTTCGATATTAAACTCAGAGCCCACGCGCAAGGCAAATTGATTGCCATCTATATTGTCATGGTCAGTAATCGAGATTGCGCTGAGTCCCTTTTCACGGGCCTTTTCGAATACCTTGTATACTGAACAGACGCCATCTGAAAAAGTTGTATGGATATGAAGATCTACATATTTTGTAACTGCTCCTGTCTTTGCATGCATTTTGCTCCTATATGTTTAAAAATTAATGACATTCCTAGAAAAATTAAAATAACCAAATTCTCTTTTTTGGGTCAAGATATAAAAGAAATTAGTGTGATCGTTTACTTTATTATATTATATTGAAACCGCTATGGACATAAATAAAAGCACTGATTTTGAAAAAGGAATCCAAGATATTTTGGACTCCTCTGATGGTGATAATTCATCCCGTCAGGTGGAACAAAAAAGTGATCCCCTGAGCAAAAAAAACAGCGAGACACTCTCTGTAAAAAAGAGAGATGACTCGATTGTACCACCCTGGATCGAACTTTTTGTTCGTATTGGTGCTATAATTTTAGTTCTGTTTCTCCTCTACCTTTTTGTAACTAATATTATTTCCAGATAGCTTGTGGTATCATCCAACTAGCTTAAAAACGTGCCATTATCCTGATGTTCTCCAATAATTTTTGATTCCAAACCTGTTTCCAGGTGTATTGAGGAGTCCCCTTGAGTAACTGCCGTAGGTATCGCATTGCCATACCATACTCCTCCTGCATCAGATGCTTATAGCAGAAATAATAGAGGTAGGTGTGATCATGGGGCTTCAATTGAAGCCACTGTTTTTTAAAAGCCTTTTTGTCAATAAGGTTGAGGTAAAACTGTGCAATGAGCCAGGGCTCAAAGAAAACATGCCGACGAGTTATAACACTGGTGAAAAGTGATTCTGCGCTTTTTCCATAGAGGGAGGGTTCTAAACTGACCAACTCTCCCATACGAATACAGGCGATCCAGGGTGCAACCAGGCTTTTAGGGCAGTCTGTATAGATTTTTTTGTATATGGAGAATGCATCGGTGTACTTGTTGCTGTAGGTGTAGGTCTGTGCTAAAATGAGCCAGGCCTCCCACTTTTGTGGTGTTTCATCAGTGAAGGATACACATTGATTGAGCAGGTCAATCGCTTTACTCTTTTCACGACGTCCCAAATGAGTGAGGGCAAGCAGGTTTTTAGCATCAATGAGTATTTCGTAATTCTTTCGATGAAGATCGACAATTCTCTTACCAATCTTGTAGGACTTACTCCAATGGCCTAATTGAGAATAGTGTCTAAGAACCTCAAGATGAATGCGCCCAAGATGATGGGAAATGGCGGGGTATTTTTTTGTCAGAAAGGTTACCCGTGTCTCTGCAGAGTCATACATGTTGTTCTGGATAAGATTGTAGCAATCCAGAGCCATGTAGGTGGCAACCGATTTCGTCACCGGCTCAGTGGGAAAATACTTGGCCATAGACATGAGGGCTTTATTTTTTTTAGGATCCTTGGTCGTATGGTTTGTTAGCATCCCCCAGAGAAATAGAATTCGGGCCCGTTCACTCTCTCCAATATTTTTGGTATGCTCTATCTTTTCAAGGAAATATTTTGCCTCATCAAATTTGTGCAGCCTGATGAGACAGTCGATAATCTTAAATTTTATTGGTCTCTCCAGATCACTTCTGGGTAAATCCAAAAGAACCTCTTTGTATTCGGCAAGGGCAGTCTCAAAATCGCCCTGATTCCAAAAGCGGTCTGCAATGATCGTTGGACGGGCTAAGCGTGGCAGTGCGCGGCGAAAGACACGGAGGTTGTCAAAGGAGACGCTGCTCCCATTACTAAAAAAGCCGATCTTTTGCCGCTCCTTGCCAAGCAGGGGATAAAAATCATTGATCTTCGCAATAAACACATCATTGAGCCAAAAGGAGATGATATTATCTTTTTTTTCTATAACCACATGGTAATGCGAGGTTGGGGGAAAATCGAGGGGACTGTAGTCATAGAAAAGAAAATTTGCTCCAGGGTAGGTAATGCCACAATAGGGAGTTCCATCTTTATGGATCCAAAAACAGAAGCCCGAATCCGGTGTGTCACCACAGATAAAGAATCCCGTGTTAAAGGCATCGGTTTCGGTTATCTGCATGTCGAACTCGACCTTTATGTCCCGGGTAAAGAGTCGCTCTAATCGTAAAAAGGTCTCACCACCGGGACTAACCCACAGAGAGCTGTCGGTAACATTCCAGAGAGCCTGGTTGTTTCTGCTTCCCTTGTTGTCAATATGAGTAGACCAATTTTTTAAAGACTCTTCAGTTGTAAAGCGATCATCAAAGGCTAATTGCCAGCGGGTTCTCTCTTTACCACTCTGTATGGCGATGATAATAAGTATGAGGAGCGTGAAGAGAAGGCTGATTGAAGAAATGACAAGTGATGCCCAATGTTTACGGGTGAACCGCCGTATCTTAGATATAAGCGATGGGGGACTGGCAAGCACGGGGTCGCCCCTTTGATAGCGCTTGATATCATCAGCAAATTCGTGCATGGTTTGGTAGCGATCTTCCGGCTCACGGGCAATTGCTTTGAGTGTAATTGATTCGATCTCAATGGGAAGCCAGGGAATTAGATTTCGCGGTGGGACGGGGTTGGCTTCGACAACGTTCTTAGTGGTTTGAATCATACTGCGAGGGTCAAGGTAGGGATTTTTGAAGGTGAGCATTTCGTAAAACATGATTCCCAGCGAACAGATATCACTACGAGCATCTAATCCACTACCAAAGATTCTCTCCGGTGCCATGTAGGCTGGAGAGCCAATTATTTCACCGGTCTTGGTCAGGTCTGTATCTTCTCCACCAATGACTTTGGCTAAACCAAAGTCGATAAGTACCGGTGTCTTATCATCCTTCATAATGACATTATTCAGCTTTAGATCTCTATGAAGGATTTTTTGCTCATGGGCATAGTCCAAAGCATCACTTAACTGTGAGACGATCTCTAATACCTTAACTAACTTGGGTTTCTCTTGGTTGAGGAAGTAGAATAAATTCTTTCCTGGAATATAATCCATTGCCAGAAAGTAAATGTTCTCCTCCACAGAAACTTCATAGATATTAACAATGTTGGGATGATGCAATTTTGCCACTGAGTGGGCTTCAGCAAGAAAGCGTTCCACAAAATTTCTGTTGATGGTCACATTTGCAGGAAGTACCTTAAGAGCAACTATGCGGTCAAGATCAGTTTGGCATGCCTTGTAGACGACGGACATACCCCCTCTGTCAATCTCTTCGATAATCTTATACCGACCGATTTTCGAACCAATGGGAAGGAATGTCCGTTCTATACTATCTAGGACATTCTTTATCTCAACGTTATCTTCAGAGGGGAATCCGTGGAACAGAGCTTTTTTATTTTTAATTTCACCCGGTTTCATATAAACTACGTTGTTGAAATAGTACCCATTGCTTTGAATTTTACTGCCATGGTGTGGCATTTTAATTTTATAATAATGGCCAATATTTTAATAGATATTATTTAAAAATAAGAGGTTAGGGCATTTTTTTATGAGCCAATTCTTTGGGAAGTGGCGCAGCAAAAGCAATTGTTCGCTTCAAAGTAGGGTGATAAAATTGGATTGACTCGGCGTGAAGATAGAGGCGTTTTGCTAGAGAGTGTTCTTTATAAAGGAGGGTATCCATCTCAGGATCACCGTAACGGACATCACCGACAATGGGACAGTTGAGATGTGCCATATGGACTCGAATCTGATGGGTCTTTCCTGTATGAAGCTCGATTTCAACAAGGGAGGTTCGAGCAAATAGTTTTCTTACTTTGTAGCTGCTTAAAGAGTTTTGGCCCTGTGAATGGACTCGCATTTTCATCCCACGGTTTGGCGATGATGTTTTTATCAAACCAAGATCGATGGTGCCTTTTCTTTGAGGAGGAGCATTATGACAAAGTGCAATATAATGCTTTTTGATTTGATTCTCCCGCATTTGAGTATGGAGCACTCTTAAGGTAGGTCTATTCTTTGCTAAAAGAATAACACCGGAAGTGTCACGGTCAAGTCGGTGAACAAGCACCGGCTCACTTGCTTTAGCGGTACTGTTTTTATTGAGGTAGCTTATGGCCAAATCAATGAGCGTGTTGCAGTTGGTATGGCCTGTGCCACTATGAACCACTAAGCCCGTGGGCTTGTTACACACCAAAAGGTCGTCATCTTCAAAAAGCAGATTGAAATTTTTCTTAAAAAACTCACCATGCACTAAAGAGCGGACCCGCTCTGGTACCTTTTTCTCTGACACTGCGATAGTTGGTTTTTTGCTATAAATCACTACCTGGTCATTTGTTGACACGCGGTAGTTTTGTTTTGCCTTTTTACCGTTTACTTTTACCTTGCCAGTTCGGATAAAACGATATATTTCGGCAAGAGAGGATTTGGGCATCTCCTTTCTTAAAAGTCGATCTAATCGAACGCCATTATATTCGGCGGTGACTTCAAGATGTTCCACGGACAATCCTTTTTGTATAGAATAAAAAGATTCCTAATCCTCCAAGTAAAACTCCTCCCACATCAGCGATAAAATCTTTCCACGTGCAACATCTGTTGGGGATAAAGAGTTGATGGAGCTCGTCAAAGCCTGCGTAGCAAATACCTATCAGTATAACAGCTTTTAAAGTAAAGGCACGTGGTCGATTTTTTCGTATATACAAGTATCGAAAAAGCAGCAATGAAAAGACAAGAAATTCAAAGGTGTGTGCCAGTTTGTCCCAGTTCCAAACACCGATTTCGGGAAGCTTCTTTCCCGGGGTTGAACTGACAATGATCATTGCCAGAGTCCAGAGGATAAGCGGTACTGTAATGGTTAGGAATGGCTTTCGCATGATTTCCTTTATTTATTGTATAATGGTTTATTCGATTAAAATCCGAATCAAAGCTCCTAATATACTTTTAGAGTCCGATCTCTTTTGCAACTTCTCGCATTCCCATGATTGCATCTTCGATCAGTTCATTAAGTTCAACGCCCAGCATGGAGGCACCCTTTTCAATAATTGAACGATCGGCACCAGCAGCAAAGTGGCTGACCTTCCATTTTTTTCGTACTGATTTAGTTTTTGTGTCCATGACACTTTTTGAGGGGCGTACCAGTGCACAGGCTGTAATAAGACCAGTTAATTCATCAATGGCAAAGAGGGTCTTTTCAAGAGTTGTCTGCGGCTCAACATCACTGCAGATACCCCAACCATGGGAAACAATAGCTCGAATGTACTCCTCAGGCCAATTTCTCTCTTTAAGGATTTGCTCTGTTTTTTTACAGTGCTCCTCTGGAAATTGTTCGTAGTCCAAATCGTGTACTAAACCGATTATTCCCCATTTTTCCTCATCTTCGCCATGTTTTCTGGCCATGTACCGCATGACGCCCTCTACTGCTAAAGCATGATTGATTAGTGAGGTATTGGTATTAAATTCCTTTAACAGAGAGAGCGCTTCATCTCTTGTTGGTGTGGTAACAGTCATTTCAATCCTTCCTACTTTATACTAATTAAATTTGCTATTGTTCAAAACGATGCTTGTCTTAAACCCAGATTAGGCAATAGGAAATAGCACAGAAGCGCAACCCTATGACCATTAAGACTTTCAGGCTTTTCGCGCATATCACCTTGTAGATATACCCTTCAAAACCTTCAAGCCTTTCTAAATCATATCCTTGCACTTCTGCATTTACTCCTACTGCATAATCTGAGTTAAAGGGAGAAGGTCATTTTTCGATGGGCAATTCCTGCTTCAAAAAAGATTTCACCCTCTTCGATAAATCCAATTTTTAAATAAAAGGCAATGGCACTTTCCTGCGAGTTAAGGTAAACATAGGAGAGATATTTCCTTTTTGCCAATTCACAGAAGGCGTTAATCATGGCGGTGCCAATACCCTTATGGCGTTGTTCCTTGATCACTGCGAGCCTACCGATATGACCACTCTTTTGCATTCTTCCAGTACCAACAGGAATTCCCTGGTCATCCCAGCATAACACGTGATCACAGAGCGGGTCCTTCCCATCAAAATCAATAAGGGACGATATTTTTTGTTCCTCTGTAAAAACAGCGTTTCGCACTGAGCGAATATCCTTTTCAAAGGTGGCGAAGTCGACAATCCTAATCATGAGCATTTCTACAGAAGAGTGAGGAGGGATAGGTAATAACCATTTCTAAAAACTCCTTTGATGCACCAGCTAAGAAATCGGTTTTTGAAAAGGTGGTTGTTACTAACTGACGATTAATAGTCTGAGAAAATGGATTAAACAGAGCGGTTACATTTTCTGATTTATTTATTGTAACAGGGATATATTGGATTGGTGAATCACAGGCATAGTTGAGTTTTGAACAGTCAATCCTTTTTACAATCTGGTTAGTTCCAGTCCTGAAATGGGCTTGATTTTTTTTGATATCATAGATGATGCGCCACTTTGTATAGGAGCCCATGGCAACATCAGAGAGTATGGAAAATCCATAGGTAACAGCATCAGCTTTGTTAAGTGATTTGGCATCTTTTAATTGTTGGGAAATCCTTACGAATCTATCTAAGGACCTGTCACCCCTTTGAGGCTTACTCTTTCCTCCAAAGCCATGATGTTGTTTAAGATAGTCTATTGATTCTCGATAAGTGTGATTCGTCAATGTCGCGCTCATTAACTTTTTACCCGTGTAGTACACTCTTTTTCCCCGGACAAATTCTATAGCAGCACAGTTACCCCATTTATCGCCGATCAGATAGTGAACCGTAGCACTCGATAATGGCGCAATACGGATATATGTATCACTGGCTAATACCTCTTCCACAGACTGGGCGTTGTCTAACTGGTATTGTACCCACTGCATGTTGTCAATTTCAAGCCGATTGTCTGATGATGGATAGGTGCTCCCGTTTAGCCATAAAACCTCAATAACTAATCCCTGTTCGTTCATACCACCAGTGGGAAACTCTCGGCCGTATTGATTGAAGGTGATGCTGCCATATTTTGAAGTCCAAATGACTGGGTTGTTGTGGGCAAGGGCTGTTTTGGTTACGCCTCGCTTGTTAACTAAGACTATACCTTCAATCACATCCCAATCATAGTTTTTACCAAAGAGGGTCGTCTCTTTTGTATGAATGTAAAAGGTGGAGCATGCCCATGTTTGGGTACCTATCACCCATACAAACAAGGTGAAAAGGAGGTGGATACATTGTTGCCTTTGTTGTTTCATAGGCTTAAAATAGTTACTGTCAGAGGAGTTCAAAAGCAGTGAGCTGCTATGAGGATGAAAATATCAAAATAAAATTGCTCTCTTTAGGTATGTATCGTTATGATATGATACTATTTTTAGTCAGTAACATGGGAATATAGAATCCTCAAACACAAGTAGGGATGCTCGGCTTAAACTTCAAGGAGATTACAATAATGATTCATTTAAAGAGAGTGTCAATTTTTGCATACCTATTAGCATTGCTTTTTATTTTTAGAACCGAGGGTTATGCATCACAAAAATTTGGACCAAAGAAAATGGCACTTCTTCCCATAACAGTTAATGCAGAGGAAAATCTTGAATCCTTAGAACGAGGAGTCTTTGAGCTACTGAAATCACGACTGACCATTCTGGATACCTTCTTTGTTTTCGATAGGGCCTTAGTCGAAGGTGCCATTGATTCCGCTGGTACTTTGTATGGAGAGAGCCTTGCTTTGGTTGTGGGTGCACAACTTAAAGCAGATTATGTGCTCTATGGGAGCCTTACCACTTCAAAAGAGAAGACAAGCATCATGATGTCACTTGTTGATATAGCAGGAGTCAAGTCAAAGGTTACTTTTTTAGAACATGTGGCAAATAAAGACGAGGTAATACCTCGTGTCAACCAGTTTATTAATTCCTTAAATGTTCGAGACTATTGCTTTTCGAGTACTATTTCTGATTCACAAATAGTAGAGGAAGCAAAGCTCGATGCTACAAAGCAACCTCTTACTGCTACAAAACCAATAGCGCAAAAACATGAACCAGAAGAGAAGAAGATATTTCCCAAGGAGTACTGGAAAAGTCCGACCTATGGGATGCCAATCATTGGAATAGCTTTGGGAGATGTGGATAGGGATAGTGCCAATGAATTGGTTGTGCTAACAGAGAACTCTCTTATACTGTATCGATGCAAGGGAAAAAACCTCCTGCGTATCAAAGAGATCTACTCCTTGAAGAACCGCTATCCTCTCTCTGTTGACATTGCTGATATTAACAATAATGGTACTCCTGAAATATTTATAACAGCACTGGATGATTTTCAGTCCCGTGTGAATTCGACGGTGCTTGAGTTTGATGGTTCTTCATTTCCGGTAATTGCAAAGAATATCCATTTTTACTTACGAGTATCCAAGCATCAGGCTGAACCTATACTTTTAGGGCAAAAGGGGAGTGTTAAGGGGCCTTTTGTGGGAAAAATATTCATGATGCACGCCTATTCTTCAAATGAGTCTAAAGGGAAACGGGGCAATAGAAAGGGACGACAAAGGTTAGAATATACGCCTGGAAAGGAAATAACACCTTCTCGAAGTATTAGTGTTTTAGGTTCGGCCCTTGGCAATATTACGGGAAAGAGTAAACCTAGCCTCGTTGCCTATGATAAGTTTGATTATATCAAGGTGCTTAATCAAACAGGCAAAGAGATTTGGAATAATCACGAGACTTATGGGGGAAACACTCGCTATTTTAAACTCCCTACACCAGAGACTGCCTCAGAGGCGATAACCTTTTTTCCTATGCGAATTGGACTTGATGATCTAGACAGAGATGGTACATTAGAGGTTATTGCAGTAAAAAACTATGCCTTTGCAAAGAATATGATCGGCACGGTTCGCCGCTATGTAAAGGCCCATATCGAGGTGTTTACTTGGAATAATTATGGTATGATTCCTTTGGAGAGATCTGAGCTCATCCCCAATTATGTTCGAGACTTTGCCATTGGTGATTTTAACAATGATGGAAAAAAGGATTTTGTTGCAGCACTGATTTTAAAAGAGAGCAATTCTATCTTTGTGAAGCCACAGAGCACGCTTATTGCATATACCTTAAACCTAAAATGAACGATTTTATTTAGAAAATCTCACGCCATCCGCATTACTCCTGGGATTCTTTAAAATACTCACTTAACCTTCCAGGTTAAGCTCCGTTTTTAGCGAATCCATTAGTAGCACGGCTAATGCAACCTTTCCTCAAAACAATCGCTCAATTTAGGTTAAATATAAAAAAACCGAATTAGTTTAGTAATCCGGTTTTATATCTGATCTTATTAAGTAATTATCGCTACGTATCTAGCTGTATTTTTAAACCGAGGCCATGCCATAGACCTTCCCGTTGTGCGCCACTAAAATCGCTACTGGACCACTCCGGTACAATAGTAAGTTTTTGGTCGATCAGTTTTAGTTGTAGGTTCCCATACCAGGTGAGACGCCTCAGACCATTTGCCTCTTGTCGCAACTCTGCAATGATTCCGGGATCTTCATGATTAAGTCTTGTCCATCCTAAACCCCACTCAGCAGTGATCCAATCAAAGGGGCTGACTTTGACCACATAGACACCCATGGCTGTGGTGTTGTTAAAGATCTGGCCCACTGTATCATCTGGATTATCCGGTGACAATCCCCAGTTGGGATAGAATACAAGCATGGATTTATAGTTACGCCAACCATAGGGATTACCCAGGTGGGTACCATAGGCATTTAAGTTTTGACCATAAGTCCAGTTAGCTGTCATGGAAATCTTCCAGATTTTTAATTCTGCCTGGGCTCCAAAGAGCTTTCCCACAACGTCAAAGGGACCCTCTGGAGTACCCTCATCATCGAATATCTGTACGGTATATTTATTGAGCCCCCCGACAAAATCAAAGTTGGCTCCAACCATCTCACCAATGTTGAGTCCATAGTGAGCACTACCTTCAATCTTGGGGAATTTTTCATTACCATCAGGGGCACCTCTCTGAAGCACAAAGAGGGCGGTATCAAGTTTTACTGCTGCAGCTTTAAATCCAAGGTTTTGTGATGTGCCCAATTCCCAGTTGCCACTCAACTGCATCATTGGCCGTCGTCCCGTGTACAGATTTCCACAGAAATACATACCAGCGTCATCTAAAAATGATTGGTTACTGGGAAAGAAATTACAGGGAGTATAATCCTGTCCTACTAAAAAGGTAAGGTTGTCGGTAATAAACCATTCACCATATAATCTTCGTAATCTTAAGATGTCTCTTCTTCTTTGGTCAACCCGTTGTTGCTCAAAATCGACCCCAATTTCCTTAATTGAATAAACCCAGCCGCATTCAAAGCCAAATCCTATTTTATCGCTTTTAAACCGTGCACCAAATCGGCTGTTTTCCTGTAGGTCTGAAACTATTCTTTCTCGGGGAAGTGAATCCTCTTTGTAGTCAATCGTATCACCAGTATTGACATCAACCCAATTTTCCTTATACCAGCGGATCTGTTTCCACCACCAGGAACTCATTCGAGCACTACCATAAAAGTCCCAATCTGTAGCACCAATCGATAATGCAAAGAGACCTACTATTATTGCGCATAGATACTTCTTCATTTTGTAACTCCTCCTTTTCACAAGTTTTACATATACCTAATTGACCATCTATTAAATAGTTGTAACGCTACAAATGCTACCCTGTATTCATGAATGCCCCCTTTAAACCAAATGGGCCAAAATGCCCTTTGGTCACGTGGATTTTTGTCCCTTACTACTCCTAAACCCAGATTATGCAATAGGAATTAGGGCAGAAGCACACCACGACTTTGACCGGATGTACGCTTGGGAAGTAGCCTGTAATCCTATGCCTATAAAGACTTTCAGGCTTTTTGGCCATATCACCTTGTAGATATGCCCTTTAAAACCTTCAAGCCTTTCTAAATCATATCCTTGCACTTTTACATCTACTCCTACTGTATAATCTGGGTTAAAACAGGTAAAATCAAAATAAGTAGGGCAGGGAAAGGTTGTCAATAAATATATCAAATATCTATACCGCTCTATGGGTAGATAAAATTTAAATAATGGGATCTCTTTTATTATGGAAAGATTGGATTATCTTTGCTTCTATTCTACGTAAATGCTAATGTTTTTAGGATAGTCTTTACCATCAGTAAAATAGGTCAAAAGAGCAATTCTTTTTTGACCGGTGCTTCGATAACGGACATTGAAGGATATTGGATTCTTTTTTAAATCCTTTATATGGATGGTTGAATCAGTCCAAAGCTCGTTTTCTAAGGCATTTAATTGGAATTTCTCAATAAGCTCACGAATTTCAATACCTAAAACAAGGGTATAGGTTTTTCCCTTTTCTATATTGACACCATCCTTAATCTGAGATTTATCTTCAATAACGATTTTTGCATTTGATATATCTGTGTAAGGATTTTCAATATTTATACAGGATTGCATCACCAAGAGTGCAAAGATAAATAGGTTACCAATGAGAAGTTTTGATTTAGTCATCGAAAGTCAAAAAGTAAGGGTTAAAGTAAAGAGACCAATTCCTAAGAGGGCAACACCATAACCAGTGCTCATATAGGTCAAGTGCATATTTGTATCATTTTTATAGGTTTCCCATTGTTTTGCTATATCTTTTGTCATTTTATTTTCGTGGGTCACTGTATTAATCTTGTCAAAGGCTTTTTTTGAGTCTAGGTATTTCTTGGTCTCCCACAATCCAAAGGCACCGCCACATACCACTGCGCCAATACTGAGCACATTGAAGGAGATCTTTAAACCTTTTTTATTTGAGTCTGATTGTTTTTCGTTCTCATTCTGTTCTACCAAGGAAACCTTCTCTTCCTTCTTCTCCTTGGGGGCCTTTTTTTCGTCCTTTTTCTTTTTCTCTTTTTTTTCTTTTTTCTCTTTGTCCGTTGATGCTTCTGCTATGGCCTCTGATTGATAGTTGTAAGAAAAAGAGGTGATAACCTGCTCTTCGCCATTTATCGAGAAATCTACGTTACCATTCTGGTTAAAGGTACACTCTTTAAGGATAATATTATCGGCCACGCTTTTGATGCCAAAAAGCGAAAACTCAACTACCGCATGTTCAAAAACACTCTTCGCCTCATTCTGTTCAATGGTAATGCCGTCCCAATCAAAAGGAGCAGGATCAAAGGCAGAGGTGGTATTGTATTTTTTATGATTTTCAGAAGTAAATACAACTGGATCACTCACTGTGCCGTGAGCCCAAAGCGTGCCCTTAACATGCAGTCCTGTGAAGTTTTTAAAGAGAAAGACAACACCCTTTTCAATGGTAACTGTTTTTCCTGGAGGAACTTCTATGGAGGAAGTAACCAAATAGGGTTTGGACTGTTGTGTGACTACTTCTGGAAGTGATCCGGAAATAGGGATGAACTGCTGATCTTCTGCTGGTATGGTGTTGCTATCTTGAGCCAATATCCCGAAAGTTAGCAATAGGAACACAAAAAGGCTAACGGGTTTATTCATTTTTTCCAAGTTCTCTGATATTTTTATTTGCCTCATGAAAGTAGGCGTGTTTCTGATTGTTGCGGAATTCATTTTTGACTTTAAACCAGCTTTTCATGGCAGTCACCTTGTTGGAAGGCGTTTGGCTTTCGTAATATATGCTCGTTTTACATTTTGCCAAATAGTAGGTGATTTCTATGTTTAAGCTACTTTTATTAATTAAAAGTGCTGGTGAGGATCGAGCGATCCCCAAAATCCATGCTGCTTGTTGGTGCTGTTTTATACCGTAAAGATATTTGGCCTTGGCCAAATAGAACTCACCATCATTAATGTGGTTGCCATCAAAATAGAGTTTATCTGCTTTGTTAAGTCCAATTAATGCTCTCATTTTGTGGAGCCGTGCCTCTTTGAGTCTGCTTTGATCAGAGGAGAGTTTGTTGAATTGCTCTAAAACAACTTCGTGATTATTTGCTGCAGCAGCTTTGCGGATCGATTCAAGGATATTTTCCTGGTTTTCAGTAGGTTGATCCTGCGTTGGTTCAAGGTTTGATGGTGCCACAACAGGCGGTTGAGCCTCTTTTTGTTCCACCTTTGGCTTGGTAGGTTTTTTAAGATCCTTTTTTGTTGGAGGCTCTTTTTTAACCACTGGCGCCGGTTTACGTTTTGGTGGAGTTTTTTTAATTTGGTCGACCTTGGCCGGTGGTTTATTGATAAGCCGTGGACGTTCATTTCTCTTTGTTGTAATCTGTTTAGCCGAGGCGATGTTTAGGGTGGGTTCCCTTTTTCGAGCGGTTGGAGCAACCTTGGGTGCTTGGGTTGGTGATTTTTTTGCCTGCTCCGCTATTCCCCGGTCTGCTAAAGCAGTTGGTTCATTGGAACCAGAATTAGTTATTAGTAGATAAAAACCAAAGGCACCAATGGCTAAAACAATGAGGAGGAGACCAATGATTTTCATTATGGTAAAATGATTTTTCCCGGTTACCTCTTCATGAATGCTTACTGATTCATGTTTTGGTTTTTTGCCAGTTACATAGGTCAGAACAATCTCATCGGCAGTTGTTGACGATTGAGAGTCGTGAATATTTTCTAACTCTTCCAGCACCTCATCGACGTTTTCTGGCCTTTTGGTAACATCTAAAAGAAGGCATTGATTTACCAGGTTTTTCAATTTTGATGGTGCAGTAATAGGAAATGAGGTGAGTGGTTTAAATTCATTTTTAAGACGTCGTCTGACTAAGCGCGTAACATTGCGATCAGGAAAGGCTCGCTCACCAGAAAGCATCTCATAGAGTATGCACCCAAAGGAGTAGATGTCAGCCCGGATGTCAATATCATCCTCTTCAAGCTGTTCCGGTGCTAAATACTGCATGGATCCAATTACTTTACCACTAGAGGCGCTTGCTTCGATATTGGTTGGTGTTGCAACACCAAAATCGGAGAGCCGGACAATACCATCTCGGGAAATAAGAATATTACCAGGTTTAAGATCCCTATGGAGAATGCCCACATGAGTCTTGTTGTCAATGAGATATTTGTGATTGTGGGTATATTTTAGAGCGCGACATATGATGATAGATATGGAGACACACACCTCTAAGGGAAGTGCTCCTTGTCGCTCAATAAGCTCAGCCAAAGAAACACCGTCGACCATCTCCATTTCAATGTAGGGAAGGCCATTCCATTCACCAACCGCATGGATATCAATAATGTTTGGATGGTCAAGTTGGGCAGTAATTTTTACTTCTCTATCAAAGCGCTCTTTCTGTTCTTGAGTGCTTGTGGGGCGTAATAGCTTAACTGCACGCTGAACACCCAATTGTTCATTCCAAATTTTGTAAACGATGGACATGCCGCCTTCTCCAAGAAGTCCGGTAACCACACCGGAACCCAAAGGAACTGGCTTAGTGCCGTCTGGCAAAATCACAACACTTGAATCTGGTTCAACAGATTCCTTTGCTTGGAATTGAATTATCTTCGTGTCTTCATCGCGCGAGGGATCAAATTCCGCCATACCCTTTGTAACTCCAACCTCTTCTAACTCTCTGAATATTAAGATGTTAATACTTCAGGAATTGAGTGCTCAGATCGTGGTATGCACTAATAGTTTTCACTAAGATACTATACAACATTATACCATCAATCTGATTTATATACAATCACAAACATACGGTGCATTACTACTCTGCTCACCTCTTTAGAGTAGTGTAATATACGAGTTGCATGCGAATAGTTTCAAGCAGAAATTAGATATTCTGCTTTGTTTCTGGGGCCTTTAGTAACTGATATCAGTACTAATTTTTTCAATGTTTATTCAAATTTTAAACAATCAAGTTGGGATTTCACTACTAAATATATATACAAATTTTAAGAAGGATCATATAAAATTCACATTTTCGCCGCGTTTCTTATAAAAGGAGTTTATAAGTTCAATAGCTTCCAAAGGATCGTCAACTGCATGATAGAGGTCGAGGTCTTCTTGAAGAATATATTCGCGACGTAAAAGCTCATTCTTGAGCCAATCTAAGAGCCCTTTCCAATACTCCTTTCCCATAAGTATCAATGGAAGATGGGAGATCTTTTGCGTTTGTATGAGCGTTAGGGTTTCAAACATTTCATCAAGAGTACCATACCCTCCGGGGCATACAATAACAGCGGACGTATATTTTAAAAACATCACCTTTCTACAGAAGAAATAGCGAAAGTTGATAAGGGTCTTTATAAAAGGATTTGGCTCTTGTTCAAAGGGAAGTTGAATGTTGAGTCCGATTGATTTTCCTCCAGCCTCTTTTGCTCCTTTGTTGGCGGCTTCCATTATTCCTGGACCTCCACCAGTAATAACCCCATAATCATTCTCTACAGCGACTCTTGCCATCTGTACCGTTAAATCGTAGTAGGGGTCCTCAATCGGCGTGCGAGCGGATCCAAAAATGGTAACGCAGGGGCCGATTTGAGAGAGTGTTTCAAATCCTTCCACAAACTCCGCCATGATTCGAAAAAGGCGCCATGTTTCGGCTTGGAGTGTTTGCTGTTTCTTCTTTGGGGCCATGCTGATTCCTTTCTGTAAACTATAGGTAAATTGGCGTACCTGTTATATATTATAAATGGTATATTAAAAAGTAGCGAGATTGTACAATAATTTATTCGCCCTGTTGATTGTAAAATACTATTTCCAACGACCTCTATGAGGGCCAAGGCCATGGTAGACCAACCCTTTCTTCTCAACAGCACGTTGCAGGATCGGCTTAAAAAGATATCCCTTGCCCAACCGGAACAATTCCTTTTTGTCAGTGTCAAGAAACAGCAATTGTTTTATGTCAACAAGGGTGTCGTGCTGTCTTGTTATATCATCTCTACATCGCGCTATGGAATCGGCAATCAAGAGGGATCCTTTAAAACCCCCCTGGGTATTCATCGTATTACGGAAAAGATTGGTGCAGGTACACCAGCTGGTAGAATCTTTCGTGATAGAAAAGATACGGAAGTTGACTGGCACGAAGGCATAGATCAAGAAAACCTGATATTGACCCGGATTCTACGATTAGAAGGAATGGAGCTGGGATTCAATAGGGGAGGGAGTGTTGATTCCTTTGACCGTTACATCTATATCCATGGAACCAATAAGGAAGAGATGATTGGGACCCCACTCTCTCATGGCTGTGTGTGTATGAAAAATAGTGATATCATTTCCCTGTTTGACCAAGTGAAGGAGGGAACCCTTGTCTTTATTGATTAAGGAAACATCCTGTCGTCGAGTACATTTTGTGGGAATCTTTGGATCAGGTATGAGTGCGCTTGCCCAATATCTGCGCTGGGCAGAGCTTGAAGTGAGTGGGTCGGACAGGCTCATCAATAATCCCAGCACAGAGTCAGTACAAAGCAAACTTACAGCCCTTGGCTGTTCAATTCACAACCAGGATGGCTCTGGAATTTCACCACAAACCGACTGCCTAGTGGTCTCAACTGCAATCGAGGATTCAAATCCCGACATTGCTCGAGCAAAGGAGCTTTCGCTCCCGATCTATCACCGCTCTGATGTGTTGGCTGCCCTGGTTTCTCAGAAAAAGAGTATTGCCATTGCCGGTACTAGCGGCAAATCTACCGTAACAGCGCTTATTTTTCACCTCCTTTCACAGTGTGGAAAACGCCCCTCGCTGATTACTGGCGCAGGATTAAATGAATTGTCTAAAAATGGTCTTCTTGGCAATGCCTACTATGACTCCGGTGAGTTTTTAGTGTTTGAAGCAGATGAGAGTGATGGCACCCTGGTAAAATATGCACCCTATGTATCTGCTTTTCTGAATGTCTCTAAAGACCACAAACCAATCGCTGAAACCTGCTCTCTCTTTAAAACACTTGCTGATCAATCTTCCCACATATTTATCGCAAACGATGATCAGCGAATCAGATCTCTTGACAGTAAGACTGATCGCCGCACCTTTGGTTTGACAACTTCTGCTGATTTTGCTCCTGATACCTTTGAGAATACGAAAGGTTCGGTCTCTCTTTCACAGAGGGGGTATACCTTTTCCCTGCCCTATCCAGGAAGGTATATGATCGAAAACTTAAATGCAGCTTTAGCGGTCTGCTCCTTTCTTGGCTGTTCCGATGTCGATCTTGCCAAGGCTGCACCACAGTACCAGGGCATTGCACGCCGGTTTGATGTTACACAAACAAAAAAAGGTATTTCAGTAATTGATGATTTTGCCCATAATCCAGAGAAGCTAAAAGCTGCAATTGAAACAGCCCAGTCTCTATCAGACAGCATCATTGCACTCTTTCAACCCCATGGTTTTGGACCAACAAAATTTCTTTTTGATGAATTGGTTGCGCTATTTAAGGATATACTGCGAGAAAAGGATCGTTTGCTGCTGCTCCCCATATATTATGCTGGTGGTTCGGCCGACCGGGATGTCTCCTCTGTCAAACTTGCTGAGCAGATTGATCCTTGCCAGAGGAAGGTATATGCTCCCACTGAGAGAGAGGAAGCACTGACACTGATTAAGGAAATTGTCACCCCAGAAGATGTAATTATCTCTATGGGGGCCCGCGATCCCTCATTGCCGGCCTTTGCCCAAAGTATTGTCAGGACAATTGATTCATAAAAAAAACTCCGCTGTTTCCACACTCCCTTAGAGCGGAGTCTCATTTAGAAAGAAGGTATATATGCAGTTTGATGAGGTTCTTCAGTTTGCCATAAGCATGGAAATTGACGCAGCAAAGACTTATGAGCAGCTTTGTGAGCATTGTGATCGAGAAAGCACGAAGGCGGTTTTTCAAGAGTTGATTGCCATGGAGAATGATCATGCACAACGATTACGGGCAATCGTTGAAAGTGGCGAAGTATGTTTCCCCAAGCAGGAAGACTCACCCTCCTTTGATGAATCAATTTTGGCGCGAGTAAAAAAGCCAAAAGGGGCAAGCACCGTAATAGAGACCTTAGAATTTGCCATTAAGGCAGAGAAAAAAGCCTACGATTTATATAGATATATTGGGCAGTTTGAATGTTCCAATAAAGCTCGTTCCCTTTTCAGTGCCCTTGCTGAGGAGGAGTTACGCCACCAGTATATTTTGGAAAAAGAGTATGCTGATATAAAAAAAGAGAAATAACCAAGGGTTCTAATGTCAATTATGAGGAGATGCATATGAGTCAGACTGAGAAGAATCTCTACAATGCCTTTGTGGGAGAGTCAAAGGCAGCGCTTCGCTTAAAGGCTTTTGCAGAGAAAGCAGACAAAGAGGGGTACCCACAGATGGCCTCACTCTTTCGAGCTATCAGTGCTGCAGAAGAGGTGCATGCCTTAAAAAACTTGCGCTTGTTAAAGGTCGTCCAGTCAACAGATGAAAATCTACAATCCAGTTTTGATCGAGAGATGTCAGTCAGTGAAAATGAATATCGTCCTATGATTCAAGCGGCTGAAGAGGAGGGTGACAACGGTGCTGCTAAAAGTTTTAGTCAAGCCCGTGATGCCGAAGCGTCCCATGCCGAGCTTTACAAAAAGGCTCTAAATCACCTGGTTGACGAAACAGAGACCGAATATCATGTGTGTCAGGTATGTGGGTATGTCGCAGATGGCCAAGCACCGGAGACCTGTCCGGTCTGTGGCGTTTCAAAGGATCACTTCAAACTCGTATCATAATTACCTAACTATCAAACTGTTTTTAATGTAAGGATATTTTTTATGGGAGTTATTTTAAAGATCTCATATGTTCTCTTTGTTTGCTTTTTCCTCTGTTGTCAAAACAAAAACATTCCCTATCCGATCACACAAAAAAGCGACCATCGTGATACCTATTTTGGAACAACTGTTTCCGATCCTTACCAATGGCTGGAAGATGATAGGTCTAAAGAAACCGCTGCTTGGGTCAAAGCTCAGAACAGGATTACCTTCGCCTACCTCAATAGAATTCCCTACCGAAAAAAGATCCAAGACCGACTCACCTCACTCTGGAATTATCCCCGAATGTCAGCACCGTGGAAAGAGGGCGGCTACTATTTCTATGCCAAAAATAGCGGATTGCAAAATCAGAGTGTCTACTATAAACTTGATTCCCTTTCTGCAAAACCACAGGTGATCTTAGATCCCAACACCATTTCTAAAGATGGCACTACTTCGCTTGCAACCTTTTCCGTCTCTCCTGATGGTAGATACTTGGGATACGGCATATCACAAGCAGGATCGGATTGGCGAGAGTTTTTTGTAAAGGAGATTAAAACAGGAACCTTACTTTCAGACCACCTAAAATGGATCAAGTTTTCTGGAATCGCTTGGCATAAGGGTGGCTTTTTCTACAGCGCCTATCCTAAACCGGACTCTCAGAGTACCCTCTCAGGACAGAACGAGAATAATCGTGTCTATTACCACCGCTTGGGGACACAGCAGCAAGAAGATAAATTGATTTATGAGAACAGCTCCTATCCGCGTCGAGGTTTTTTCCCTTCAGTGACTGAGGACGGAAAGGTTCTTGTTATTTCAGCTATAGAGACGACCAGTGGAAATGCACTCTATATTAAAGATCTTACTCGACCTAACAGACCAATTAAAAAAATTATTACTACCTTTGATGATGACTTTCAGGTTGTAGACCATCACAATGGTGATTTATTGGTTCTGACGAACCACAAAGCGCCTAACTATCGCCTCATTGCCATTGATCTTCAAAATAGTCAGCCGTTAGCGTGGAGTGAGGTGATACCTGAGCATCCTCATGAGGTGTTGTCTCAAGTGGTGATTGGTGGTGATCGTATTATTGCTCTATTTCAAAAAGATGCCCATAGTGTTATGAAGGTCTTTGACCAAGAAGGAGCCTATCTACATACGGTACCCCTTCCAGGAATTGGAACGGTGTATCAATGCAATGCAAAACGCAAGGAGGATCGAGCCTTTTATACCTTTACCTCTTTTACAAAACCAACTAATGTTTACACCTACCATATTGAAGAAAATCGATCCGAGCCCTTTTTTAAAGCCGCAGTAGATTGCAATACCGATGATTTTGTGACAAAGCAGCTTTTTTTTACCAGCAAGGACAGTACTACAGTTCCACTCTTTGTTGTTCATAAAAAAGACCTTGCTCTTTCAGGCGATAATCCTCTGCTTCTTTATGGATATGGTGGTTTTAATATTAGTATTACTCCCGCTTTTAGACCGAGCCGTTTGGTGTGGTTGGAGAATGGTGGTGTGTATGCTTCTGTAAATCTGCGTGGTGGCGGAGAGTATGGCGAGAAGTGGCATTTAGCAGGGACGAAAATGAACAAGCAGAATGTCTTTGATGATTTTATTGCAGCAGCCCGATTTCTGATAAGTAAAGGATATACAAACCCGGAAAAACTTGCTATTCAAGGCCGATCTAATGGTGGTCTGTTAATTGGTGCTGTGGTCAATCAAGAACCCGAACTTTTTCGGGTGGCACTACCAGCAGTTGGTGTGATGGATATGCTCAAATATCACACCTTTACAATCGGCCACTATTGGGCTGTTGACTATGGTACCAGTGCTGATAGTAAAGAGATGTTTGAGTATCTCTATGGCTATTCACCGGTACACACTATAAAAGAGGGACAGAATTATCCTGCTATCTTGGTCACCACCGCTGACCATGATGATCGTGTTGTTCCTGCTCACTCCTTTAAATATATGGCAACACTTCAGGAGAAGTATAAAGGACCTAACCCAACGCTTATCCGTATTGAAACGCAATCTGGCCATGGCGGTGGCAAACCGGTTGCCAAACAGATTGAGGAGGAGGCTGATATTTGGGCCTTTACCTTTTATAATCTTGGTATGAAGCCAAGATAGTATTGCGGAATTTAAATCACTCCTTAATAAGCCGCACAGAATACCCATTTCCTTTGTGATAATAGTCTCTTAATAGGTACTCCACATCGAAATAGAGACTGCTATAGATTGCCCGGGTACTATCGTATTCTGTACTGCTCCAATAAAAGGTGTTTTGTCCTTTTAGATAGAACCAGTTGTTTAAACTGTGGTATCCTGCGGGATAACCATTAAATCCAATAATATTGTTTTGTATTCTGTTGTGTCCTATAGCTCCTTCGGTGTTGCTACTATCCCAACCTGTCTGAGATGCCAAAGATTTAGCAAATTTATTTTCCTGGCGTGTGCCATCCCAGTTAAATCCATATTCAATTAAATAATTTTCTAAAATTTCCCAATCCGATTGAGAGGGTATGCGCCAGCCCTTAGGGGCAAGCTTTTTAGTGTTTACCGCATACCAATTATAGAGCATGCCATACTTTTTTATGCTATCCAGGTTTAGCTCATTTGCGTAATAGCTGTGGCCTGGGGTTCTTTGCTTTTGAGGTGATCCATTATTATTAATATAGGGGATTTTCACCTTATCATTAAAGGTGGTGGTGCGCAAGTTCTCGGCCATCCAAATTTGATTGCCGATCTGTACAGTCTTATACACATTACCTTCTATATCAATACACAATGATGGGTCCATGTCATTTAATGGAGTGTGGATTGAGCAGGTAAGAAGAAGGACTACACTAAAAATCACCGGACCAATATACCATATATGGGGGGTATTAATTTTTGTTTTATATGGCGTAATCAGAGCTTTGAGTAGTTCTTTCATTGAATTAGGAAGACAAAATATACCGGTATAATTTGGGCTTAGACCATAGCAAAATGTAATAAATAACTTTCTATTGCAGCAGACGGGGACTCTTAAGTTACCTTTTTTGCTTTATTCTTAGCTGAGTCCATTTTTACAACATTATAGATGGCAACCTTTTCACTGGTAACCATGTGAGTGCTCTTATCACGGGTGTTAAACCACAATATTGGCTCACCATCCAATGAGAAGGTGAAGCACTCATCCAAGGAGGGTTTGTTGATGCAGGGAAAGATTTCACCATACAGCTTTTGGGCTTTTTTAATTAAAAGGGCCTTTTTTTGGTCCATGGTGCTTGTTCTTTCGTTCTTAGTCATGTGGGGTAATATGCTATAAATGTATTTTATTTAGAATACGTATAAAAAGTATATTTGTGAAAATAATACGGAAAAAAAACAAACACAATTAAATTATAAAAAAAATGAGTGTGCATAAATGCCCCCTTTGAATTTGAATCACTACACTATTTTGTGGTATGACTCACTTCCATCTACCAACGATATTTTAAAGAAAAACCATAAAAAATTTTCTGATTATACTGTAGTTGTGGCAAAAGAGCAGAGCCAGGGACGGGGCCGGTTTGAGCGACAATGGCGCTCCTCCTCAGGCAAAGATCTTACCTTTTCTTTGCTTCTTCCTTTAACAGGTCTGGATCCATCTCTCTGGCCAAACATTCCTCAATTGGCAGTATTAAGTGTTAGTGATGCACTAAGGGCTTATCAAATAGAGAATTACATTAAATGGCCCAACGATCTTCTTATTAAAGGAAAAAAAGTGTGTGGTGTGCTCTGTGAAACCGTTTCTCAAACTAACACCTATGCAATATTGGGGGTTGGTATAAATATCAATTCCACTCAGGAGGACCTCTCCCTCCTCGATCGACCGGCCACCTCGCTTTCTTGTGAATTAGGATTCTGCATGAAATTGGAAAAGGTGTTAACGGACTTCCTTAATATTTTTAGTTCGTTTTTCAAGGATTTTTTGTCGAGTGGGTTTGCCCCCTTTCATAGTATAATCAATAAGCGACTTGCCTATAAGGGTGAGATGAGGACGATTGTTGAGGGGGAGAGGAAGACTGAGGGGACTGTTCTTGGAATCAATGGGGATGGGACTTTACAATTTAAAACAGCGGCAGGGGAGATGCGTCAACTCTACTGTGGCGAAATCAGTTTTCATGAAGGTAATCGGGGAGTAGAGTGAATCAAAAGCTTGTTGAGATAAGTGAACAGTTTTCTCTTGTTGGGTCTCCTATATCTATTGAGCCTTATGGGAATGGGCATATACATGATACTTTTTGTGTTACCTGCAAAAAAGGTGTTCAATCTGTTCGATATATTCTTCAGCGGCTAAATCAGGAGGTGTTTAAACAACCTAATAAGGTTATGGATAATATAAGCCGGATAGTTGCTCATCTTGACAATAAACAGAGTGCTCAAAAATCATTGCACTCTAAAACACGCTCTTTACATCTGATAAAAGCTAATGATGGTGGGTTTTGGTTTGAGGTAAACAATGCCTTTTGGCGTCTCTTTTCTTTTGTTGAAGGTACCTATACTATCGAGGTTGTTACCTCTAAGAAAATAGTCTATGAGGCTGCAGCTGCCTTTGCTCGGTTCCAGCATGACTTGATTGATCTTCCTGGGCCAAATCTTCATGAAACAATTCCCGACTTTCATAACACTACAAAGCGATTAGCACAGTTTGAAGAGGCGCTCTCTGCAGATGTCTGTGGGAGAGCAAAGGAGTGCTCAAAGGAAATTATCCTTGTAAAAAAATATGAAGAACTTGCTTATTTGGCAGATGCCTTAATGAAGAGCAAAAATATTCCAAAGCGGGTCGTACATAATGATACCAAGGTGAATAATGTCCTCTTTGATAAAAAGAGTGATCAGGGTGTCTGTGTCATTGACCTTGATACGGTCATGCCCGGATCCATTCTGTTTGACTTTGGGGATATGGTTCGCACTGCGACAGTATTAGAGCCGGAGGATTCTTCGCGTTGTGCAAAAATGACGATTCAGAAAGACCTTTTTTGCGCTTTAGTCAAGGGATATCTTTCAGAGGCAAAGGTCTTTATTACCCCCGATGAAATAGACAATCTTGTTTTTTCTGCAAAGCTGATTACCTTTGAAGTGGGGGTTCGTTTTTTAACGGACTATTTAGCGGGAGATAGATACTTTAAAACTGACTATAAAGAGCACAACCTTGTGCGTTGTCGTAATCAATTTCAACTGTTAAACTCATTAGAGGTACAAGAAAAAGAGTTAGAAAAGATTGTTCAAAATCTCCTTTAGTCCTAATATCATTAATGAGAGGTCGCTATTAGGGCATTGTTCTTAAATGTCAATTTTTTGCCTTCGTAGATAAAGATTGTTATAGAATCTCCTTTCTCATCTCTACGATTTTCATGTTTTTTTGGTTCACCCCAGGAAAGACGTACCTGTTCAGGGCTCATCCCAATAAAGATGCTATGTTTATTAATGGTCTCCCAGGTATAGGCATCCCAGGAGTAAATCTCTTTAGGGTTCTTTTCAAAAAGAGCTGACTCCCAAGGAAATTTATATTGATCCTGCGTACGAATAACATTGGTAAAGCTAACATTGACAGGAATGACTCCTTTGGTTTTGTCAGTTCGCTCCACAACTAACCAAAGTAACTGAGGTGGTAGTGGGACGATACCCCAACGAACATCGATCACTTTGAGGGCTTCTGTGACTGGAACCTTTATGTTTGAAAAGGTATGGCGCGTGGAATCGAACAGGTCGATACAGCGCCTGCGTGAATAGATCGATTTGTTAAGCCATCTTTTTTTAGCAAGTTCTTTGTCTGTCATATGAGCCAATCCCTCTATGATGCCCTCTTTAGTCTTGCCATAGACTGGTACTCCCAGTTTGTCAGAGGTTGCACTGACCAGATACTCTCCATTTGAAAGTTGCTTAACCGATGATATGTGAATAAAGCTGTTTTTAAGGAGTTCGTATCGAAGACGCCTTGACTTTAGCTCTATGCGACTGTTAATTGGAGTGCTACTTGGTGAGAGATGAGGAGTGAGGTAGAGCTCATACCCAAACTTTTGAAACATCCTAATTTTTTCTAACAGAATAAATGTCTCTCCCGGCCATTTTTCAACGGGAAAAAAAATCGGAGTAAGATCGGACATAGATTTTTGTTTAGGGATAGAGTCTTTTTTGGTCGGAATAGGTGGCTTGATAGTGGTAGAGTCTGGTCTCAGTTTAATCTCTACTGTTTGAGTTTTTTTTAACCTTTTACTTCTTCTTTTTCTTCTCCCTCCCTCTAAGCTGTTAACACATATGAGGAAACTAAAAATAATAAGAACCGAAATAGGAAATAGATTTTTGTGCTTCATTATATAAGATTCAATCGGTGATTTGATAAAATTGTTAATCGTTAAAAATCCTTAACAGGATTTAACTTTTATACTTGCATGGTATTGCTATATACAGTACTATTAATTACATAATATTAATTATACCATATAAACTATCCACTCATCAGGATTAGTACTATGCAAAATGGAAAAAAAATCATTACCCTATCTCTACTCTGTGCAATAGCACTTTTATGGTTCACCTGTGGAAAAAAAGGTGAAGAAGGGATAAGTCCGGAAGTACTATCTCTATCTGGTTCAGCACAGGTCATTCGCAATGGTGACAAGGTTGTCCTTGAGGAAGGCTTCACTCTTCAAACTAATGACCAATTAGAAATTGGAGAAGGTGCCTCTCTGTCGGTCACACTTGCTGGTCAAAGAATTCTCTACTTTAATCAAAAGAGTAAAGCTCTGATTGAGTTTGAATATGAAAAAAAGAGTCGTGACCTTACCGTTTCTGTGGTATTACAATCGGGAGAACTCTTTTTAGAATATCTCTCCTCCACGGGACTGCAGGTGTCAACCGCCTTTTCAACGCCAAATCTTTCGGTGGTTGGTAAAGAGGCTAGTTTCTCTCTCTCCTATTTTGCAAAGCAAAAAATATCCCTTGTTCGAATCTTAGAAGGCGAGACCTCGCTCTTTCCCCGTGATCATAAGGGGATGGATATTGGTGAGTGTAAAAAGGTTTTGGTGAAGAATGGTGGTTATGTAAGCGCGGCCATTTCAATTACCCAGGATGACTTTGATGGGCTTACACAATGGGTTGGCACTCGTAATATTGAGTCTTTGGCTTCGGCCTCTGGTTGCTTAGTTGCTGAGAGTCCCGTTGCTGCCGTTGAAGAGGAGGAGGAAGAGGAGAAGGATTTACCTCCGGTATGGCAAACTAAACCAAAACGGCAGTGTGAACCGGGAAAACAATATATTGTGCAACTTGCAGCAAAGGATCCTGAAGGCTCATCAGTAAAGTATTACCTTCTTAAAGGTCCACGAGGCATGAATGTATCCAAAACTGGGGGTGTGGTTCACTATGTTCCTAAAAGGCCAGGTACTTTTAAGGTGTATATCACCGCAGAGGATGAGTCAGGAAACTCTTCTGGTTTGCATTACTATTTAACAGTTATAGGTGATCTAAACGCGGTGATAGAGGTCCCTGCAACAACCAGGGTTGATAAATCTGTTGTCATAAATGGGGCTCGTTCTGTCAATGAACTGGGTAGAGCAGCGGGATTAAGTTATCGCTTTGATGTTGATGGTAATGGTACTTGGGACTACCCTCAAACAGGTGCTTTTGATAGTCAAGCTAAGGTGAAGCATACCTACACAAAAGCTGGTGAGTATACGGTTACTCTCCAAGTCAAGAATGATAAGGGGCAGACAGCGTTAGCATCCAGCACTGTTACCGTGACAGCACCTCCCAAGATTGATATTGTCGCTTCGCCTGAGTTCGGGACCATTGGTACAGTTTATACTTTTACCATCAGCCAACCTGAAAAGGAGATTGCCCAAACAGGTAGACTCCGATTGCGTTGGGATCTTAATGGTGATAAACGCTGGGATTATCCTGATGATGGTACCTATACCGGTGAGGTACAAGTAAAAAATATGTGGGATGTGGCTGGTACCTTTACAGTGGCAGCAGAAATATTGGATGAAGACAATAATCGTATGCTTTTTACTAAAAAGATAGAGGTCTATCCTGGGATTACCATCAAAAAAATTATTGCACCGGATACAGTAAATGTGTCTGAGAAGGTTACTGCCACCTGTGAAGCAGAGGATAAGGTCTTTGCTATTACCGAGTATGCCTGGGATTTTGCCGGTGTTGGTATGTTTGAAAAAAAATCCAAAGATCCTTCAACAACTTACGCCTATAAAGAAGCTGGTGTATATACCATGGTCTGCGCTGTCACCAATGAGAAAGGGATGAGCGCATCAGAATCCAAGGACATAGTTGTTGTTGATGCGAAAACGGAGATTGATGCTGGTGGACCCTATAGTGCAAATGTAAATGTACCCTTCAACGTCCAGGGGGTTGCCAAGGACAAGGATAATAAAATCCTTTCCTATCACTGGGATTTTGATGGGGATAAAAAATATGAGTGGTCCTCAACCAAGACTGCCCAAGCAAAGCACACCTATGCTAAAAAGGGTAACTATATCGTAACCTTTGGCGTAAAAAAAGATGATGGCACCATGGCAAAGGATACAGCATTGGTTACGGTAGGAAACAACCCTCCCAAGGCAATTGCCGGTGATGATGTGGTCTCACGAAAAAAGAAACGGGTTAAACTCAATGGACGGGGAGAGGACCCCGATGGCAATATCGTTAAATATGAGTGGGATTTTAATGGCGATGGCACCTATGATTGGAGCGCCAAAGATACCGCCTATACTGAGTATCAATTTTTAGAGTACTCCCGAGCAGTGCTTAAGGTAACCGATTCTGAAGGCGCCTTTGACACGGATACTCTGGTTGTTGTCATCTGTCCTAAGGGTATGGCTACGGTTAAGGAAGAGGCTTTTTGTATTGACAAATATGAGTGGCCTAATGACAAGGGAGAGTTGCCACTTCGTAGTGTTACGGTGGATGAGGCTCGTGCTGCCTGTGAAAAGGCGGGTAAGCGACTCTGCACTGTCAAGGAGATGCAAGCAGCCTGCTTAGGAAACGAGAAGCGATATGCCTTTCCCTATGGACGAAAATATGAACCAGATAAATGTAATACCTTTGGAAATAGGCACACTGATAATCAGGTGGCAAAGAGCGGAGAGTTTCCCGAATGCGTCAGTGGGTATGATGTGTATGACATGAGCGGAAACCTTGCTGAGTGGACCTCAACCACAAAGGGGAATCAGCATTATGTTGTTGGGGGATGGTGGCAGGATGACGGAAAACGGGCCCGCTGTGATTCTCATATATTACTTAATGGGAAGAAGAAGTATATGTATGTGGGGTTTCGTTGCTGTAAATAACTATAGATTGTAAGTAAAATAATTAAAATATAAGGGTTTCTCAATTGAATGGGAGACCCTTCTTTTAATATTAGATTGTGTGCGGAATACCAAAAGAAATGCTCTGTTGGTATCATTGCGAGCGCAGTGAAGCATTCTTAATCGCTAAAGCAAATGGCTTCGATTGTCTCCTGGTGTGTAATAAAAAAAAGAGGTTATGCTAAGTAATATTAGCCCTTCGGGCTATCAGGGATTGAGCTCGTTTTACTCGCCCTCTGCTTCGCGGTCAAACCCCAATTGCTAAAGCGAATATTGTCGAATATTCTATGGTTGTATTAAAAATGAAGTCTGTTACTATATAAAATTAGCCCTTCGGGCTATCAGGGATTGAGCTCGATTCTCTCGCTCTCTGCTTCGCGGTCAAACCCCAATTGCTAAAGCGAATATTGTCGAATATCCTATGGCTGTATTAAAAATGAAGTTTGTTACTATATAAAATTAGCCCTTCGGGCTATCAGGGATTGAGCTCGCGTCTCTCGCTCTCTGCTCCGCGGTCAAACCCCAATTGCTAAAGCGAATGACTTCGATTATCCCATGGTAGGTATAAAAAAAGGAACTCGGTTTTCCGAGTTCCTTTTTTTATACACCATCAGGGATTCGAACCCCGGACCCACTGATTAAGAGTCAGTTGCTCTGCCAGCTGAGCTAATGGTGCATAATAGTAGCCAAATATATATCATACAAAATTGATGGTCAAACAGGGTTGAACATAATAGGTATTTATGATAAAGTAAAAGTAGATGCTGGCAGATGATAAATCTAAATTGCCTTATTGGTGAGCGTTCATTATTTTGAGAGGTGCAGTTTTTATGTCAAAAGCATTAAAAGAGGGATTTTTCAAACTCATGGCCCGATTGTTGTTTAATCTTGGAAAGCTTATCATGATAAGCAGGCGGCAGCGAAGAGTACGCAAAAGTGTGGTATTTCTCTTCACAAATCTTCTGGTTCTTGCTGGAATTATTTTTAGTGTAGAAATACTCCTTATCATATTGGGTATTGAAAATATAACCCTCCCAATACCAGCTTTAACAAACGATTTTATTTCTAAGTTGGTTTTTTAACAGCCTATCTTTTGTTATCCTCTTGAAACTAAGCGGATAGCCTTTATTCTACAAAGAGTTTTGATTCTCTGATTAATATGTTTTTTAAAGAAATTCTGGATTATTTAAAAAAAATAACCTTTTTTGGAATTAATTAATTATATTAAAAGGTTATCCTGTAATAAATTGTTCCAACGGTCTTTAAAATCTCGCAGTTTTACGAATAATTGCCCTGTCAGATCCTTTGTTTGTTAGTAAAAATTCAAAATATGCACGAAAAACCAAATAAAAATTTTTTTATAATTTTTAACAATTTTCAAAAAAAATATATAGATTATTAGGGTGATTTGTTGTATAATTGGGTCACATTAAAAAAAAGGCACTTGAAACAATAAATTTTTACGATATACGAATACAATAATAACGATAATAACAATTTTTCATATTAACTTTTATCAAGGGAGAGAAATTGATCTCAATTGAAAAAAACCCTCTCTTTGCTGAAGATGGCTCCTTAGGGCTTTACCTGAGAGATATTGCCAGACATAAGGCTCTTTCCGCACCGGAAGAGGCTGAAACAGCACGGCGTATTAGAAAAGGTGATCAAAAAGCTGTTGAAAAGCTTATCAAAGCTAATTTACGCTTCGTTGTTAGTGTGGCTCGTAACTATCAGAATCAGGGAATGCCGCTATCAGACTTGATTAATGAAGGTAATCTTGGTTTGATCAGAGCTGCCTACCGTTTTGATGAAAAGAAAAACTTCAAGTTTATCTCCTATGCGGTATGGTGGATCAGACAGGCGATCCTTCAGGGACTTGCCGACCATTCCCGTATTGTAAAGGTTCCGCTTAATCGCGTTGCAACCATTCATAAGGTGGGAAAGGTTCGTGCTCGCTTGGAGCAAAAGTATCGTCGACTACCCAATGATTCTGAAGTGGCAGATGAGCTGGAGATGAGCGAATCTGACGTTACCAACACAATGAAAATAAGCAACCGCCATGCATCCTTAGATGCACCTATTAAAGACGAAAACGCCGGTACGCTTATTGATGTGCTTCCCAATGAGGACCAGATCGATTCTGACAATACTGCAGAAAAGAAATCGATCAATAAGGAGATTGAGAAAGTCTTGGGGATCCTCACTGAACGGGAACGTAACGTAGTTCGCATGTACTTTGGTATTGGTGAAGAGACCAGTTATACACTGGAAGAGATTGGTAAACAATCGGATATTACTCGTGAGC
This sequence comes from Chitinivibrionales bacterium, assembly GCA_028278335.1. GTDB lineage: Bacteria > Fibrobacterota > Chitinivibrionia > Chitinivibrionales > JANQEN01 > JANQEN01. The sequence goes on along the minus strand of JANQEN010000241.1, from coordinate 3,525 downwards.
GGGTTCGACAAATTAAGGATGCGGCCCTGAAAAAGCTGAAACGCTCTGGAAAGTGTCAAAAACTTATGCGCAACACGCTCTTTTAATCTTAGGGTAACAAAGAAATAAAAAATAAGGCAGGTGTTTAACCTGCCTTTTTTGTTTTGAGCGAAAAAAATCAAAGAAAAAATGTTATATTATAAGTACAACCTAAAATGAACGATTTTATTTTTCATTTCATTCAGCTGGGAAAGGTAAAAGCTACCAAGGCTGCAGTATATTTGTATATGCCCGGTGGAAAATCTCACGTCATCCGCACTACTCCTGAGATTCTTTAAAATACTCACTTAACCTTCCAGGTTAAGCTCCGTTTTTAGCGAATCCATTTGTAGCACGGCTAACGCAACCTTTCCTCAAAACAATCGCTCAATTTAGGTAGAACCTAAATAGCTTAGTAATTACTCTATCCAGGGAGTAGATCATGAAACAGTTTCTCTTTTTTATATGTTTGGCCCTATCCATTACAGTACTGTTTTATAATTGTGGAGATGAAGGAGAGGATTTGGTTATTACCCCTGGTGACTCACTCTACCTCTATGGCGAGGAGTGCTTTATTTTGGATACTTCAGCCAATCCAGATACCCTCAAACCCTTACCTGGTGATGTGTGTGGTGATACCATCATTCTAGATACTACTGGCTCAACCACCAATCTTTGGGTAATTAAGGCCAAAGATTTGGCACCCTTTATGTACGGATTCTTGGATTCGGCCATTGTTGAAATGCTCTCAACCTTACAATTGCAGATGGAGCGTAAGGTTGTTCGTGCTGGAGACGTCATCGGTACCTGGGAGGAAGAGGTTCCTGCAACACCACCCTTTATTCCCAATGCCCTATTGATCCAGTTGATAGTACAAGAGGTTGATACTGATTTTTACCTTAATATAATAGAAAAGGGAATTGTCAACCCAGACACACTCTATAAGCATCTTGGGACCTGGGAGTTGCGCAACAGATTCGATTGAATTGAGCCTTTACTCTCTATAGATTAATTCCAATTCTTAACGAGGCAAAACGACCCGGGGAGAGTGTTCCTCCATGCTCCTCATATTCAGCATTAAAAACATTTTGAATGTTGAGTGCCGCCCATAGTAATTTGTGAGATGTCCACTTTATACTCATATCAGTTCTCCAATGGGCATCTAAAGCGATTAATGGTGGATCAATATATACCTTAATAATATTTCCCTCAGGTATTGACATGACATCCCTCTTATAAACTATTTCAGTCCATTCTTGGTACTGACGTCTTCCCACAAAAAATTGAGTTAAAGTACCTTCAAGAGTTGAGTTACCAAGTTTTTTAAGTAAGCGAAAACCGATATCTGCAGTCTGGCTAGGCACATAGTCAAGCGAGACATGAAGCTCGTAACCTCTTAAATTCTTAGCTCTTTGAAACATTTTTCTGATAGCACTGGCACTCTCATTTTTAGTTTTTTGGAACACATAATTGACAAATACATTAAGCCAATCAGTCCACTGCCACTCAAAATCAACTTCAAGGCCCCGTGACCAAGCATCGGATATATTGGCATGGGTGACTGACGAATCAGAAATAACCACTGTCTGTCCAATGAGATCTTTCATTTGATTGAGGAAGCCACCAATTTGTAAACGAAGTGTTGATGTTGGAAAAAGATCAATACCACCATCTATAGCCCGCATAAATTCGGGTTTTAGATTAGGATTTGGCTTGAGATTTAAATCGGAGCGGATTCTTAAATCGGGCATATAAAGCTCACTGAGAGTGGGTGCTCGAAAGGCTCTTCCTACGGAATTTCGAATGCGCATCCAATCAAATAGCTTGTAGGATATACCTAATTTTGGTGAGAGTGCGCTGCCGAAATCTGAGTGATAATCAATCCGTGCTCCCGGAATGATAATAAGCTTTTTTAATGTAATTTCATCCTGAGCAAAGAGTGCTATATTAGATATGCTAGCATCTACTGCATAGGTGGCTGGAATTTGTGAACCTGTTTGGGGATTGGTTTTTTCACCAAAATGGATAGCATTGCCTAATATATCTAATCCACAGGTAATTACTTGGGATTTACCAGCTTGTATTATTGCTTGAGATTCAATCTGCCAATCGTGTGATTGTGACTTCCAATATCCCGGTGAATATGAATCGTCGGGAAGTTTCTCCTCATTCCAAAATTCGCCAATGAGCGTACGATAGTGTGTTCGAATGGTCATGTCTACATTTTCGCTAAGAGTCAAGCGAGCTAAAGGACCGATAACAAACTTTCTTCCCTTAGTTACAATATCAACAGAATCGGGTTTGATTTTCTTTGTTTTTCCGAAACCCAGCTCACTATCAAAAAAACGTCCATGTAATTCCAAGGAGAGGGCATCATTTACATGATATCCACACTTGCCAAAAAAGCGGGTGTCCCGGTAATCATAATTTTCGTTTTTCTTATATATAAGGGTAGAGTCTCGTTTGGTGGTTGCTGAGTCGTGTAGTAGGTAATTGCCAATGGTGCGAAATCCAGCACTGGCAAGGTAGTGGAAGCGATCATTGCCACCACTACTAGTTCCTTCAATATTCCAGTAAGCATCGGTTCCAGCCTCGGAGAGAGCCGTGGAGAAATCTTTTTTATTTGCAAAAGTTTTATGTCCTACTGTAAAGGGATAGGAGGTTTCTATAGAGCTAGTTAGTTTTGGTTTTCCCTGTCCCTCTATTGTTCTGACATTAACAGCTCCACCAAAGGCATTTGCCCCGTAGAGACTTGAGTAGGGACCACGGACAACTTCAATGGTATTTATGGCACCCAGTGGTATTTCGTTAAGTATAAGAAAGGGAGTTCCCGAGGCATTGGTGGGAATGCCATCAACTAATATGAGAGTTCGAGAAGAGCCCAGGGATCCGGATATTCCACGAATTATAATATCCGAAGGGATACCTTCACCAATACCAACAACCCGTTTGACCTGCACACCAGTCTCGGACATGATGAGATCATCCACATTCTTTGCTGGAGAAACATCAATCTCCTCTTTGGTGAGAACACTCACACTGGCCGGTGTCTCTGACATGAGCCGGTTAGTTTTTGTGGCAGTGATAATGAGTTTATCTAAACTTTCGATAGCTTCGGTGCTATCTTTTTTAACAGTAGATGTATCTATAGTTTGTGTAAAACCATAGGATAGTAATATTAGGACAATACTAATTGTGAGTAAAACTGCTTTTTTTATAGCCATAGAACAACCCGATATTTTATAGGTAGATGTTAGTAAAAAGCTAGTTCATAAGTAAAATACATATAAATTAGCTATGATGTGTCAGAGGATAGTTGTGAATTTATAGATAATTAATCTTTTGCCTTAGCCAGGCGGCGGGTTTAGTCTGGCCTTTGGCCAGACCGAGGCGGAAGAGCCGAGCCCAGAGCCACGGCGACCCTGCGAAGCAGGGGAAGGCGTGTGCCCGACATGGGTGTAATCTAGTTATCTGAAAGGAGGTAACCGGGAATAGTGACATAAACCG
>JANQEN010000237.1 GCA_028278335.1 Chitinivibrionales bacterium | reverse complement strand
TTTCTCAAAAGTTTTGTCCCATGATTTTTACAAAACTCTTATAGAAACAGTTATGCCGCAACACAGCATAGGACATTATTTTTGAGAAGCGGTATAATTATTGCCTAGGCCGTTCAGGTCTTGGAACAGTACCATATCTAATTGCCTCGTCCATCTGTCTTCGGCTTGTTGCACCTAAACGGTCAGTAGGATCATAGAAACCCCCACCGCGCATAAAATCGGGTCTTTCCCTCAACCACTGCTCCAAATTCATTATTTTCTGCTGCTCGAGGTGGCTCATTGTGGGTCAATATAAATAAAAAAACCCTTCATCCACGGCAGAGGATACCTATAGATGAAGGGCCACCCTTTCGGGTTAAAGAGTCCATCGGTATTAATATACAAAAATTTGGTTTGCTTTGCAATAAAAAATATCAATATTTATAAAAAAGTAAGACATTCTTGACTAAAACTGTTTATATGGACTTATGTATAGGGGAATACCCAAGAGGAAAATCAGAACAATAATAGGTGCTCTGTAACTATTTGGAATATAACGATAAAAATGTAATACTTACAGTAAAATATTACATAAAAATTAATAAGCTCTAAAAGAATTTGAATATAGTGTAATTTGGAAGGTGATTAAAAGTCAAATTCGGCTCTAAACTCCTTCTCGTATTCATTCTGCAAATCACTTTCATGCTGTTTTTCGTCTGAGGCTAAGGAGGCAAAAAAGCTTTTTACTGTTTCATCAAAGTTTTGTTCTGATAAATGAGTGTACAGCAATTGAGCTTTTTGTTCTGATTCAATGGCGAATTTAAACACTTCACTTAAATTGCTTTCCTCGGTAATTTTAATTGACCCAGTATAATTGGGTAAATCCAGTTGTATTTCTTGGTCTAATGCTAATCCACTTGTTTTACTTTGAAGCTCCTTTAGTCGTGCTTCATGGTTTTGTTCTGTTTGCGCCATATAGGATAAAAGATCCTTGATAGAGTTGGATTGTGCAATCTGGGAATATTTAGTATAGAGAGCTGCTGCGTTTTGTTCATTTGCTATTGCGAACTCCAAAAAGTCTTTCACCATCTTTTTACTCATCTCTTACTCCTTTTTTAATCCACTGTGAGGGCTAAAATATCAAAATACATTGTTTTTGTTGAGCCATCATGATTTTATTACAATGGCTAAATATCTGAGTCTAATCTATTTGTAAAATTCTTGGGTATGCATACATAGTCTTAACAAAGCGAATGCAAAAAATGTATAATAAGTAAAACCAGACATTTTAAAGGAATTAATAAAATGACCAGAAAGAAAGAGAATATAGTATTCAGTTATCTATTGTTAATTTCTGTTCTATTACTCTTTTTGGTTTGCACAAAATCATCAAGCCCATCCCAAAGTGCCTCAATTGGAAACAATGGAAACATTGTCCCTTTAGGAAAGGCAATTGTAGACTCGGTTTTTGGTCTATACATTTCTGCTCAAGGTGATGGAAATCTTTCATATAAGTGGATTAAAGATGAATCAGATGACCTTGGGGTAAACAATGACACTGTGCTTTTTAATCCTTTACGATTAGAAGATGGTGGCCGCTATACATGTATTGCAGCTAATGAATTTGGTATTGATACCAGCCTATCCCTGATTGTTAACGTGTTTGAACCAGCTTCTATATTAAAACACCCAAAAAGCAAAAACCTTGCTCAAGGTGATAGTGTCAGTTTTTTCGTATCAATTAAAGGCACGATACCATTTAGTATTCAGTGGTTCAAAAAGGGGATGCCTATTGTAAACGCAACCGATAGTATATATACATTATCCAACATAACCCTCGGTGATAGTGGTGCCCCTATCCAGTGTAAAGTTTCCAATCAACTTGGATCTGATCTCTACACTAGTATGAGTGACACAGCAGTGCTACTAGTTTCCTCGCAAATTATCAAACCTTCTGTAATAAATGAGCCTAAGCATATGAGTATACTTGCTGGTCAAAGAGCTCGCTTTACTATTGCTGCAACAGGCACGGATGCTCTAACCTATCAATGGCAAAAAGATGAAAAGAATATTATTGGAGCAACAGATACATCCTATGAGACGCCAATGGTAACTCTTGCCGATTCAGGCACACTGTTTCGGTGTGTGGTTTTTAATAGGGGAGGGAGTGATACAAGCTTGTCCGCCCTTCTAACAGTCACTTCTCATGCGATGGCTCCTCAAATTATTACCCAACCCCAGGACAAAAAATCCCGAGTTGGTGAAACAGTAACCTTTGCTGTTTCCGCTTCAGGAACATCGCCCTTAACCTTTCAATGGCACCGAAACAGCAGCGTGCTTATCGGAGATACCGTAAGCATACTAACACTACCCTCTGTCTCTTTAGTGAATAGCGATTCGCTATTTTGGTGTGCGGTGAGCAATACTCTTGGTGGGGATACCAGTAGATTGGCTACGTTGACAGTTCGAAACAGTAACTACCCCCCGGAATGGATACATGATACTATGTTTGCCTCAATTCATGAGGGTGCCACCTTTACCATATTTTTGCCCGATTCCTGTGAAGATGTAGAAGGAGATTCACTGTTCTTCACGTTAGATCCTGTTGCACCCTTAAGTGATTCGATAACTATTGAGCGAGTATATCGATTAACTCCTACGTTTTCTGAAGCTGGAGAGTATGTTATTCCAATATGGGCACATGATGCCATTGACTCTTCTCGATCTATTTTACATATGACCATAATTGACAAAAATAGAGTACCTCAATTTAAAGATAGTTTTCCAATGGATATCTATCGAATTAAGGGAGGAGACCTTCTCAGTGTTCCGCTTGCAGCTATTGACCTTGATTCGGACACCCTTTCCTTTTTTCTTTATGGTACCGACCTTCCTCGTCATCAGACCGTTTCTGTTACAGATACTCAATTGACCTGGCAATCGCAGCACAGCGATACTGGAGTTTTTCAAACAATTGTGGGGGTGCATGATATAAAGGATTCTGTCTATTGCACACTCTCGGTAGAGGTTAATACTAATTTGCCACCAGTTCTAACCGTTGGTACCTATGTCTTTGGTGATACCATTCGGATAAAAGAGCAAGTACCCTTTTCCTGCACAGTATCCGCTTCTGATCCAGATCCAGGGCAGCAAGCTCGTCTCTTGCCTGGAGTAAGGCTTCCTGATAACTGTTCCTATGATACCGCAACTGGCCAGTTTGCCTATACTGCAGACCACAATATCGCTACCATCCAAACTAGCTATCTCTTTAGTGACCTATCCTTTTTTGCAACAGACGATGTTTCACGTACTATTGACTCCTTTGTTATCCACTTAGAAGTTCTTGATTCCAACAGAGCGCCGTTCTGTAATGATACGACCATCACTGCTCGAGAAGGAAACAACCGAGTAGTAAATTTATTTGCCTCTGATCCAGATCAGAATGATTTGACTTGGCAATCAGTACAGGGGCCAAAATTTGGTAAGCTAAACGTAACCAATGGTACTATCCAAAGAAATCAGCCGGAGTGCTATTATAGAGCAAATGAATTGACTGCGGGTAACATGGATACTCTTGTTTTTACTATTTCCGATAGTGTTGATTCCTGTAGAATTTCTGTATTTGTGACAATTTTGGCTAAAGAGTAAGTCGCTATTAATTACAAATTTATTTCAATTTATTCCCTTGCCAGAATAGCAATATCTTTATTAGATAAAATTGTGATTATTAGTAATTTGTGATACAACTCACAGACAAACCGTTAGTCAGTGATTTATATTTAAGATTAGTGCACTATTTCAATTAGATAAAACAAGTTAATGAGGCCTGATAATGATAGCAAAAAAACTTTGCCTAAGTTCAATGTTTATAGCAACATGCATATTTCTAACATTCATCCTTTTTTGCACAGAACCGGTTGAACCAGGCTATAAGGCTGTTTTTAAAAATGAAAAACAAATTCGAACATTGGGAAAATCAATCATTGATTCAACTTTGTATCTATACGTGATTGCAGATGGAACTCCTCCTTTGTCCTATCAGTGGACTAAAAATAAAATTGGAATAAATAATAATCGTGATACATTGCAATATTCTAAAGTCGACACTAATATCACGGGAATCTACCAATGCATAGTGTCGAATGAATTTGGACACGATACCAGCAGTATTTATACGTTAACTGTATTTATCCCGCCAGTTATTATATCTCATCCTCAAAATAAAAAATTAGTTGAGGGTGACAGTACAGCTTTTTCAATTCAGGTGAGAGGCACTATGCCTTTAATCTATCAATGGGAAAAAAATAGTAGTCCTATTAATGGGGCAACTGATAGTGTTTTTAATACATCCATTGTTACAGTTGTTGACAGTGCAAGTCAATATAGATGTGTTGTTTCAAATAATTACGGTAGTATCACTAGTAATGTAGCAATTTTAACTGTATATAAAAAGTATGAGAAACCCACTGTTTTAAGCAATCCAAAAAATGTGACCATTAAAGTTGGAGATAGTACTACATTTTCCATATCAGCAAAAGGTTCTTCGCCTTTAGCTTTTCAGTGGCAAAAGAATAATTCCAATATTATTAGCGCAAATGATAGTATCTATATTACCCCTCGCCTCAGTAAGACAGATAGTGGTTCACTTTATCGATGTATAGTATCGAATGATTCTGGTCGTGACACCAGTGATATGGCTATCTTATCTGTCATAGAACATGCTGTAAAACCAGAAATATTAAGAGAACCTCAAAGCATAGAAATCCTTGTGGGAGATAGTGCCACTTTTGCTGTTTCAGCAACAGGAACTGGAGTAATGAATTTCCAATGGCAAAAAAATGACACTGCTATTGTGAATACAAATGATAGTATATATACCACACCGACTGCGCTTCTTGAAGATAGTGGCTCACACTTCAGATGTATTGTATCGAACAATGTAGGTAGCGATACCAGTGTTTACGCAATCCTTTCTGTATCTCAGATAGCGGTAAAACCTGTAATAACTAAACAACCTCGTGACACAACACTATTTGTTGGTGATAGTGCGCTCTTCTCTTTGTTGGCAACAGGTACAACTCCTCTTCAGTTTAATTGGTTAAGAAATGACACTATTATTCCCAATGCCAACAGTAATACTTATATAACACCGTCGCTTTTAATGATTGACAATGGGGCACAATTTCAGTGTATTGTTTCAAATAGTGTTGGTGTTGATACTAGTGCTATTGCTCTCCTTTCTGTAACCCAGAATATTATCAAGCCTACAATAACCGTTGAGCCACAAAACCAAAGCGTGACTATTGGAGACAGTGCTTCCTTTAGTGTTACCGTATCCGGTACAGCCCCCTTCACCTACCAATGGCAGAAGAATAACAGTAATATTGCAAACGCCACAGGCATCAGCTATACCACGTCGCAAACGGTTCTTACCGACAGTGGTTCCACTTTCAGATGTTTAGTCTCTAACAGCGCCGGAGCTGATACCAGTATTAATGCGATACTTTCTGTCAATCCCAACAAACCACCTGTTATTGATAATGCGCCCTCCGTAGACGCTGTTGAGGACAACACCAACCAATATCCAATCAATATATCTGGCCATGATCCAGAAGGTGAAGCAGTTAGGTGGTACGTTGACAAACTTCCATCAAAAGGTACCCTCAACAAACTCGAAGGAGACCTTACCGCCGGCATTGAAATGCTTTACACTCTCAAATCGGACTCTTGCGGGAAAGACTCCCTTACATTTTTCCTAATGGATCCAATAAATAACAGTAGCGATACTCAAGCTATACAAATTTCCATTGATAGTGTAAATGATGCTCCGGTTATTACTGGGCAAAGTATGGCTGTCAGTTGCAACGAGGATAATAATTGTACTATTTCAAAAACAAGCCTTTCAATTACTGACATTGATAACGCGCCAGACGATTTGAGCCTGTTAGTTCTTGACAGCGCAAATTACAGGGTTGTTTCCGGCACTAGCATTAAGCCTGACACCAACTATAACGGTGCACTTGCAGTTAAAGTAAAGGTGGTTGACGATATGGATACTTCCGGTGTTTTTGTGATGAATGTGACGGTGAATCCGGTAAATGATCCACCAACTATTGCAATGGGTTCAATGCCATCAAGTATTGATTTTGGTAACTCCGCCAGTATTTCTGCTACATTCAAAGATGTTGAAAATAGTATTGATTCAATCTTTCTTCTAGCTGACTACACGGTGGTCGGAATGCAAAAGGTGAATGGAGCAGATACATTATTCACCTTCAGTTGGACTCCGGTGTTTGGTCCACGGGTTATTAGAAAGCATTATATGTCCGTTATTGCGAAGGATAATGAAGGGGCATCTGATACAGCTGGAGGAACTTCTTCTATTGATGTGTTAGGGACGTATGTGTCAGATTCTTTAAGTACGCAAGCAATACTCGACACCAATGGATGTTGGAAAGCTGTTTCAGAAGTGTCAAAAACTAATTTAGATGGGAGAATTGATACTTTATTGTTTTATGATGGAGGTATTCAGTATCCTCGATTTGTAAAAATTCCTTTAGAGATTGAAAATTTAACTGCATTAAATAGTTTCACAATATGGAATAACGAAATCCAATCAATGCCAAGAAGCATATGTAATGTTACTAGCTTGAAAATTTTAATATTACTTGATGGAACTTTAATTTCTATTGATGAAAACATCAGCAAATTGGTTAATATTGAGGAATTGAGCTTCCGCAATAATCAATTAACTGATCTACCTGCTGGAATTGTAAATTTAATAAATGTCGGTGTAGATAAATTGGACCTTTCTGGAAACAAACTACCTACAAATGCAAACCCACCAGAACCCTGGGAAGATTGGGCTACAGTGCGAGACCCTGACTGGAGAACAACGCAGCAAACAAAATAAAAGGATTAACAGTAAAAACAGTTGCAATGTATAACCCCGAAATTCACCATAGAAGATCAATCCGAGTATCGAATTATGATTATTCGAAAAATTGTGCCTGCTTTATTACAATCAACCATGATAATAATTGTTGTATTTTTGGCGGGTGGAAAAAAGGATTTTCCCAAATTAAATGGCAACGAAATTTTTATGAACGAATAATTCGCAATGAAGATGAGTTGTATGCAACACGTCAATATATAAAGGAAAATCCACAAAGAAAACATCGCAACAGCAAAGGTAACATCTATGCCTACTGAAAAAAAATGGGTTGTTGACGAAAAAGGATTCCACGCAGTCAATGTCCACACCGCCGAAAAAAGCAGTTCCTCATCAGGAAATAATGATACCGGGGCATCATCGCAGACACAGGATGATACCAAGGAGGTCAGGCTCATTAAAGGAACATGGTTACCTGGGGACGATGGCTTTGTATTCAATAAAAAGTGTAAAGTCCAGGTGAAACTTGAATATTTAAAAGAGACCAGCCGCAAAAAGCTCCAGCTCCAGACTTTTGTCGAATTCGAGGGTGAAGAGGAAGATCTTAAACAGACTGTGGATGCTTTTGCCAATGACAAAGGAGTCGCTGAAGCTGAAATCATGCTTTATTTTGGAGAGAAGTATGCAAAAGCCCTAGAGGAAAATCCTGGAGCTACCTGTAAGTATAAGTTTATTGCAGTACATCCTAAAGGAACTAAAGAATTAGCAAGTGAACTTTTAGAGATGCCACATATCCAAAAAGGTACTATCAATATTCTTGAGGTAGAGGATGCTTTATTCAGACATGATAGTGCTGTATTTTTGCCTGATTCAAATTATCGGGATGAATCAGGAACTGACCAACAAGAGAATATTAGTGGTATCAACGTAATTAAATCCTTGTTGAATAGGGCCTTTAAATTCAAAGATCAAAAAATTTTTATCGCAGGGCATACTGATAAATCAGGGCCAGATGACTATAACTTCAAACTCTCCAAGATGCGGGCAGACTCATTTCTATTTCTTGTTCTTGGATCTAATTCTAAGGAGGAGTGGGCAGCCATAGCAAATGAGAAAAATGTGGAAAAAGACATTCAGCACGTTTTAAAATGGGCTGCACATTATAAATCATGGAATTGTGACCCCGGAAAAGTTGATGGTATTATCGGCCAAAATACAAAAGCAGCTATTATAAGTTTTCATTATGAGTTAAATTTAAGTGTTGATGATAGCTTTAATAAAGCAAGTTGGGAAGCAATTTATGATCTCTATCAAGAAAAGCTGTCAGAGACTATGAAAGGTAGTTCTGAAGAAGAACAAGCCTTGTCAAATCGGAAATCCCTTAATTGGGCGCACGAGCCAGAAGCTGTAGGGTTTGGAGAAATGTGGCCAAAAACTAGCAAAATGAAGAGCCAGACCGATCGACGTGTTGAAGTGTTGTTTTTTGACGAGAATGAATGGCCAGGAATTGACTGTACCAATGGAATATGTAAAGATGAAAAATGTAAGATTTATTTAGAAGAGGAGTTTGAAAGGAACTATATAAAAATTGATGGTACAGCTAGTTTAAATAGTACAACATTAAAATTCACTGTAGGAGCAATAACGCCGATTGCAGTGATTACAAATAAGAAATATAAGCTCGAAGTTGGAAATGATATCTTTGAAGGTGTTATACCTGACACATCATTAATTGAACACACTATAGAAAACGATTTAGATAAAGGGCGTCTTTATATCAAACTTGACGATTCTAGTGATGAATGGAATTATTGGGATTTTGAAATTAAAACCATAGATCCGATAGATGTATTGTTGGGTATTAAAACTCGACTTACAAATCTTGGATTTAATGTTGGTAAAATTGACGATGAAATGAATACTTTAACCGCAAACGGGGTATGTTGTTTTCAAGAGTATTTTAACTTAAAAATTGATGGTAACCCGGGACCGGTAACCCAAAATAAGCTAAAAGAAGTTTATGGCTGTTAATATTTTTATTATTCGAGGATGGTAAATGTCTTACGGATGTCATAATTTACAACGTGGTGATAGAGATTATAATCACCAAACCAACACACCACAAAGGTGGGGTGGAATAGATAATGCTCAGTTTTCAGTTTGCCCAAATCCAGTGGTACAGGTGGCTCCAAATGTTCCTAATCAGTTAAATATTCCCCAGCATGTTAGGAATTTACAAAATGATTTGAGAATGCTTGGGTTTTTCTCAGCAGAAACTCCTGATGGAGTATTTGGCCTCAGGACTATGTGGGCTGTGAGAGAATTTCAAATCTATTCAAAAATGACTCATATAGCACGTGTTAGGGCAAATGCTCCACAGAATGCTCAACAAGGAGCTCATATTGTTTCTCAATTAGGCCAAACTGGAAACCTATCTGTTTATGTTGACTCTCTTGAGCAAACTGCAAATACGATGCAGTACACAGGCAATGTTTCTGGTGTTATTAATCAAGAGACCTGGGAAAGGATAGAATTCTGGATTGCAAACAATTGGCGTTGTCCTGTAATTATTGAAGCATGGAATGTTCAGGGGGGAAACAGAACAAATCTTTTTCAGCAGAATAATGTATGGTCTGTTAATGTGTGGATACATGATGAATGCAATAATACCGGTCCAAGAATGTTTGCTCGCGATTTCTCCCAATATTATTCATTTCCAGCAAATAGAAATGCTGATGATATGCATGTTATTGGAGACTATGCCAACTACCGACAATGGTCTGGGCCCCGTTCTGTCCCGCCATCCCACTGCTGGGATGAAGCCGAACTTTCTCCAATGAGTTTAGTAGGAGCTGCAACAAATTCTCAAGCCCAGGATGCTACATTCAGAGTTATTCGAGCTTGCTCTGAAGTTGAATGTATTGGTCACTTTGATAGTATCACCAGTTATGACAATGCCTTCTTGTCTCAAGGGCCTTGCCATTGGACTTTAGGTGTGGCAGCAGCAAATGGCAATGTTGATCATGGAGAATTATCCGCCTATTTAGCCCTATTTAGGCATCTAAACCCAAATGATTATACCCAAGTGTTTGAGTTTTTTGGTGTCAGACCTTCGAAAAATTGGAATACACGATTTCAAAATCATGGATTAGCCATCTCTAATCAAAGAAAATATGCCTGCTGGTTGAGTTTACAGGATGAAAATGGTGGATTCGCTGATCTTCCAACTCAGGAAGTAGAAGGTAATTATTTTAAAACATGGCACTGGTTCTATCGATTTGTCATGGCTGGAAGATCTACAGATCAATCATATCAAAACTATCGTTTTAGAATGTGGGATATGGCTCGAATAAGGATCAGAGACATAATGGATACACCCTGGGATGATGGAACACAAACGAATATCGATGTGAGACTGGCAAATTTTAATGATGGAACACCAAATGGAAGACGTCCAACAATAGGAGAGGTATTTCTTTCAGAAAAGGCTATTGCTATGCTAATTCGCTGGCATATTAGAGGACCAGGGAATATTGTTAGAAATGGCTTTGCCGGAGATCGATGTAGACAAGCTTTACAGCGTGCAATAAATACTGAACCTTCTCTTGTCTCTCCAGCGAATCCAAATAATTGGACCGATGCACATCAAAACGCGTTGGTGCAAGGTATTAGGGATGAAGTTACTCAGCATGGAAGTCAAGATTTCCAGAGAACCATTAATCACATTGATAACTGGCCTTCTTGGGTCAATGGGCAAAATCCAAGACGATTTAACTTAGCTACTAATTTGACGGCACTAGGGGAAGGGATGAATCAACATGGTTGGGACTTTGCAGGTCTTCCTGCGGGTTTTCCATGATTTTTCAACCACACTACTATCAAAAACAATAATATTTTATCTGTAAACTAACAGGTTCAGAAATTTATGCAACCAAAGTTTAACTTTTATATTCTATTCGTTTATTCTCTTTTGTTCAGCGATCCTATCTGTTTTAAAAATAGTGAGAGGCAGAAACAAGGGTATCTGGGTTCAATCGAAGGAGCTCCACTTTTTTATGAACATCGTATTGCATCTATGGGCTCTGGATATTTTGCGAATCTTGTGATTGGAGTTCGTGATACAAATATTACAAAATCTTATAGCTTTGAGGTTGTCAGAGAAAATGAAATGAGCAGGGCCGTTGGATTTTGTAATGAAAACAGTCAATCCGTAAATGAATTGGATATTGATAACGTTGCTACAATAATCTATTATGGATTAGGGATTCCAATGATTGAAAATATTGTACTGGATGAAGATACGATAACCTTGCAATGTCACTACTATCCATTTCGTTCTTTAGAAGAAAAGCATACTTACATATTAAAATGGAAAAATGGAAAAGTTTCGCAAATAAATACTTATAAATCTTTTCCCTATATTGAGAATATTGAATCTATCAAGTCATTGTTGATCAACAATGAGTTAGACAGCGCGAAGATAATAAGCTCTGTTATAAACGAATCTTCAGATGCATATAAGAATCATTTTGATGAAGAGCTGTTTGCTTTATTCTTAAAAAACGTGCATCGGATTGCTTTGCAAAAAAATCGTATTAATCAGCAAAAAGAAAGTGCTCGGGAAGTATTAACTCTTTTTAATGGTGAATATTTTAAACCAGATCACAGTAATTTTTCTGATTCTTTATCAGCATGCTTTACTCTCTGTAAGGGAATCTCAGATCATTGTGAAACAGGAACATATCATTTAAAGGATTTTCAAGCTTATGAAAGAATTCTAAACGATTTAGGATTTTTCTTAGAACAGGGAGGATATTTAAAGGAGGCAGTGCTTTTATTACAGGAAGTTGTCAGAATTTTCCCTAAACGTGCTGTGGCATATCTAAACCTTGCTGATGCTCTATGGAAGGAAGATAAGGAAAATTCAAAGCTATATTATAAAAAGTATATAGATATTTTGACTTCACTGAAAAAGAGAAAAAAAATTCCTACACGTGTATTTGAAAGAGTGAAATATTTGGAAAAGAGTAAGTAAAAGATTATAAAATAAGTAGTTATGCTCATATTGGTTAACTAAAATAAATTAATATAGTTTTTGACACGTTTTTAATGATATTTGATGTATTTTCGATACAAGGGAAATTACACTTAATATTGTTTGAGGGGGGTGATTGCAAAAGCAATATTTTCACACATTTTTAGGAGGCTTTATGTACAAACCCTTTTCTATAATGGTTTTTTTCTGTGCATTTTTATTATTCCTCGCTTCAACGTATGCACGCAATGGTTTACCCACCACATCCTATTCTCAAGAGACATCAAATTCAGCACAAATAATAAAAGAATACATTCCAGGTGTTGGAGAAGTTTATACTGGTGGTGTTAAAGAACTAACCCCTGAACAGATTGAAAAAATTCCAACACTGACACTAAAAAAAAGAAACCTTCCTTTACCTGACGAGTTTAGCAATGGAAATGAAGTATCAGGCAATAATAAATATTTTCCCGACCCTGTAGTTAACCAAGGTCCGTATGGCTCTTGTGCACAGGCTGCAGGTACAGGTCATCATGTCACATACGCATTATGCTTAGCAAGAGATGTTGATGGAAATCCCTATCCGCATAATTACACCTGGAACTTTCTAAATAATGGTGATGGTGCAGGCTCAAGTTTTTTAGAAGGTTGGGAAATTATAAATACAAATGGTATTCCCACTCAATCCGCTTGGGGCTCAGGTATAAGTGCGGACACAAAATGGATGACTGGATATGACAAATATTTTGATGGAATGAAAAACAGATATTTGGCATATCACAAAATTGACATCAGCACAGAACAAGGCATTGAAGATTTAAAGCAATGGATCACTGATATGGGCGAGGGTGCTGCAGTTGGCGGAATTGCAACTTTTAGTGTAAATTGTATACCACCTTCTCAAAATGGCCCTCCCCCGAAAGTACCTTCAGGCAAACCAAAGGCCGGGTGGATATGTATCCCTGCATGGGGCCACACCGGCGGGCATGTGATGACCATAGTCGGTTGGGATGATAATGTCGTTTATGATGTAAATGAGGACGGTGAATATACGAATGATGAAGATATTAATAATGATGGTGTAACTGATGTCCAGGACTGGGAGAAGGGCGCCTGGTTGGTCGCAAATACCTGGGGAAGCAATTGGGGAAAAAGAGGTTACTTTTATATGCTGTATAGGACAGGTGCACTAGAAAGAGGTAATGCATTTAATGATACGGTAAGTACAGGAGGACAAAATCAACCTCCATTAGATAACACGGTTGCTGATTTAAAAGTTGGTGGTTTGACAACAAATAAACATGTGTTTGTTATTAAAGCAAGACTTGCAACCGACAAAGTCAAGCAAGCGTTCACTTATAAAATTGAAATCCAACACAAACAACGGGACCAGCTAAGTATCTCCGCTGGTGTGGCCAATAGCACCAGTGCTAATGCTCCAGAGTTTTCTCATCGGTACAATGTTTTAAATTATCAGGGTGGAGATTTCCCTATGCAGGGTCGTGCTGGTACCTCCTATGAAACCATAGAGGTTGGTCTTGATGCGAAATTTTTATTGAACCATGTTGATAAAAAGGAAGCGAAGTTTTTCCTCATGATTGATGCCAAGGGTGAGGGATCTGGTGAGGTTAAAAAGTTCTCGCTCATTGATTATCGTGGCTCTTCTCCAAAGGAAGTTGTCTGTACTGAGACCAACAAAACCATCACACCCAATAATACTACGATTCTTTCTATCAATTACAACTCCGATAATGCACCTCTCAATATTACTACTGATGCTCTGCCTCCAGCACAGCAAAACCAAAGTTACTCTAAACAGTTAGAAGCTGAGGGTGGTAGTAATCCCTATACATGGGAGCTGTTGGATAACGTTTACTATGAAGTCAATAGCGGTTCTGAATCCTGGCAGATTACTGAAGAGGTCTCTCCTAATGATACAGATGATGGTTACAGCGAGCAAAGCTTGGGCTTCGACTTTCCCTACTTTGGTAAAACTGTCAAAAAGATTTACATTGGTACCGACGGCATTATCCTTTTTGAACCCAATTTTGTTTATGTTCGCTCACCAAAGGCATTGCAAGCGACTAAGGCAATTGCTGGGTTAGGTGCTGACTATGTTATTGGTACTGGAGATGGTATCTATTTCAAGGGTAGTAGTGATAAGGCGATTATCCGTTGGAAAACCAAGCACATGTGGAGTGAAACCGGCCTATTGGACATTGATGTTGATTTTGCTGTTGTGCTCTACCCCAGTGGTAAAATCGAGTACTACTATGGCAATAATATGAGCGGTGATGTTACTGGCATGGCCATGGGTGCCTCCAATGGATTGGGATCGCATTTTACCTTTGATTATGGTGCAGTCTCAGATATTCCCAACAATCATAAGGCAGCGCTCATGCCTGAGGAGAAGGTCAATGGACTTTCTGTAAATGGCAATGGTTTATTGAGTGGCACACCAACCAGCAATGATGGTGAGTATCGTGTGACGTTTAAGGTGACCGATGCATTGGAAATTAAGAAGACCAAGTCCTACCAGTTGGTCATTGGTGCCACACCAATTGAAAATGCCTTTACAAATAATATTGCCACCCCCTTAACGGTTCTACCCAAAGCACAGGGTGCAATGCAATTCTGCTTTTCCACTAAAAAAGCTGCTGATGCCTCCTTAGAAGCTTTCTCTCTTAATGGTAAAAAAATGTACACCCTGTTTAAGGGGCAGCTTCAATCAGGAAGCCATGCCTTAACATGGTTGCCAAATAACGAGCAAAGTGCTGTTGCTCATGGTGTTTATATCTGTAAACTCAGAGTAGGTAAAGAACAGACCTTTGTTAAGGTAGGACTCGTTAAATAATTATTTTTTGTAAAGCAGTAAATTAGAAAGGCGGGATATATCCCGCCTTTTTTTATCGTTTCCAGCGCCACTCTTTTCCCTTTTTTTCAAGGTACGCTTCATACTCTTTTGCATTTTTAAAGAGGGTGGTATAGGGAAGATCAAAATTTTCACAATGATGCTCTTCACTGGGATAATCTTTGCACAGCTTTGGCCGCGAGGCATACTCCTTACATTTGTTATCCTTGGTGATATGCTCACAGGGAGTCATAAATTCCACATGCCATTTTCTATAATGATCAATAAAAACGCGTACATTTTCATGATGCAAATACCAGCGGATGGTATCATAATCCCGTTTGCATGAGGGGGTATCTATTTCTATGGGTACATGGCGGCAACACAAACCTTCGCACTCTCTGCAATCGTATTCAACCTCGTTTTCAATCTCTGCCATGGTAATTTAATCCTTTATTTTGTTGGGTTCGCTCCTGTTAGGACGTGAAAAATATATTCAATAGCAGTGAAGTTCATTAAAAATGTCTGGGATCACAGTATAGTTTTTTTGTAGTGATAAGAATTGTTTACCAGTTTGTCAGTATAAAATGCGTGGCATGGTCATTTATGCCATATCACTTTTACCTTTTGCGTTCAATAAGATCGTTGGGACACTGCCCAACAGCAGCCTTACTTTTCTTCTTCAGCGAAGAAAAGTAAGCAAAAGACGCCGCCCCGCAATCGCACTTCTTCGCCTCAGGTTCAGGCACTCGTTGAACTCGGCTTCGCCTCAGACAGCAACTCGTGCTAATCTGAACCATTCGACGGTGCGATTGAAGGGGATAAAAGCACCAGAATTGTGTACTAAATTATGTTTTAAAGTTTTTCTTTTTTTAAACTTGATTTCGGCTTTGGCCATTAAATGTTAATAATAAAAAACTCTCGATTATGATTATTTCTGTATTCTCATTTTTAATTGGACTATAAGTAAAGTTTCAATTGGCATTTAAATTGCAAATATTACTAATAGATATTGAATAGGAGGAAAATTATGAAAAATAAGAAAAAATGGATAATAATACTAACCCTGTTTATCACTATTGCCATAACCATATCATTGTATGGGAGAGTAATATTTACACACCTATTTATAAATGCTCTACTTATCTGCACCTCAGAGGAGCAGTGTAAAGAGGAGTACCAAGAATTTTTAGAGGAAAAAAAGCAGCTTCCCTTTAAGAATGATCCCAGTCCTTGGGAATATAAAGAGATTGATTCAAAAAAGATAGATGTGCAACATCGTCTTTTCTATCTTAATGCACTAAAAGAAACTAATAAGACCTTAGTACTATTTCATGGATTTAATACTGATGCATCATCCTTTTTAAACTTTTCACCTCTTTCGAAGTACATCAACCTGATCAGTTACTATTTACCGGAGGACACAAAACTCTATCAGGGTGACTTTTCAGATTACATCCCAGTATTAAACGATCTCTTTAATGAAATGAACCTCGACACGGTAGTTTTATTGGGAAACTCCATTGGAGGAGCAATCGTTTCTCACTATGTCTCCTTTGAAAAAGAGCGACCAGTAAAAGCGGTTGTGCTTCTTGCATCAGGAAATTTTGGTGCCTTGGAGGCGGATGCGAAAAAATTTCAACGAGCTCGCAATCTTTTACTCAAGCACGAAGATTATCGTCTTTTTCATATGATGAAGAGAGGTGAAAATATTCTCTCCTTATTCCGCGATGATGATTCTCCCAAAAGGGGACTGGTAAAGAAAAAGATCACCTGGTATAGGCAGGTGCTCAATGCATTGGAGGATTATCGAGGAGTACCCGTTAATACCAAGACATCGATCCCTGCGCTGGCAATAGTTGGTGAAAAGGATCGATTAATAACACTCAATGCGGCCTATGCATTTAAGTCTGTATATAACAATATCAGTTATCATATTGTTAAAGGTGGCAGACATGGGCTCTATTCTGCCAATACCGAAGAGGTGTTGCAACAGATTCAACAATTTTTAATTGACCATGTATTGTAATTAACAAGGATACTATTATGAAAACGCTAATAATAATTCTACTGTTTACCCTACCTTATGTTCATGGTAAGAGACCAAATTTTAGTATAGAGAATATCAAGGTGCTCCCTCGATATGAAAAGTATGAGTTTCAAGGGGTCAATACAAATGGTAAGCAACTACCGGTTGTTTTTGAGTACACCACAGTTGATGTGGGCAGCAAAGAGGCTCGATGGCTAATCAATGGAAAAATGAAACTCAATAAAACACAACTGGACGAAACCTACACTGTAGACCTTAATAAACTCCATATAACAAATCTGGATCGTCTTCAGAAATTTGATCAGGGGCAAAACAAAACCACCGTTGAATATAATGTTAATACTGCCACTATGGATGAAACCGAATTTGTGATATCCACGGTTCAAGGGTTAATGTATCTCTTACGAACCTATCCCTTTGAGAGCAAGGTCAAGGAGATTACTGTTCGGACACCTCAACAGACTAAGGGAAAATTAAATTTTAAGGCAAAGAATAAGGGAAAAATAAAGTTCAACTCAAAGAAATTTGGCTCCATTGATGTGTATCATCTTGAATTGTCCTTAATAGTGCCTGCTGTTGGTGCACTTATTCCGAAACTTAACTTTTACATACGAAACGATAGCAGAAAAACACTTGTCGCACTTAAGGGAATTATGCCCGGGAATAGTGGGAAGCTTAATGTGGAGTTGGTAAATTATCAGAGTAAACTGTAGTAGTATTTACCATTTAACTCAAACAAAGATAAAGAATCATATTATCATTTTCGATAAAATATGTTGATTCCAGAGAATTAAAATCGTCGGGATACTGCCCGACAGCAGCCATACTTTCTTTGCTTGTGCAAAGAAAGTATGCAAAGAAACACACCCCG
>JANQEN010000199.1 GCA_028278335.1 Chitinivibrionales bacterium | reverse complement strand
AGTGCAAGATTATGATTTAGTAAGACTTGAAGGTTTTGAAGGGCATATCTACAAGGTGATATGGCCGAAAAGCCTGAAAGTCTTAATGGGCATAGGATTGTACTACTGTGCTGCTTCCTATTGCATGATTTGGGATTATCCCAAGATAGGGAAAACTTTTTACCATCTACCTATATTGCATTTTTTTTAGGGGGATTTTAATTTTAATATTGGTGTTACTGAGAAAGGTGTAGAAAAAAAGGAGTGGTATAAATTATGGTTCTCTATACAAAATCATTTTGTCAAAAATGTGATGATATCAAACGACGTCTTGTTGAAGGTGGTGTTGCATTTACTGAAAAGAGTAGTGAAGATCCGGCAATCATGCAAGACCTTATTGCCTTATTGACCAAGGCTGGATTAAAAAATCCAGTTCTTCCGGTGTTGGCTTTTGATGATGGTGCTGTGGTATCAAATGATATGGGACTCTATAAGGAATTAAAGAAACGAGAGATCCTGTAAAGGCAATCTTTAATTTTGAGAGATGCTGCTGTTATCCTGAGTAAGTAAAGCTACTCTTTTGGAAGGGGCATCCAGGTAGTATCACCATCTACAACAGACTGCTTAAGCGTGACTTTTCTTTTCTGTAAACCTGATTGGGTTCCCACATGCCCTTCAGATTCAATGGAAAAGGTAAGGATGTCAGATTCCTGAGTTACTGAAACAGCTACCGTATACCACCCTTCGTTGAACTCTGTTTTATTAATTCCCTGGATCTGAGAAGGGTCGTCATTCAGTTGTTCCGATATCTTCATCATCATCTGTTGAAGGCCATAATCGCTTAACTCTATGGCCTTACGATGGGCAATCTTATTCTTATTTTTTTGATTCTCAAGCATTAAAAAGAGACTGCCCCCAATTAAAAGAAAGGTAACCAGAATAAAAAGAATTCGTATTGGTACACCACCTCGGTTGCTGATAAGTATTTCTACTATCTTATTTTTATATTGGCTCATAGTTCCTCTTTATCTGTGATACTGACTGTTGTATACAATTATTTATGTGTGCTATAATGCACTGTTTCTATTTATGATACGGGTGCCCTTTTAAAATAGTAAATGCCCGATACAGTTGTTCAATTAGGATAGTAAAGCAGAGTCGATGGGGAAATGTCAATGGAGAGAGACTAATCAAATCGTTACAGTGCTTTTTTATCTCCGGAGAAAGACCATAGGCACCACCAATGTTGTAGACAAGATGATCACCCTGCACTATTCTTTTGTCAAGCCACTGAGCAAAGTTGATGCTATCAAAGCTTTTTCCCTCCTCAGTAAGCCCCACTGCATAGGTGTGTTTATCCCAGTGAGTAAGCATCTTTTTGGTGTCAACGGTCAGCTCCTTTACATTTTTCCCTTTCTTTGTGGCAGTGCTTTTTAATATAGTAGTCTTTAGATTGACAAAAGGTTTTAGTAGCCGAGAGTATCGTTCATATTCGGAAGATATAATCTCACTGCGAGTGCCAAATCCAATAATATGGATGGGAATGCCCATGTTTAGCCTTAAGTATTATCGCCACTGATTAAGCTGGCGCTGTTTTTCGAAGATGTATTTGACTATACTATCGCGCTTACGCGATTCTATATTGACATATTCTACATGATGCTTAAAAAGGGTTTTTGATTTACCCTCTTGAAGGCTTATTCGTTTAATTTTACTTGATATTCCGGAAAAGTTCATGTTCGGCAATTTAAAATTCAGCGTGATCAAGTCCCCCACATGGAGCGAGCGATCTGCAATGAAGCTCATACCACCACCACTAATGTCAGCCATTCGTGCTTCCACAACTTCACCGCGGCGGATGTAGCTTTTTTTCTCATCGGCTGTACTAATAAGGCGGAATTTAACGGGTAGGCTCAGTTCCATTCTAATAAATTGACGTAATTGATTTCGCCTGAAGTTCAGCGTGTGTCCCACCTCAATAGTACCAGAGCCATCAGCCTTAAGGACATGTAATACAAGTCCATAGGCGCTGTCGCTTTGGCGGGTAAAGGCAAATTTTATCTCCTCGCCGGGCGATAAGTTGATCACATCCTCTTTGTCAACATCATATTGGATTCCAAATTTAAACTCATTAGTTTCCACCACTGTAGCCTTCCGAATTAAAGGCTTTTTCAGATTCTTGCCAAAGATTGCTCCCGATTGTCCGATAATGACATTACGCGATGAAGCGATGGGATGTTCCAGCGCAAGGTGATGGAAGCCAAGCTTTCGCCTTAGTCGAGAGAGAACCTGGTTTTCCTCGTTGACAAATTCTGCTGTCGGACGGCGGGATAAAATATGTTTAACCTCTTTGTCAACGCATTTTTCATAGGTGGAAACTGATTGGAAGATAATTTGTGGTTCGGCAATTTTTTCGTGGCGCATGATCTGCTTAAGCTTGACGCTTTCAAGTTTCGTCAAGTCCAGGCGTTTGATACCTTCGTTGAATAGATTGTCCAGATGCTCTTGCGATGCCTTTTGCTGTGATACATGTTCTCGTAAATAGTAGAGAATTAGAAAAATGGAGACAATCAGGAAAATTGAAATTATAATAAGGATGACTGGTAAACTGGCACCACGCCATCCAATGCGATCAAGAATACTTTCCGCAGAACAGAGAGAAATGTGAAGCAGAATAAAAATAATGAATTTTGGCATATACATTTCCTGGTCAAATATTTATAATTAGGTAATGCAGGCTATGTTTTACTTGTTATAAATTATTAAAAGGTCTGTAAAGGTAAATAGGAAATTATTCTTTTTCTTTTTACCATCAATGAACCATAGTATTGAGATTGCTTTTTTAACTCGCATTATGATCTAGGTTTAGGCCCTATGAGAAAAATACAGGTTGAGGATATAGAGAGTGGCATGATATTAGAGCGCGATCTTTTGGGCTCTGCTGGCAATATCCTTTTGAATAAAGGTACAGCCTTAAGCGCCGCAATGGGACGACGATTAAAAAATTGGGGCATAACCAATGTGTTCGTCAATGGTGGAGAAGAGGAGGAGGTAACTGAGGAAGTTGTTCTCTCGGTTTCACCCGGTGAAATAAAGAAGCATTTAGAAGAGAAGTTTGGAAAATATTTAGAGCATCCAATAATGCGTCAGATTTTTAAAGCAGTGTATAATCACAAGTGCCACGGTTAAAAGAGACAGGAAAATCAGGTGAAAAGTAAGGTTGATATTGTTGAGGTTGTATCTACAGTTACCAATATACCGACCCTTCCAACGGTTGTAAAGAGGATTACTGATCTTTTAAAAATGCCTCAAACTTCGGCTGAAGAGGTGGGCAAAGCCATTACTACAGATCAGGCTTTGGCCTCGAAGGTCTTAAAGTTAGTCAACTCCGCCTTCTATGGATTTCCCGGAAAGATCAGCACCATCACCCATGCTGTGGTAATTCTTGGATTCAGTACCATTAAGAACATT
This sequence comes from Chitinivibrionales bacterium, assembly GCA_028278335.1. Lineage (GTDB taxonomy): Bacteria > Fibrobacterota > Chitinivibrionia > Chitinivibrionales > JANQEN01 > JANQEN01. The sequence continues at coordinate 21,036 of JANQEN010000199.1, read as the reverse complement.
GTATTGTCAGCCTCAATTTTCGAGACGCTTAAAAAAGGCAGCCACGAGCACCAAGGATTTGATATCGAAAAGTTTTGGCTTCACTCCATAGCTTGTGGCGCAGCAGCGCAGACATTGGCCAAACATATCAATTACCCAGACCGCGAAGAGTGTTTTATTGCCGGCCTTGTGCATGATGTGGGAAAGATTATTCTTTGCCAATATCTACCAAAAGAGTTTGCCATGATCATTCAAAATATCCATGACAAAGATATCATGATGTTTGAAAGTGAGCAAGAGATCTTTGGCAACACCCATCAAGATATCGGCGGCTTGGTTACCAAAGAGTGGAATTTACCGGAAAACCTTCATCAGGCAGTGGCTTATCATCATAATCCAAATCGAGAACAGAGCCATTATATTATCACCGCGATAGTACATTGTGCAGATATCCTTATTCGTGCAATGGACCTTGGTAATGGTGGTGATATGCATATACCCTGCATTGATGAGCATGTTTGGCAGAGTCTTCAGCTCAATGAGGATGTTTTGCCATCTCTGCTTAAAGAAATTGAGGAGAGCTTTGATAAAGCCTCCATTTTTATGCAGATTTAGTATTGAACCTAGGAAGAATCCTCTCCACCTTCATCTGCTTCATTATCGCTATTAGATCGAATTTGCCAATAGGTTTGGGCAACAACTTTTCTTCGTAGGATCTTTTCCCGTTCATTCCATTGCTTAAAAAATTGTTTCGGAAGTTTAAAGCTCTTTATTATAATGAATATAAACAGTAATATACCGATGATAATAAGTAGCACTTCGAAGTTCATCTTCATTGCTCCAGATAATAATGATCAATTTATATTGTACCCTTATTTTTCTTATATAAACAGTATAAAATTTCTGGACCTTTGCCTTAGAAAGTTGTACAATGTTTTTGGCATTGGTGAGTTTAATTGTTGATTCACCTGTTTTGTCAGTGCAAAAACTATTTTTATGCGCTAATTTTTAGGATTTTTAAATAGAACACGAAAAATATCGGTAAACAATTAAGCTGTTGACATTCTACCCTTATAGATAGTATTTTCTTCCAGCATTTTTGTACCGATTTTTATTGAGTTATGGAGATTATTGCGTAATGAAAACAGTTGTTGTCAATGCAAAGGATATTGAACGTAAATGGTTTGTCGCTGATGCGACCGATAAAAACCTTGGACGACTTGCTTCAAAAGCGGCGCAACTTCTTAGAGGCAAAGGGAAACCTGCCTATTCGCCCAATCAGGACCACGGTGATTATTTAATCATAATCAATGCCGAAAACGTGGCATTAAGTGGTAACAAGTCAGAACAGAAGGAGTATTTCCGCCATTCCACCTATCCCAGTGGAGGAAAATTTCGCTCCTTTAAAGAGCAGATGGCTCTTGATTCAGCAAAAGTTGTAAAGGATGCTATTCATGGAATGCTTCCCAAAACAACCTTAGGTCGTCAGATAATTAAGAAACTACATGTATATAAGGGTGATGCTCACCCGCATATAGCTCAGAAACCGGAAGAAATTGCCCTATAGATTGGCATAGTTTTTTTCGGATAAAGGCTAAAAAAAAGGAGTAGAAATCTTGGAAGGTGTATTTTCTGCAACAGGGAAACGTAAACGGGCAATTGCCAATGTAATCCTTAAACCGGGAAGTGGCAAAAGAATTGTAAACAAAACTCCCATTATGGATCACATTAAAAGTGAGATGCTTATCATGGACATTGAGCAGCCTTTTCAGTTGCTGCAAAACAGTGAATCCTTTGATATGGTCGCCCGTGTAAAGGGTGGTGGACTCAGTGGACAGGCCGGTGCCATTCGTCTTGGTATTTCTCGCGCACTTGCTCAAATGAGTGAAGAGAGCCGGAAAGAACTGAGAAAAAGTGGACTGCTTACCCGTGATTCCCGCGTTGTTGAGCGGAAAAAGTACGGAATGGCTGGCGCGCGGAAACGCTACCAGTTCTCTAAACGTTAGTTTAGAATTATCGTTTATAGTTTTACGTTTTTATAATTAACACACGTCTGTCCAGCTGAGAACGGGTGTCTACACTAGTAGATTGTTCTTGGTGTTCAAACAGACGGAGGAATTAACCCAATCAACAGGAGCCTATTAATGCCTTCATTGACATTAAAGAATCTGCTTGAAGCAGGTGCCCATTTCGGTCACCAGACTCGTCGCTGGAATCCGAAGATGAAACGGTTTATCCTTTGCCCCCGCAAAGGTATTTACATTATCGACCTTAACAAAACCATTGGCTGTCTCGACAAATTTTTAGATAGAGTCAAGAAAGAAGTTGAAAAGGGCGGTAAAGTTCTTTTTGTTGGAACAAAAAAACAGATCAAAGAGTGCATTCAGGATGAAGCAATTCGTTGCAATATGCCCTATGTAACAGAGCGCTGGCTTGGTGGTATGCTCACCAATTTTAAAACAATTCGCCAGAGTGTGGGCAAACTTGAGAAGATCGAAGCAATGGAGAGTGATGGAACCATGGAAGCGCTTCCCAAAAAAGAGGTGCTAAAAATCATGAAGAAAAAAGAGAAGCTTCTCATGATTCTTAGTGGTATCCGTGATCTTAAAAAAGCACCGGGAATTGTTTTTATCGTAGATTCGATTAAAGAACATATTGCAGTAAAAGAGGCAAAGTGTCTCCGTATTCCCATTGGTGCGATTGTTGACACCAATAGTGATCCCGATGACATTAACTATCCAATCCCTGCAAATGATGATGCGATAAAATCAGTAGAACTGATCACCAAGACAGTGGCAGACACCGTATTGGAAGCAGGTAAAAGCTCAGTTCCTCTTAAGGACGAAGTATCTGAAACTGAGGATAAGAAAGCTGCTGCTGGTAAGGCAGAGGACGTTGACGCAGATGATCAGGAAGATGAGGAATCCGGTGATTCAGAAGCCAAACCTCGCGCAAAAAAACGTCGTGTTGTTCGCAAGAAGGTGACTAAAGTTGCTGAAGTTGAGTAAGCATCCACCTTTTGTTAATCTAAAGAAAAGATAATATAGTAATATAAAAGGAGTAATTCTGATGAGCATAAGTGCATCAATGGTAATGAAGCTTCGTGAAGCAACTGGATTAGGTATGATGGCCTGTAAAAAGGCTCTTATCGAAGCTGACGGTGATATGGAAAAAGCTATAGAAAACCTTCGGAAACAGGGGCAGGCAACTGCAACTAAGCGGGCTGGAAAAGCTGCAAAAGAGGGTAAAATTGATATAATAAAAGAGGGCAATGACACATTAGTATTTGAAGTAAATTCAGAGACTGATTTTGTCGCTCGTAATGATGATTTTCTTGCCTTTGTCGCAGATCTTGGTAAAGTATTGTTGGAAAAGAAGCCAACTGATATGGAAAGCGCCATGACATTGACCTCTCCTCGTTTTAATGATCAGAGTGTTGAAGCCAAAACCTTGGAGCTTGTTGGAAAAATTGGTGAGAAGATCTCCCCCCGTCGTTTTCGTATAGTAACAACTGATGCTGCAAAGGAGAGAGCCTTCTCCTATATTCATGGTCAGGGAAAAATTGGTGTTGTAGTTGTTCTCTCCTCGGATAAAGCTGATGTCCTTGAAAGTGGCGAATTAGCTGATCTTGGTAAAGACTGCGCCATGCAGGTTGCTGCTTCGAAACCAGCTGCCATTGATCGTGATTCTGTTGATGCTGATCTGGTTGCTAAAGAGAGAGAAATTTATCTGGGTCAAGTTCAAAATTCAGGTAAGCCAGAAAAGATTTGGGACAAAATCGTTGATGGTAAAATGAACAAGTACTACAAGCAGGTTGCACTGGTTGAGCAGGAATTTATTAAAGATACTGATATATGTGTCGCTGATCGTATTAAGCAAGTTGAGAAAGAGAAAGACGCATCGATTTCAGTTGTTTCCTTTGTTCGCTTTGAATTAGGTGCTGAGGAATAATTACCATGGCGCTCCCCTATAAAAGAGTACTACTTAAAATGAGTGGCGAAGCTCTTTCTGGTAAGCAAGGCAATGGCCTGGATCCAGAGGTTGCGCAGCAAGCTGCGGCAGAAATAAAATCTGCGCTGGATATGGGTGTACAGATTGCCCTCATCATCGGTGGTGGAAACTTTTTTAGGGGAGCAGCAGACATGACCAAAGGCATGCTTCGAGTTGAAGCTGATTCGGTGGGCATGCTTGCCACGCTCATGAATGCCCTTCTTTTTAAGGGCTATCTGCAAGAGCTGGGGATGTCGGTTTGTGTACTTTCTGCCTTTAAAGTAGAGAAGGCCGCAGAATTCTATCTGCCCCAGCGAGCCATTGCTCACATGGAAAAGGGACAAGTGGTTATCATTGCTGGTGGTACAGGCAATCCCTATTTTACTACAGATACAGCCGCTGCATTACGCTGTGCAGAAACCCAGTGTGATGTGATGCTTAAGGCAACCAAGGTAGACGGTATTTATGATTCCGATCCAGTAAAAAATCCAAAAGCAGTAAAGCTTGATACCATAACCCATCAAGACGCTTTAGCTAAAAATATTCGTGTTATGGATGCAACTGCTTTTTCTTTGTGTATGGAAAATAAAATTGAAATTATTGTGTTCAAACTCTTAGAATCGGGAAACCTCAAAAAATGTCTTGAGGGGCAACCTATCGGTTCGCTAGTAAAAAAAGGGGGATAACATGAGTGTATTAGAGGCTGTAAAAAAAGAGACAACCGAACGTATGGAAAAGAGCGTGGAAAACCTTAAAAAGGAGTTTTCACGAATCCGCACAGGTCGGGCAACTCCATCCTTACTTGAGGGTGTATCTGTTGATTATTATGGATCAATGATGCCGGTTAGTCAGGTTGCTACCATAACCATTCCAGAGGCACGCCTTGTTCTTATCCAACCCTGGGAAAAGAGTATGCTTCCCACTATTGAAAAGGCGATTCAAGCATCAGATCTTGGATTGAATCCACAGAATGATGGTAATCTCATCAGGCTACCAATTCCTCCGCTTTCAGAGGATCGTCGGAAGGAACTTTTTAAAACAAGTAAAAAGATCAGTGAAGAGAGTAAGGTTGCTTTGCGTAATATTCGTCGGGATAGTAACGAGAAGATTAAGAAGGCGGAAAAAGACAAGGAGATCACCCAGGATGATCAGAAAAAGGGACTTGAGGAGATACAAAAATTAACCGACGACTATATTGCTAAGGTTGATGAGATCCTTGGAGTCAAAGAGAAAGAGATCTTCGAAGTATAATAATTGTAATACGCTGACCACAGAGAGATGGTGTGGTAAAAAATTTTGTGCTCATTCTGTTTTTCACATGATGAGCATTTTTTTTAATTGATAATTGCTTTGGCAATGAGGGTGGAATATTTTATACTATCTATACCCAGGGGCATTAGCAGTAGGAGATGACTCTGTCTGAATATACCGAGAAAAATAGGATTTTTATGTCGCAATTTATTGAAAAGCGTAATTATATTCGCATTCCGCTCACTTTTATCACCGTAAGTGTCGCTGACTCTCCTGATAAAGCAGCCTCCTCTGAGACCTGTTCAGTTGTTGATATCAGTGAAAATGGTATGAAGTTTGTATCGAAAAAGCACTATGCAATACATCAACCTCTTAACATAGCCTTTATTCTTCCCAATAGCACAATTCCAATTCAGGCAGAATCGATCGTTGTTTATCAACAACCGCACGGCTCTTTACGCTACACTGGAATCCAGTTTACCAAATTAGACCTTATTGAATTCTCCCTGTTGAAAAAATTTATCGAGATCAATACTGAGCAGAATTAAGGTTCTCTATGAGTCTATTCGCTGTAGAACACCATATTTTGTAAACCTTATCACCCTCTTTGACGACTATAGGTACGTGGAAGACAGACCCTATGATCAACGAACACTCTACAGAAAATGAAGTGTTGATAGAGGGGTGTATTAAGGGAGATAGACAGTATCAGATATTGTTGTTTAGGAAGTATAAAAACACTGTTTACTCTTTGATATACAAAACATTAGGAAGCTCCTATGATGTTGATGATATAATTCAACAGGTCTTTATAAGGATTTTTAATAGTCTAAAAAAATTCAAAGGGCTTAGTTCACTTGATACATGGGTATATCGTATAACCACCAAGGTTTGTATAGATCAACTAAGAAAAAAGTATAGAAAACGACAAATATCAATCATTAACAGCTCCGAGACAATTGATAATAGTTTTCCCTCGGAGAGGTCTCCCCTAAAGGAGCAGGAACATCAGGAGCTTCGACAACAAATTGAAAATGGGCTTAATAAACTGAGTATTGAGAAGCGATTAGTAGTATCCATGTTTGAAATGGAAGGATTCTCATTACAGGATATTGCCAAAATATTAAAAAAGCCTATTGGAACAGTAAAATCACGGCTCTTTCATGGTCGTAAGGAATTGGCACAGCATTTACGAAATTTTATAGAAGAATAATGAAAAAATTGAATAACCAAGAAACCGATCCAGTAGTCAAAGGGCTTCAAAAGCTTTTGAGCGCTCTCACTTTTAAAGAGAGGAGTGAGCAGCAGTGGCAAGTTTTGGAGAACAATCTTTTCGCCCAACTTGACGAGATAGAATCAAAATCCCACCCTGTTAAGCGTTGGCGGTATTCATTTGGTTTTCCTTTTCAGTTTGGACGCGGTGCTGTTGTTGCAACATCAATTACCCTGTGTGTAGTATTACTCTCAACTCTGTTCTTTGGCATTTTACCTCACACAACCGCACCCCTTGTAGAATCTCGCATTCTTGGTGTAAGAGGTCAGGTTGTTGTTACCGATGAGAACGCTTCGGAAGTTGGATTTCAGCAGGTTACGGTTGCTCAACATAACCTCGACACCTTTGATAAGGGTGCTATTTTAAAGGCCAATCAAATTATCGAAGCCAGTGAACAGGCAAAATTAGTGGTGCAGATCGACAATCAGAGTCACTTTATTCTCTCAGAAAACAGTAAATTAACGGTGCGGAAAGCAAATAGTCGGGAGATCGAGCTCTATTTACATAGGGGAGAATTCTTTTGCTCCCTGAAAAAACGTGATAAAAGCCAAACATTTACCGTGCTTACTCCCAATACTATTTCGCGAATCATTGGTACGATTTTTACTATCAGAACCCATGCTAATGATAATGATAAGCGAATTACGAATCTTTCTGTGTTTAAGGGAAAGGTAAAAATTTCAAACTACGAAGAGTATTTAGGGCACGACTTTATCTCATCGGGGCAGTCAATTCAAGTGAGTACAAAGGAGCGGGGTGATGTTTTTTCCCTTGATAAGGACCAAATGCCAATTCGATCACTCTCTCTGTTGAAATTATTAAGCAACTCAAACAATGCTACGGACAGTATGGGTATGCTTGATATTCGATCGGAACCTCTGGGTGCAGAGGTTTATATTCACGGTGAACCCGTTGGAAAAACACCATTGTTGACAAAGTATAGAAAAGGTGCTTATGAAATCACTGTAAAACGGGAAGGGTTTAATCCCTGGTCTTCAATAGTGTCTCTTGCTGAAGGCAAAATAGCCTTTGTAGAACCTCACTTATCTAAAGATAGTAGCAAGATTGATATGATGCCTCCTTTCGTATCAGCAAAGAAAAGGCGAGCACCTCTTAGGTCATCTCAATACAAAAGCTCACTTCCCTCAGCAGACATGCATGACTTTTCATTGAATCCAGCCTTCATTGAGGCGTTGATTCAGATGACCATTGGTGAGTATCAAAAAGCCTTGGTCGTACTTGACTCTCTAAAAGTTATTCCTGGAATCTCCCTTACCAATAAAGTAGAAATTATCAATAAAATTGCTGAGTGCTACCGGGGGATGGGCAATTTTCATAAAACACTCGGTATTTTAGACATGAAATATCGAGGTGAGTCAAACCCGGTACGAAAGAGTAATCTACTTTGGGAGATGATAATTCTCAAGGCTAATTGCCTTGGTGATTTTAACGGCGCCAAAGCCAACCTGCAAACCTATATTCATACCTATCCCCAGGGCAGTTGGATTGAGACAGCCTATGCAAAATTAGGGGAGGTTTATGTCCTATTGGAAAATTATGCAAAAGCAGTTTCGACCTATAAAGCGCATATTCAACGATTTGGCTCTGGTAAGAATGTAGAAAATTCTCTTTATACCCTCGCTAATATTAATAGAAGCAAGCTTGATAATTGTAAAGAGGCCTTGCATTGGTATTCGAAATTGATCAAGACATACCCACATACAAGCTTTATGGGTAGTGCACTCTTTGAACGAGCTGAGTGCTATAGGGCCTATGGGATGCCTCGAAAGGCAAAGAAAGATTACGAACAGTACCTTTCTCTCTTTCCCACCGGCCATCTCTATGGAAAGTGCCGCGCCCATCTTGCCCTGCTTCCCTAATACAACAAATGGTGCACCCCTTCTTAAAGATTATTAACTATATTTATAATCTAAACTTTTTTGGGGACAACTAATCATAATTTAATGACACGACTCGCTCTTCTCTCTTTAATCCTTTTTTCTTGTATTGGCTCTTCAATAGGTAATGGTCGAAAATATGTTCGATCCATAACCTCGATGGAGGTTGAGAAGAAGGGTGCTTTTCCTATTATGGAGTCCTATACCTCTGATATGTGTGTTAAAGAGATACCCTTTCTTTTGGGCCTCTTTCACTGCTTTTCTAATGATCAGCGAATCACCAAAGGTTTTCGATTAACCTTAGATAAGTATACCCTCCTTTCTTTAAAACGTGATGCTTCCTTAAAGCATGGGCTCAAGGAGCTACAGGGAAGTATGATCTACAAACTGGATAGTTTAGTCCTCTATAAACTAAAGAAAAATCGATATAAAAAAAATCTATGCAATTTTATCGCCTATTTAGAACCAGGAACCTACCCGATTCCTAATACCGGTGGGGCCAGTGTTCTTTTACCGGGAGTGCTTAAGGGCTCAATATATTACGATCAAAACAGTCCATCAAAGAAGATGGCTGTCTATCTCCATGTCAGTGGTATTAAGTTGCAACTCCCCGGTTATGCCAAGACCATGAGCTTTGGATTACTTTGTGATATGGATATTGGTATTGCTGAACTTGAATTTATTAAAAAATCATGGACCGCAAGACTCCTTTATGTCAAGACTGGACAGAATCAAAAAAACACCAAGGGCTGGTCCTTTAATATTAGTAAATGCGGTAAAATACGTCCATACTCTCGCTGACCAATTAGTGCAGTATTATAAAGTTTGAGTCGTTGGTATGCCAAACGCTACGAGAGATTACATCTTCAAGCATGGTTATGCTCTGTTTTGAGAAGAAGTTTATGTGAGTGGGGTCCTGAATATACCACCATGAAGAAAAATCATCTAAACCATTATATAATTCTGTTTGAATGACAAGGTATCCCTCGGAAGCTAAACAACTATTAATGCATGTTAGCGCTTTTTGGATATCTTGAATATGTTCAATTACTTCACAAAGAATTATGATATCGTAGGTTTGAGAAAAACAGTCAAGTCCAATATTATAGAGCGGGTCATAGGCTGTAGAATGAAATCCCTCCTTGTGGAGTAGTTTGGTCAAAACAGAATCATAACCACAACCAAAATCCAGAATACGTTTATTAAGTAAGGGGATTCGCTCAATTTTTTTAATAACACCCTTTAGGTAGTTACAATAGTCACTATTTTCATAGCTATTATCGTGAAGTGCATATCGCTTTATTTGATCTTCCAGCAACAAAACATGGTGATCTGGAACAAAAATGAGGTGACATTGTGAACACTGCCTGTATTCTCGATTTACTTCAGTAGCATAGTGAATGGTGCGAGGACATCCACAGAGTCGACATTCCATGTTAAAGGGCACTTTCGGAAATGATAGTCCTTTCAATGGCTTTTTTTGTATCTATACAGACCTGCTTGCTTAATTGAACCCCTTTAAATGGATCAAGTAACGGTACACTGTTTAGGCGAATGTTGAGCAGAGCACTCCAAAATTGGGTTATCCCAGTTGTACGCTCGCTATCACTTTTGAATTTTTCAAAAAGTACAATGGCATCAGAGTCTTTATCTGTCAAGAATCGAGATAATTGTTCGATCATTTTTTCCAAGTAGTCTAAAAATTCCAGGGATTGATGGTTATAGAGAGCTATTTCATCCATGCTCTCTTCGGGGAGTGTAGTTTCTTCTCCAAAGGCCCGCCGTACAATCTGTGCACCAAGATTATTAAAATATAGTAAAGAATCATTGGTCTGTGGAACAAGTCGATAATCACCATTGTCTTGAATATCAGTTGTAAATATGTGACATTTTGGATCTGCTGGCACTGTATTATTGTTGATACAATAGAGTAGCGTTTCAGGGAGGATTGATTTCATGCAGAGGGTAGTTTTGCATTGATCACAGAAGCAGGGCATTTGGTTGCAGGAGGCAAAGAAGATCCAATGATCTTTACCATATGGGCCAGTTTCTACTGGACTTGTTGCACCGAAAAGTGCATAGGTTTTAATACCAAGGGCTGCTGCACCATGCATTAATGCGGTGTCACCAGTTATGCAGAGAGAGGCGAGCGAGAGATTGGCCAAGGCAGCTCTGAAGCTGGTTTCTCCGGCAGATGCAAAAGCTCCCTTGCCAATTTTCTGACTCACATATTCTACTAGATCATTTTCTGATGGCGCTCCGGAAATGAGGATTTGCCAGTCCTGTTTTACAAGCTTTTGCCCAAGGGAAATAAAATGATCCGGTGGCCAGCGTTTTGCTGGAAGAGCTGCCCCCGGTTGAAACACAACAAGCTTATCTGTTGAACAGTCTATTCCTTTTTTAGAAAGATAATGATGTGAATCTCTCTTTTCCTCATCTGTAATCGTAAGTGTATTGGTGGTTTGTATTTGCTCTACTCCAGCAATCCTACGAAAGGTGTCTGTAGCATGAAGATTGTTAAATTGTCGAGCAAAGGGAATTGTATAGAGATATTGGCTCCAGGGGTCGTTAATTGCATGGTTACCACTATTTAAAAAGTGCTGCCCATAGGTAATTTTTACCTTGATGAGTGCTGCCACATAGGAGATCTGTTGATGTTGAGCAAAGTTTATGCAAAGATCAAAGGAGGTTGTTTGTAATGATGCAATCTCATTGTGTAAATCAATACATCCCTCTTGCCAAGAGTCACTGTTGATTTTTTCTTTTATTTTCTTTCTCTTAAAATAGAAGAGGTGATCAATGGCAGAATGATTTAGAATTCCTGCTTCAAAGCCATCTTCAACAAAGAAGGTAAGATCTGCTTTAGGGTATTTCTTTTTAAGCCCAAAAAGGACCGGTACTGTCATGAGCACATCACCAAGATTGTTTGGCTGAATTACAAGGATACTTTTAGGAGAATCAAGCATCACGAAGAGGTGTATCCTTTCTCATCATAGGTAAAGGAGTGAACAATGCTGTGAGCAGCTAACAGCAAAATGTCCTTATCTGTCAATTGTTCTTTACCAATTTTAGTTATGGATGTTGCATGGTGTTCATCCAACGTTCCAGAGAGTGTTTGCAATTCAATGCTCAATTCTTGATGACTCTTATCCATGGTGAGTCCTTTTTTCAGAAGAGATAAAATTGAAATGTATTATATAACGCTCATGCGTTGACTCCAGTCGTGCATCACCGGTTGAAAACCTTGGGAGAGCAGATCTGTCTGCATCTCCTTAACGCTTCTATGATCGGCAATCTCAAACTGGGTGGTTGATGGATCGGTTGAGTGTCCACCAACAGCAGTTGATACGCCGGCAGAGATTTTGGTCACACCCAATGGCATAATGCCAGTCCGAAAGCTTTGAGATTCTCTGGTTGACATGGTAATGCCACAGGAGGGAAAAAGTAAACGAAAGGCTGTTACCAATTGTACTAATTGTTGATCACTCACTATGTGTTCAGGCGTAAAGTCACCCTCCTGTGGACAGAGTCGTGGAAAGGAGAGTGACAGCTCCACAGAGGGATACATTTTTTGTATATACTGTGCGTGAAGTGCAACACTCATTGCCTCATGTCTAAAGTCATCCAAACCAAGCAATGCACCAATAGTAATCGATCGGATTTGGCTACGGCACGCTCGATCTGGTGTGTCCAGCCGATAGGCAAAGTTTGCCTTTGGTCCTCTTTGATGGAGTGATTCGTACCGATCTTTATTATAGGTTTCTTGATATATTGTTAAACTGTCAATAAGAGCCGAATTTATAAGTGCACCATATTCCTTTTCAGCGAGAGGATACATCTCAATAGCTACTGCAGGGAAATAGTTACGAATTATGGTCAGGCTTTCATGGATATAGGAAAAATCAGTCTTTTTAGGTGATTCTCCAGTAAGAACAAGAATGTGTCGAATGCCTGAGTCACTAATCACCGTGGCCTCTCTATGGATTTGATCAAAGGTGAGCTGTTTACGGATGATAGAACGTTGGGATGCAAAGGAACAATATACACAGCGGTTTTCGCAGTAGTTGGAGATATAAAAGGGTGTAAAGAGAGAGACGACATTCCCAAAATGACGGCGAGTAAGAGTTAAAGATTTTTGTGCAAGTTCTTCCAAGCATTCTTCAGCGGCCAGAGAGAGTAATACAGGAAGATCAGCAATCTCAACTCTTTCCTTTTTAAGAACAACCTTCACATCATCAATAGTGGTATTGTTGCATCTTGTCGTAATAGCGTTTTTATCAATAGATGCTAAAATATCAGAAAAGGACATAAGGCAGAAATGGTTAACTGTTAAGAAATCCGGTTAATGGAGAAGAGGCGCGTGCTGTTTCAGAGGAGTCACCGAGGCCTGCAAGAAACGCTTCCCGTCCAGCCCAAACAGCATGCTTAAAGGCCCGAGCCATGCGTACAGGGTCTTGACTTGAGGCAATTGCTGTGTTGAGAAGTATCGCATCAGCACCGATTTCCATTGCCTGGGCAGCATGGGAGGGCCTTCCGATTCCAGCATCGACGATTATGGGCAATTCAACTTCATCAATGAGGATTTTGATCAGCTCCAGTGTTTTTAATCCACGATTGCTACCAATTGGTGAGCCTAGGGGCATTATTGCAGCTGCGCCAGCATCCACTAATCGGCGGGCAGTCGAGAGGTCGGCATTCATATAGGGGAGGACAACAAAGTCCTCTTTCGCAAGAATCTCGGTTGCTACAACTGTTTCATGGTTATCAGGGAGCAAATACTTTTGATCATTTATTACTTCGATTTTTATCCAATTTCCGCAACCGATTTCACGGGCTAATCGAGCGATCCTAACGGCTTCCTGGGCTGTTCTTGCACCGGAAGTATTGGGAAGAAGAGTTTTGTCTTGAGGAATGTATTGTAGAAATGTTTCTTTTGGTTTTTCTAAATCAACTCGACGAAGTGCTACAGTAATAATATCGCATTCAGCAGCAGCAAGTACATCTTTGATTATTCTATCATCACGATATTTTCCAGATCCTGTAATCAAGCGTGATGTCACTTCGTTTCCACCAATATAAAGGGTGTCAGTGGTGTTCATTTTTTCATGCATGTATTGTATAGTGTTTGGTTATAGTAAAAAAATTGTTTTCTCAATGTATAACATTGATTTAAATCTGTCTAGCAAATTGCTGGTTATTCAATGCAATTGAGAAAAAAATGCTTCCTTAAAATAACTCATGGATTGCCCCATCAGAGGGAATTGGTCATTTTGGACTCTCAAAGTAAGAAAGGACCCCGATGATTCAGATTTAGGGGGACGCAAGAAAGCCTTGGGCCTCCTCTTCACTCTCAAAAAAACTCAGCGGCTTTGGTGCTGCAAGTTCTAAAAGGTTCTGAACCACCTTGTTTGCACCAAAAAGGGCACTGGTTCCTCCTAGCTTTTCCAATGCAGTGATAAAATCGACTAAGATTTTTGAACCATGGGAGTCGATGATATCTAGTCCGATAAGGTTGATTTTAAATGATGTAATACCCGATTGTGGAGTAAATGAAATTAATTCAGAAACCTCATTTGCAGCAGTTAAATGGCCGCTTATCATAATTGTATACATATTCTCTTCAAGATGGGGTGAAAATATCAATGCATCATCCTGGCCAGAGCCGGTCAAGTGGGCATCCTGAGACATCTCAAACTCAATGTCTGTGGCATAGATTGGAAAAATTTTGTCTAGATTTAGCTCTATTAAAATTTTTCGAATTCTTTTTGATACATTGACAAGGCTTACTGCTCCCCCTGATTCTGTGATGATTTTCTTCAGACGGATAAGCATGCCCAATCCAGGGCTGTATAGTGCTGTGGTTTCCGAGAAATCAAAAACAACTTGGTCATTTTTCGGGAGCACACTGGATTCGATTTTACTTTGCATTTCCAAGGTGTCGTCGACGCCAATCGAGTTCGGAAGGTAGATTTTGAGATAATCACTTTCGCGTACTATATAGGATTGTTTTTTCTGAGAACTCATCTGTTATCCCTCTGCTTGTATAGAACCTTCAACTATTCTAAATATTTTACTGGTCATTTTTCCCTGTATTTTTTTATGTGAAATACCATAGAGGTCAAGTAATACACCAGGATAGGCTGTTTTTTTAACCTTGATATATCCCTGGGTATTGGTAGGAGAAATGATCTTTGCCTTGATTTCCTCCTCTTTTTTTGTGATATATTTTGCCTTCATATTAAGGTTGTTGTAAGATTCTACCCACTTTTTTACTTCCTCACGTGCCTTTTGAGGTGCGTTTGCACCCATTCGTTTTAGCATGGCAGTCTTTGTTTTGAGCTGTCTCGATATGGGTTCTAGCTGTTGGGAAATCTTTTTCTTAAGTTCTTCAAGCTCCTGCATCTTTTCTAAAAGCTTTGTTCTGTTTTTGTCAACCAAGCTTACATTGGTTTCAACATTTTTCTCATTTCCCAAATTCATAGCATCGGCGTGTTTATATACAATGAGATTACCACCAATAACACTTGAGTTTGGTTTGTCCGATTCAAAATGGTCACAAATAGCATCACAGTTTAAGAGGTACTTATCAACAGTCAGCGTTCCTTCAGTTTTAATTTTGCATTCCTGGGCAAAATTGACCGTTACACTTTGTTCGCCAAAGATCTCTGCCTCACCTTTACCAATAACCCCTTTACCAATGGTGACATTTCCTTTGCGGGAAATAATTTTAGCCGACTCCACTTCGCCAACAATTTCAATGTCACCCTCTGTTTCTATTGTAAATCCGGGCCTGACATTACCCCGGATCATGATGTCACCGGAGTATTTAATATTTCCTACGGCAAAGTTGACATCACCGGGGATGTTGAGCAATTCGCCCACATGAATGAGGTTGTTTTGCATAAAAACAATACCATCATTCTGAGAGGTGAGTGTTAGATTATCCTCGGATGCCTTTGTATTTCTCCCGCAGGGAAGTGAGACGTCGACACCTTTTTCTGATTCGATAGGTTTTCCTGCGACCGAAATTCCCGGCTTTCCCTCGCACGGTGGTGTTCGACGGGCTAAAACTTGGCCGGTCTTGACAGCAGAGAAGGACTGGATGTTTCTGTAATCACAGCGACCGTTTTGATCGATAGCGGGAGTACTGTCGGGGTTTATCTTAATTTCAATATCTATAAAAGCATCAACTCCTTTTTCTGGTGGCTGTCCCTCTGCTACAACGATATCAGTGTCATAGGCACTGTTGAGGACAGCCTGCTTTATTATGTCTTCACGGATGCCAAATACTACCCCTTTTCGCTTAAGGGCATGGACAATCAAAGGAACCGTCAGTTTTATTTCGGCAATAATACTTTCGGAACTGATATTCATGGTTGCCTTGAGCGGTGTAGTTGAAACGGTGAAATAGCCATCAAATTTTGAGTTGTAGTATTCAAAGGGTGCCCCAATTCGTTCAAGGACTCCTCGAGCTCGCATAAAAACTTCGTTGATGGCTTCTAAGTTGTAATTAATAATGTACGCATCATCAAGGCATTTGCGAATGGATTCAATTGAAAGGCCCTCTTTGTCAACTTTGGTCACCTTAATGTAAACACCGTCGCTGCGGTCTTCCACATCTAATAATCGTGCTAGGGGATTATCCATAATACCTTTACAATAATTGCTTAAGGTGAATTATTTGGTGAATTGTATTCACCGTTCCTAAATATTATAACATCTATGTTTAACCATGACAAGGAAATACAAGTAATAAAAAAATTAATACACGGCTCACCAAATCATCCGTTTATGAGATGTGCTGTTTGCGGTAACTGGTCCTGTGAGATCGTTCGCTTCGAAATTAAGAGGTACCAGAGAAAAATTGTTCAATAGCCTTTGCACAATCAATCTCACCATGGGAGGACATCTTTTCTAGAGGATCGTTTTGAATCACCTGTTGTAAGACTTGCTGCCATTGTAAATTGAAGTAGTCCTCTGGCTCTACTGCGTACCCACCACCCCAATGAAGGATTGCCTGTTCTAATATGGGGTGTTCAGCAAAATCCTTCCGGGGTACATACAGTAATGGCGTGCCATTGGACAGGCATTCGGAAAGGACACCATACCCAATTTTGCTCACAACCAAATCAGCAGAAGCGATCATATCAAGGTAGGGTATGTTTTTTTTGTCAACAACATGATAATTTGCCACTCTTTGGCTAAGTGGGTAGAGTCCGAAGAACTCCCATTGTTTGAACTGTTCCAGGCGGTCCCAAGGAATTGTTTGGTGTCCCTTTTCACCAAGATAGATCAAGGCGATCCTCTTATCGTTTCTTACATCAAAGGCTGCTTTAATTTCCAAAGAACGATTGACTCCCTGTCGCCCGATGAGGGAGATCTGTTTCTTTTTTTTAAAGCTACTCATCGCATTGTGAGGAGAAAGGGCGAGAAGTAAGTCAGCCATAGTATACTGCTGGTCAATTTTATCCAAGTAGGGAGAAAATTCTGGATTGTGGCGTATATACTGTTTGTAAATATCAACCCAAGAAAAGTTGCTTATTGCAATTGAAGGAATGTTTGCCGCCTTTGCAACTTCAAAGGCAAAGGGAACAATATCGCTTACAATGCCGGTAATTCCCTTTTCTTTGCAAAAGACAATTTCTTTTACCAGTTTTTGTGTATTGGCATCAGCTAATGTCATATAGGTTTGGAGAGATTTCTTAATGTCAACAGTGATAGGATCTGATTGTATACAACCACAATCAAATTGCTCTGGTGCATAAAAAAATGGACGGGTAAATTCCTCCTCAAAGAGAAACTTTGGAATTGTTGAGCGTATGGTTAACGAAATATGCGAAGAGAGTTGGTTACAAATTGCAGAGGCTCGAATAGCATGACCAAATCCATGGGCTGTGACATAATAAAGAATATGCATAATTGAAAAAATATATCTGTTGCCCATAAGGTTTACGGGTAATCTAAGCATTTATAATAAATGGAAAGGTTTAAAACTGATTATATATATTGTATAAGGAAACAGTGTGTTTTGCTTCGAGTCCTATAATTAAATAGAAAAGATATACGAAAGATGCATGTTGGCCAAATAAAATTACGCAAAAAGCAAAGATAGTAAAAAATATGAGTGGTTGAAAGGTCAATAGAAAGTATAAGTGTAGGTTAACGCTAAAAAAAACCGTATAATATTAAAAATTATCACACTTTTATTTTATTTTGTGATATCTTTAAATATGTTAGGCACCATTCAAATATTCATTTTGCCTAATCTGCGGTACAGACTAAGAGAAAATAGGTAAAATAGGAATTATTCCTAAAAGGTTTCTTCTCATTACTCTGTACGCTGGGGGTCAAATAACTTTTTACATTATACCTAATGTTTGGGGAGGCCCTAATGGCACAGCGTAATATTTTTCTCCTTTTGATTCTGTCCATTGCCGTTCAACTCTTTGCTCATGACATGAGTTTTGATGTTTACCGGAGAACCACTCAAAAGAGTAGTTTTAGTTCTGAAAAAAGTAATCAAGATATTAAAGATCTTGTTGCTGATGTTTTGAAGATAGATTCTAATGGAGGTACCTATGCTCTGGTAGATGTATATGTATATGATGGATATTATGTTGTCACTCTGTACAGTGCATCGACTTACAATGCCTACACCTATCGTCTTAATCCTCAAAAGGATGGCAGCTTTGCGGTGGTGGCAGAATATGTGGATGATACAGTAATTAAGGATCATTGTGCTCAATGTCCAGATGAAGAGGCTGAAATTTTGCTCACAGCCTGCTTTGCTAACTCGAATCATATTTCTCGAAGAAAAGTACGAGAAACCTATGATGATTTAATTTCCGCTGGTATTAAAAATGTTGTAAAACTTGAGGGGCAAAGCGATGCAACTCCTGAGGCCGTCCTCAATTATTTAAGTTGTAAAAATTTGAAATACTGGGGAAGGATTGGTCATGGTTCACGAACTGCACTCAGTTTTTCTGGAAGTAAGGGTGGTACTATACGAGCTACGGAATTAGCAAAATATGATTTGACCAATAAATTTTTAATTCTAAATGTCTGTTTATTCCATAATAGTGGTACTAAACCTCACGTTATAGATGAAGCTAACGCCTACCTCTATGCAGGAGGAGATGGGGTTATGTTGGAAATGAATAGATCTGAATATGCCTTTCATGATATAACCGTCACTGGTATTACCGAGCCGGATACCGAATTTGGTGCCCTCATTAAAAAAGAGAGTGAAGAGCACTGCAGTGCACGAAATCAGTATGGTTTTACCCGCAATGGTGTTCCTGGGTGTCACTGGAATGATGTTATGAAAGAACATGTTACTGTAGGATTTCCTAATGGTGGTGAAGAATTAGAAAAAAACACCGCCTATACATTTAAATGGTTTTCCAATGTTGATGGCAATGTCAAGGTAGAGATTTTTAAAGGGAACGCTCTTGTCAAGGAGCTCGCTGCATCAACCAATAGTAGCGGTCAAAAGGAGCTTGCTATTGATGGTAGCTTTTCAGTGGGAAATGATTATTCCCTAAAAGTTACCCATCTCTCTAATGATACCCTAGTTGATGTCAGTGATAAGAATTTTTCTATTATCAACGAATTTATTATTGGTAAATTTGTTTATAAAGAAAACTTCGATACGCTTACTCCTAAAACGCAAGTGCTCCCTTATAAGTATGAGCAGCTAACATCAGATGATAATAACTGGACTGTTCTTAGTGGACCAACCCCTTCCCGAGTTGATGACCCCCCGGATGTGACCGGTCCCAGTAGTGATCATACCACAGGTCAAGGAAATTATATCTATACAGAAGCATCAACCAGTGACAATGGTAATCCCGATAAAAAATTTATCTATGTCACTCCAAAATTTAATCTAAACCTTCTTAATGATCCAAAGCTCTCCTTTTGGTATCACATGTTTAGTGATAATGGTGGACAAGATCATATGGGCGATCTATACGTTGACATTTCGGTTGATGGCGTGTGGAAAGATAAGGTTATCTCCATAAGTGGTAATAAAGGCGACAAATGGATTGAAGAGAATTTGGATCTAACCTCCTACAAAGGTGAGCGAGTCATTTTTCGGTTTCATGCGGTTACCGGTGATAGTTGGGAGAGTGATATCTGTATTGATGATATCACCATCGATGGAAACCAAGTGGCCATTGGCAGTGTGATTATACCATCGGATTTAGCCAATGCATTGTACTTTAAAAATTCATGTTTACATTACACTGTGCAAGCAGAAGGTATGCCAATAGTTATTGGTCTCTACAATATTCAGGGCAAATTGATTAAGGCGTTGGTGAACAAAAGGGTTAGTGCAGGGCATCATACAGTACATCTTAATAATTTAGCAACTGGAATGTATATCGTTAAAATGCAGTCTAAACAGTATAGTAAAACATTGCAAATAATTAACAAACGATAATAGTTAAACATCATTATCGTAAACCTCCTATCAGCTTATCGATTATTCGCTTAATCGATAAGCTTTTTTTTATATTGTTGAGGAGGAAAAATGAGTACTAATTTCAGATTGAAACACTGTATGCATTGATGGTTTCTTGTTGCTTTCCAATATACCTTAGCCTATAATTGAAGATATCACCCACGGGAGTATCTTGATGCCAGGTAACGTAAAAAAATGGATTTGGAACATCATATCAAGTAATCTTCCTGCGTGCCATGAACTGGAAGCTCTCAGGAAAATTCTACTTATTAATTCGATTGCACTATTAGGATGCCTATTCATTTTTATACTTGCTATCGTAGCTTTTTTTCAGGATGACTATCTTTTGGCTGTTACAAACATTGTCATACTAACGATATTGTGTTGGCTTTTTGTCTATTTGCGGGTTTCAAAACGGTATGATTTTGTGGGTATAATGGGTTCTGGTACAATGTTTCTTTTCTACTCTTTTCTTATTGCTTATGGAGGTGTAAGCAAAACCGCCTATATGTGGTGTTTTACCTATCCGTTGATAGCCACTTATCTTTTAGGATCTAAATTTGGATCTATTATGTCTGTACTTCTTCTTGCCTTTTCAGGTGTGGTGTTTTTTATTGGATCGAGAGTTTCTTTTATTGCCAATTATGATTCACATTTAATTGTTCGGTTCATTCCAACCTATTGTGTGATTTTTCTTTTTTCAATCATTGTTGAAAAAGTGAGAACTATCTTTCAGAACAGGCTTACCGAGTCAAACAATGAGCTTGCAAAACAACACAAAGAGAAGGATGAACTCATCTATGAGCTTCAAGAGTCAATGTTAGAGATTAAGAAACTCCAGGGAATCATACCCATGTGTGCAAAATGTAAGAAAATCCGCGATGATCAAGGATATTGGGAACAGGTAGAAAAATATGTTCAAGACCGATCTGATGCACAATTTAGTCACGGTATCTGCCCTGAATGCGCAAAAGAGTTATATCCTGGATACAGCCGATAAAACTCCATCAAAATCGCTAAAGGTTCAACTAAATATTTATTTCCTATCGATGGTGATGGTATACACTCCTTTTTCAAGTATTAAACCCAGATTATGCAATAGGAAGTAGCGCAGAAGCACACCACGACTTTGACCGGATGTACGCTTGGGAAGTAGCCTGTAATCCTATACCCATTAA
>JANQEN010000196.1 GCA_028278335.1 Chitinivibrionales bacterium | reverse complement strand
GTTTACAAATGCATCAGTATAAACAAATTAATAAAAATGATGAAATGTGTCTAATGAAAAACTGGGAGAAATCCTTTTCCGTCTGAAGCGGGACAGTTTGTTTTATCATTTATTTGCAGAGGGATTAAATAATTAGGTAACTTATGACGGGGGAAATTTATTGCTTTAGCGAAATAAATTGGATAGTATTCAATAGAATTTATTTTATTAGTTAATAATATTACTGTTTGGAGGAGTCTTATTACAATACAAAAGAGTAACTCATGAAATATATTCTAAAGAACCAATCAAACGAGAAGAGGCTACATAAGGATAAATAATGATTAAAAAAATGAATGACTTCTATCACCTCAAACTTGGTGATGCTTTTCGTGCTGGTGAACTTATGGCTGATGCATTTAAGGATGATCCTGTTTGGAAAAAGCTGTTCGAAGGTGAAACTGATTTACTACGGAAATACCAAGCTTTCTTTGAGGTTCCCATCAGGCTTTGCTTAAAATATGGAACCATACGAGGGTTTTCTAAAAATTTAGAAGGCATTATTGCTTATGTTCCTGGAAAATATTCGGACCTAACCTTTTGGCGCTTTTTAAGGATAGGAGCATTGGGATGTGGTATGAGGATGGGGATGACTGCCAGCATAAGAATGAGTGATCTACGAGTTCTTTCTGTTGATCGTTCAGCTTATCTAAAAGAAAGGCCATACATCTATCTGATGCTGTTGGGAGTGGTGACAAAGCATCAAGGCAAAGGCTATGGTGGCTCAATGCTTCGTTCCCTAATCAATGAGTGCGATGAAAACAATGTCCCCATTTACCTTGAGACAGAAACCGAAGAGAATGTTACATTGTATGAGCATTTTGGATTCAAGATGATCAAGAAAATCATTCTCGAAAACTTAAAGGTACCCATGTGGGAAATGATTCGAGAGCCGCATTCCAAAAGTGCTAACATGAACGTATAAAAAGCTGGTTTCTGTTGACACATAAAAGGCTATTCTACCAAGCACAATCTTCAAATGTAATTGTACCCACAAAATGGGAGTTAAGTTGAAGTCGAAGTATATTACCTTTATAGTGTATTTCATTTTTGGAACTACTACAGCTAACATACCCGATAGCACATTTATTCCCTATATTGATAGTATTTTTAATCAATATGACAGCGAGCAGGTCACTCATGTGAGAAAGATTAAACAAGACTACACCTATTATCTCAGTTTCACTTGCCGAACTCTGCCCGGTTCAATAAAAAATATCGAGGAAATTCTAACAGATGTAGAATCGTTTAAAGATATTTTTCATTATGTCCGTCAGACGGAAGTTGTCTATGATACTCTGAGTGATTCCTGTGGTCCTCTTGGATTCTGCTCGGTGGGTGTTCCCTTTGCAGTTTCACTGTTTTTAGGTCGTTTAACAACAGAATATCGAAATGATTCACTTGATTTTATCTTCTCGATGGCCAGCCATGAACATGATCGTATTGATAAAACCTGGAAAAAGAAAGCAAAGGGTTGGATTAAAGTAGAGTATTATGATTTACTTATGGTATGGAAAGTTCGCGACCTTGGCAATGGTAAATGTCGTGTGGCTCTGTATACAATCCTTGCGCCCACAGTCTGGATCCCTCAATGGTTATTTAAGGTTGCAGTGAAAAAAGTGTTCCCCGGGATGTTAACAGAGCTGGAAGAGGTTGTGAAAAAGAAATAGAGGTGCAAGAGGTTTGATTGTTATTTTAATTACTTTTAAATAAATTTTTAGATATAAACTTAACTGGGTTATACCACTTATCAATATTCTCATTGTAGCCTGCAACAAGAGCCTCATCAATAGATGCTTTTTCAATACCCAGGTGCAAATGAGAGCGGTAGCCACCATTTTGAAATGAG
Source organism: Chitinivibrionales bacterium (assembly GCA_028278335.1). Lineage (GTDB taxonomy): Bacteria > Fibrobacterota > Chitinivibrionia > Chitinivibrionales > JANQEN01 > JANQEN01. Next base: position 4,030 of record JANQEN010000196.1, on the reverse strand, counting down.
AAGGAAGGACCAATCTCTCCAATTTTATCCCCCATGCTCACATCCTTTCCAATGTACACATCTAAATTAGATGAAAGGTGACCATAATAGGTGCATATAATTTCATGGGAGGCACGTTGACTCTCAATACACACCAGACATCCCCAGGACTCTTCGTGCTGGATCAGCACCACTCTTCCGTTCATTATAGCATGAATTGGCATGCCAGAAAAAAGCCACCCCGAATCCTCACCAACATGGGAGACACCGGGTATGGAAAAAGATTCAATGGGTTGCTTTACTTTATCATATATGGATCGACACTATTTGTATTGCATATGAGGATACATGCATTTCCTTGCCATTGGGATTGGGCTAGATATGCTTGAGTCTATCTTCTTTTTTGACCTAAGAGTAAAATCTCTGTGAGGCTTGTCAGAGGGAAACGTTTTGATACGGCAGTATTGTTTTTTTTCTAAAAGCGGCAAATAGGTAAATTTTGCTCGTCTTCTAGTGAGCGTTCTTTCTATTGCTGCTTCGAGTGTTTTTTTAACATAGTAATTTTTTTCATTGTCAAGCATAGTGGTAAGCATTGCACCATGGGAGGTATTGGCTACTTTTCCTATGGCACTCGCAAGAAACTCCCGTACAAGGTCATTCTTCTCACTATTAAAAATAGACACCAGAGTTTTAAAATCGTCGGCACAGCCAACCTCTCCAATAACATAGATGGCTAAACTTTTAAAGTAGGGATGGTATTGGGGAGATTGTATGATTTTGTAGTAAATTGGAATCAGTAAAGATTCTCTATATGTGAAGAGTATATCCAGATAAGGATCGATAGGCATTGAGTCAACACAGCTCTTTGTTAATTCCTCTTCAAAGGTAATGAACTTATCCTCATTATCATAAATGGTAATTGGAAAAAGGGAATCGGAGATGTCTTTTGGGTCGATGTAGCATGTAACCTCAGTTTTCTCCGAAAGCAAAGTACATCGACAGAAAACAATCATTATAAAAATGATAGAGATAATAATGAGTAGATTCCTATTACTCTTTTTCATATGAATAATCAAAAATGTTTATATACAAAACTATACTCATTAATATAAAAAAAGATAATTAAAGATGTAATTAGGTTTGATATACGAAATAATTCATAAGGCTACAAAGCAAAGTTCGCCCTCTTCGAGGACGATAATTCAATTTATAATTCAAACCCCAGGTTCCTTTGTCACCTGGGGCTATTCGAGGTTGTACCCCTTCGGGGAGATAAAAATTGAGTTAAAAGTAAAAAAACATACTAAGGCTGAATCATTAAGGTCAACACGCCACACTCGCGATGATTGTTTAGCTAATTCGAAATACATATCCCCTATCTTTGACAATATGGGTACGGAAGATATGATTTGAATCGTCAATGATACTCTTTTGCGATTGGGATTCGTAAGGTGCAAAGCAATCCCGCAATTTGCGGGATCGAAGCGAATGCGGAGCCTGAAGAAGCCCGGTCGAGCGACAGCGAGAATCGCCCAACAAATTAATAAAGAATTATATCTTATAATAACTATATTTATTAGAAATCAAACAGTATCCGTTTCTACTAAAGGGCAAAATTAAATGAAGATCAAAAACACTCCTATACTAATATTAGCTATTATACATATAGTTTTTATTATCGCAGCTAAAAATCCCTTCATAACCCACATGTACACCGCGGATCCTTCGGCGCATGTATATGAAGGACGGGTGTATGTGTATGCTTCCCATGACCGTGACAATGCAGAGTGGTTTGACATGGAGGACTACCATGTGTTTTCGTCCAATGATATGAAAAACTGGAAAGATCATGGTCAGGTATTGCATGTTAAGGATGTTCCCTGGGCTCGGGAATACATGTGGGCACCTGATTGCGCGTATAAAAACGGCACCTATTATTTCTATTTTCCTGCACGGATACAAAGGGACACAAGCTTTCAAATCGGTGTTGCCACCAGTAAATCACCGGCCGGTCCCTTTGATCCACTACCCAAGGCTATTGAGGGAAGTTTTAGCGTTGATCCTGCAGTGTTTATTGATGATGATGGTCAAGCTTATATGTACTTTGGCGGTGATGGACATGGTCTAACAAAATATCCTTGGGTGGCAAAGCTTAAGGACAACATGGTTGAGTTTGAAGGAGCACCAAAAAAGATAGAGGGACTTGAGTATTGGTTTGAAGCCTGTTGGATGCATAAATACAAAGGAAAGTATTATATGTCCTATTCAACCGGCCAAAACATTCCTGGAAGCGGTTCCAGCAGAATTGGTTATGCAGTTGGTGATAATCCATTAGGTCCTTTTACCTATAAGGGAGTACTTAATAATGAAGTAGAAGGATGGACCAATCATCATTCGATTGTTGAATTTAGAGGGAATTGGTACTTTTTCTACCATCATTCAAAGCGCTCCAATGTCTTTTACAAACGCTCAATCTGTGTTGATTATCTCTACTTCAATCCCGATGGCACCCTCAAGCCAATTGTCATGACCGATGCAGGCCCAGACCTTGTAGGAATTTATTCCCCCTTTTCCAACCAAAGTGATCTTTTAGGTTTTAACTCCAATAAAACAAACACACCAGAGCAGGTATTCGATTGTCGCGGGAGAAAGTTGTTGCCTTTTGTTAACGTCTTTAAAAACACCTCTGCTGGATTTTTTATTTATAAATCAATAACAACCCAAGCATTAGCAAAATTGATACTTCATTAAAGTAATTTTGCTCTAATCTTTTCGGGTTAGCCAGGTGGAGGGTTTAGTTCCGCTATAGCGGAACCGAGGCGAATAGCCGAGCCCAAAACCACGGCGACCTCGCGCAGCGAGGGAACCCCCAAACAAAACTTTTTATATGTTGGCCGTATATAGCTTAATTATCTAACTATGACGTATTTTATTAATCTTAATTAAAAAAATCAAAAAAGGAAACCTTACAATGAGAATTACAGCACGTTTATTTCTTCTTATAACAATTATTTTCTCTTTATCCTGTAAGAAGGCAACCACTAATACACAAGAAACCTTACAAGAAAATCAAGAATCAAAAGAGAATACTCAAATTAACAGTATTGTTGGCGACACAATAGAGATTGACACAGCAGGAAATGCGATTGACGTAAAAGAGGCAGAGGTTGCTCCGGAAATAATAGAGCCTGCCAAGCCTACCTACTCATTATCAATGATTGAGAACAAGGTTTCCGGGTTTGTTACCATGAAGCTCTTGGTCGGCACTGATGGTCGTGTAAAGCGCTATATTTTGCTTCAAGACTTAGGCCATGGCACTGCAGAGGCCATACACAAGGCACTGTTCTCAATGAAATTTACTGCGGCTAGAAAAAATAAGAAGCGAGTTGCAGTATGGATTCAGACAACTATGAATTTTACCTTACCAAAATTGAATTTTTAATTAACCCAGATTAAGATTAATTTGTGGAGAAACTATGGAATGTAAAAAAGAACAGAACCTCAATGGCTGTAATTGTAGTTATGACCCCTGTGCTCGTAAGGGTATCTGCTGTGACTGCCTTCGATATCATTTAAGAAGCAGACAATTACCAGCCTGTTGTTTCCCTGATAATGTGGAGCGTACCTATGATCGCTCCTTTAAGACTTTTGCGGACTTGGTTAATTCGAATAAGGTATAATCCGAGTGCACTCTTTTTTATGCATTAAAATCGTCGGGACACTGCCCGACAGCAGCCATACTTTCTTTGCTTGTGCAAAGAAAGTAGGCAAAGAAACACACCCCGCAATCGCCCTTATCGCATAGCTGTTTGGCGCTTCGATAACTCGCCCTTTGGGCTCGAACAGATCTTCGCTTTTCCCAAACATCTATACGGTGCGATTGAAGGGGATTAAAAATCCTCTAAGGATGGACCTGTGCCATCTTGAATTAATTCAACTGTTTTTTTTATCCATTAAACCCAGATTATGCAATAGGAAGTAGCGCAGAAGCACACCACGACTTTGACCGGATGTACGCTTGGGAAGTAGCCTGTAATCCTATACCCATTAA
>JANQEN010000183.1 GCA_028278335.1 Chitinivibrionales bacterium | reverse complement strand
CCCACACATTGCAGGTAACGATAAGAGAAAAAATTACGCAACAAAGCCGTAATCAGTTAAGTAACTACGTTAAAACGCCTCCGATTTTTTCGGAGGCGTTTTTTTATGATGGCCGATAATTATAAATTTTTGTGTGTTTTTTATATTTATAAATTAACTTTCAACTTATTAAAGTGAAGCAAGTTATTCGATATAAAGCTTTGGAGTGACGAGAGACTATGCTTTGTACTGATTAATTGTGTATTGCGAATGGACATGATGTATATTGCTTATCAAAGAGTTTATACTTGTTAGCTTATTTGAGAGATAAATCGCTATTTGGCTGGATTCTGACTATAGGTATAAAATATAATAGAGTATAAATTTTTATAGCATGCCAAATAATATCGAGATACTGTAACTTATCTTGAAAATTATCTTGAAAAGTGGTTTGGCAAAAAATATAAAAAAAGAATAAATAATCGTGGGAAAAAAATTATAATTTCAAGTATAATTTCAATGGTGTTGTGGGCTTGACCGATTAAAGGGGAATTGATATTATCCGTGACGGATTGAGTTATAAGTTTTCCACTAAATCCCCTGAACATCCTCTTGAATTATTGGCTTTTAAAAAGACTAACTTGTTTTTTTGTTAATTATTTATAATAGGCTTTAAAAAAGCCATTGGGTATAATTAATTTTATGCATTGTAAATTTCAGTTCAGGGTTCAATCACCTCTAAAAGTTTTGCGCACGATCTTCCTCCTGCCCTGGCTGGCGGCAATGTTTGTTTTGCCTGCGCATGCGGCTCCCTTAGATCCCGAGTTAGTGGCTCAATTGAACGCGGATGGGAATGCGGCAAAAAAAGCAGCGATTATAAAACTTGCACTTATAGCGACTCCTGAAGCGATAAAGGTATTAAAAGCCTTAGGAAATGATGAATTATATATTGGTGGTGAGAACGAAGAATTTATCTTTTTCATGAAAGGAGATATAGAAACTGGGCAGGCTTTTGATGCGGCTACAGGTGAGGAGATTACCCCAGTACCTGAATACGCGGATACTATGTATCCAAATAATCGTGTGCGTCGTACGCTAAATACTAGTCTGGAAGTATTAAAATTATTTGATCCTGATCGCGACACACGGTTTGATGCTGCAACTAAAATTGAAGACTCAGGAGCGGATGCTGCCTTTTTGCCCGTTCTCGATAAAGTTCTAAAAGAAGAAACGGATTCTGAAATCAAACTTACCGTAACGATGATACGTGCCATGATTGGTCTCGAAAGTGAAGATACGGCCGTACGTTTGGCTTCGGTGAAAGAGCTTGGAGAGAGCGACAACCCTGACATTAAATTAAAGCTCACCGAGATGACAGATCCGGCTAATGAGGCGGATAGTGGAGTACGGGCTGCAGCTGAAAAGTCGTTAGCTTCGCTTGAGCAACGACTCTTAATCGGTGAGACCGTTACTCGTATCTTTACTGGCATAAGTTTGGGTAGCATACTTATGTTGGCAGCACTTGGACTTGCCATTACTTATGGCGTTATGGGTATTATCAACATGGCTCATGGTGAGTTGCTAATGATCGGGGCCTTCGCGACATTCGTAGTGCATGATATATTTCGTGATCATTTTCCCGAGTATTTTGATTGGTATATAGTTGTATCCGTTCCAGTAGCATTTTTCGTTGCGGCAATTGTTGGAGCCATTATGGAGCGTTCGGTTATTCGTTGGCTCTATGGCCGAGCGCTTGAAACGTTGCTTACTACCTGGGGTATATCGCTAATTCTGATTCAAACAGTACGCTCTACCTTTGGTACGTTTAATCAGGAAATTGCTAATCCATCTTGGCTATCGGGCAGTGTGGAGGTGATGAGTAATGTGGATCTGCCTTGGAACCGCATTATAATCATTGGATTCGCCATATTAGTACTTGCTTTGGTGTGGGTGTTACTCAATCGCACTCGGTTAGGATTATTCGTACGCGCTGTGACGCAAAATCGTGCGATGGCTGGTTGTGTGGGTGTGCCTACAGCACGTATAGATACGGTAGCTTTTTCCCTTGGTGCGGCGATTGCAGGCTTAGGCGGCGTTTCTTTATCACAAGTTGGCAACGTGGGTCCGGAAATGGGCCAAGGTTGGATCGTCGATTGTTTCATGACGGTGGTGCTAGGTGGTGTGGGTCAACTTGCAGGTACAGTATGGGCGGCAATGGGGATAGGTATCGTCACAAAATTGGTTGAAGGTGGACTAGGTGCAGTAATTGCCAAGGTTGTGGTACTTGTCATTATCATCATGGTTATTCAGAAGCGGCCACAGGGGATCTTCGCGCTTAAAGGTAGGACTGCTGACGACTAAAAATATTATGGCTAATACTCCTCGTACACCATTTGTAATTCGTTTTCTCTCTGCTACTGGCCGCAAGGGTTGGGTGGCGTTGACTCTTTTCGCCCTGATAACAGTTGTGGCGGTACCAATATGTCATATCGCGTTACCCGCGGATCATGCGCTGTATATTCCTACTTTTTACGTAACTCTCATTGGTAAGATTATGTGTTATGCCATTGTTGCTGTGGCAATGGATCTACTCTGGGGGTATGCAGGGGTCCTTTCTTTGGCTCAGGGTCTATTCTTTGCATTGGGTGCTTATGCATTTGGTATGTACTTGATGCGTGAGATTGGTCTTGATGGAGTGTATCAATCACATTTGGCAGATTTCATGGTATTTCTTGATTGGAAAGAATATCCATGGTATTGGAAATTTACTGAGTATTTTCTTTGGTCCATGTTTTTGGTAGTTGCCGCACCAGG
>JANQEN010000099.1 GCA_028278335.1 Chitinivibrionales bacterium | reverse complement strand
AGTGCAAGATTATTATTTAGTAAGACTTGAAGGTTTTGAAGGACATATCTACAAGGTGATATGGCCGAAAAGTCTGAAAGTCTTAATGGGCATAGGATTACAGGCTACTTCCCAAGCGTACATCCGGTCAAAGTCGTGGTGTACTTCTGCGCTGCTTCCTATTGCATAATCTGGGATAATGTAAAACAGAGATATTGGAATAGGCATTAAGGAAATCTATTTTGCAAAGCTTAATATAGTTGGTTCAAAAAACACTATACCAGCAACCACGATTTTAAGGAAATTGTTTATTAGTAAAAACTGTAAAGTTAGGACGCTTTATTTACACAGATTCCTCAGAGTAAAGAAGAAAGGATCGCCTGTATGTCGTAATGGCCCTGTTTTACAATCGGGCAAGACAGGTCGTTTGCCACAACAGGTATCTCTTTCCTCTTCACTACTGAGTGCCTTCTTTGCCGTGGAGGCAGTACCCCCTCTTATTTAATAAACCATACTTTTTTATTTATAGTTTTCTTTTCACTTGTTATTCTGAGAAAGTACATACCCGATAACTGATCTTTTGGCAAGGGATAATACTGCTTATCCATAGAGGTTACTTGATCAAACACTTTTTTGCCCTTCACATCAAAAATTGCCAAACGACTCACTCCGCTGTGAGGAACATAGATAAAATAGCCGTTGATTGTCCTGTGAACCGAAATGAGATCAAATTGCTTCATATCTGAAAGCTCGATTGATGAGACTGGTTCGATACTAAAGACACCCGATTCCTTTTGTCCTCTGTTGCCTGCTTTGTCATATGCATAAATCTTGATTTTGCACTCCTTGGAATCTATCTCTGGCACTGTCCACGTAAAAGTACCGGTATTACCAGAAGCACTATCAATGGCTTCCCATTTTGAGCCATTATCTTTACTAAATAGTATTTTTCTTGACACAACCCCAATATTGTCGGTGGCTTTCCAGGTGATGTTGTAGTCCACATTACTTTTTAACACCTCTCCCACTGAAGGAGAGTTGATTTGCACTGTTGGTGCTAAAATATCACCATTATTACAATTATGCTCACGAATACCATTGCTAGAGATATCACTGGAGGAGTACTTCTTAAATGACTTGTCCGGTTTGATAAAAAAGGATGTCCCTCCCCAACCACCATTACCACAGGCTTCGGTAAGAGACTTGCCCCCCTCATCTTTACAGACTGAAACACATCGTGCTCCACCCTTATTTCGGATCCAACTCTCAAAGGCACTTTTTGAATCTGAGTGGTTTGCCATTATAGATAATAATTGATAATTGTTGCACTTATCACAGCTATATTTATCCCACATTCTGTTCGGCGACGCCGGTGAACAACTCGGTCATCCATTCCAGGTGAAATAGATATAAACAAATTTTCCCTCGTCAAGGATATTGTACAAATCCCACGACTTACCCTTGAGATCCTTGAATTGGACATTCTCGATCTGTGAAAAGGCTCCACAGATCATGAGCAACGCAACCAAGCTGCTTTGAACAATTTTGCTCATGTATTCCTCCCTATTTTAATTTGATAAAAATCGCGCTGTTAACTTACAAATAAACAAGTCGATATTGGCTAAATCGTAATTTTTAAGCTGATTTTAACCAACCTATCTCTAAATATATACAACTATTTTCATAAATCGGCATATTTATACTATTTGTAAATTTTTCCGTACACCATTCTTGAAAAAAGTATAATGTTAATGTACACATCGCAAAAATATGGACACTAAGGATTATCATCACAGCTTAGAATGCCACTTAAAACAATGACATACTATGAATTATTAATTCACAGAATGACTTTATACTCATGTCATAATTAAGGTGACCTCAAATAATTCAGTTTTGTCCTGAGGCTGAGCGAAAAATCTTTAGGAGAGGCACATGAAAGAGGCGAACTCGCTGCGATTCGGCGATTGAATGTGACGAAACCTAAATCGTTTTGCAGCCAGCCGTAATAGGAAATGAATTTTTAGAGGTTACCGTAAGGTATAGAAGTGGTTTGATCCACTATTTAGTTTCTTTAATCAAGCCATTTGACTATTTTCTACACTTCTTCTCACCTGCTCAGCAGTCTTTCCTGTCCATGAGTGAAAGGCACGAAAAAAGGAGTTGGGGTCCTCAAAGCCCAATAAAAAGGAGATCTCTGTACCAGAGAGTTCTGGGTTTTCTAAGTAATGGCAGGCAAGATCAGTTCGTGTTCGGTTTAGTACAGCTTGGTAAGTTTCACCACAGCTAGAAAGCCTGCGCTGAAGGGTCCGTTTACTGGTGCCAAGTTTTTTGCTAACTGACTCAATAGAAGAATCGCCACTGGGAAGGAGTTCAAAGAGCGCTCCCCGTACTCGGTCAGCAATGGTGGCGTTATTGTCAAGCTCGGAGAGGCGTTTTTGTAGCTCTGGTTCGAAAAACTTCCACATATGTTGATTGACCGTAAGAAAGGGGCGAGAAGCATCTCTGGCAGAGAAGGTGATGCTCAATTTGTCCCCCTTTACAAGAGGGGTGCCAAAAAAGGCAACATAGTTGTCTAGCTTATCCGGTAATTTGGGAGTGATAATTTTCATTGGCGAGATAGTTTCTCGTGTTGCCATGCGTGCCAATTGGACAAAGAAAACAAGCTCACCAGCATAGAGAGAGGTCGGAGCTTCTATGGTGCTGTCAAGCCACTTAACAATCATCGTGGTGCTGTCACTTTTTCTTTCAAGGTCCAATGTCATGGGACACACCAGTTTTTTATACCGACCAATTCGCTCAAGGGCCGTGTTAAGATCGGGACTACAAAAGGCAGCAAAAATCGGGGGATCAAAGGATTCAACCGAAATAATCTTCCCCATATTGAGTGGTATCAGTGGATCGTTGGATTCCTCTTCTATTCCTTTCCACATGCGAAAATACTCATCAGTACTCAGTATGGCATTCTCCCGATTAAAGAGATCATCGGGAAGACCAGCGCGCCGTAATATATTGGTTACATTGATGCCCAAGTCACCCATTAAAACACGCCAGCCAGGATTAACGGTAAAGCCATTGGTATTGATCATTATCAACTCCTTACACCGGATAAAACTTTCTCAAAGATGAGGTAATACTCACTGTACAATTAATAGACAACACCGGTCAGCTCCTGAGAAAGTTCCCACAATTTTTGCGCTGCAGCTTTATCATGAGAGCGTTTGTTTGAAGGTACTTTTATCGGGTAGCCACGCATCTCAAACAAACCTGCCGGACCAAAATAGTCCCCCGGTTGAGCATTAGGATCGGTGGCAGCACGCAAGGTTGGTAAGGTTCCCATCGCTACATCTTGTGCAAAAAAGTTGTTAAGGAAACTAAAGAGTCCTGCATGACGCTGTAGCTCTGTGGCAGTCCAACCAGGATGGGCCGCCGTAACTTTAGGATTGTTTCCAGTAGTCTCAAGTTTTTTTGCCAGTTCAAAGGCAAAGTAGAGATTTGCTATTTTACTGTCGCCGTAAGCTTGCATGGTTTTATAGGCTCTTTTTTCCCAGTTCAGATCGGTAAAGTCAATATTTCCTGCTTTGTGAGCCATACTCGATGTGGCCACAATACATGAATTTTCAGTTTTCTTTAGCAAGGGTAACAAATACCCTGTTAAGGCAAAATGACCCAGATGATTTGTACCCATCTGTATTTCAAAACCATCTTCGGTTTTTGAAAAGGGACACATCATAACACCGGCATTATTTATCAATATGTCCAAGCGATCAAAATCTTTTAATACCTTTTCAGAAAAATCCTTAATCGATGTGAGACTGGAAAGATCGAGCATCCGCACCATGAGCTCTGCATCGGGATACTCTTTTTTGATTTCAGAAACAACCGCTTCGCCTTTTTTAACATTGCGAACAGCCAAAATGACTAATGCTCTTTTACCGCAAAAAACCCGGGCAGCCTCTTTGCCCAGTCCACTGGTTGAACCCGTAACAATAACAAGCCTTCCCTTTTGATCGGGAATTTCTTCGGATGTCCATCTCTCTTTACTCATGATACAGCCTCCTTTATTCAGATTATCTTAGATGCTTCTCAAACCACCCAAGCATCTTTTCTGGATGGTCATTAAACCAGTTATACCCGTCGAACCGATGGGTCGGCTCTTCCATAAAATACATTTCCTTTTCCATAGGCAGTCTGTGGTATACTTCTTTGATAAAATCCAAGTTGGTCCAGGGATCTTTTTGTCCTTGACATAACAGGGTTGGCACCGTCACCTTTTCAACTGCTGGTGTGATAGGGTAATCGAGTGGAATGCCAGTGTGCCTTTTATAATGTGCATCAGCATGGCGATAAATTGCTCCCTTAATTCCATAGGCTTTAAGAAAGTCGCCATTTCCCAAGGGTTGCATACCGACCAGTGCTTGTACATTGTTATTAGTGAAGACTTCATCGTCTTCACTAAAGGCATAAAAGGTTGCATTAAGTCCCATGCAGTAACTGACCAAACCAATTGGTTTACCTGCTGTTGACTTATTGCTTCCAACAAACCCAACTGCAGCGAGTACATCAAAACGCTCGTCATAACCACCAGTTCCAACACCCAGTTTACTTTTACCACTAAGGCCATGATTTCTTAAATCATACATAAGCACTGCATATCCTGCATCAATCAATCGCTTGGCCACAAGCACAAATTCAACCTCCTTTTTATAGGGTTTTGTCAATCTGGGCTGGTACTTCGTCTGATAGCCAAACCTATTGGCACGGTAACCAAAATGGGTCATGATGACTGTTTTTTCTGCGTGCTCATTGAGCAGCCATCCTGATAAAGTCACACCATCCTTGGTGGGAAACTTAACATCTCTATAGCCAATTCCATAATCTTTTGGTGTTTTCGGAAAGGGCTGCTCTACTGGATAGAGTACTGTATCACCAATCATTTTTCCTATTGCCTTGAATATCATCTATAGCTCCTTATGTGCATAATCTGGGTTTAAAAATGTGTTTATAAAATTTGTTCTTTAGACCATTGTCTTCACAATTCTGTCGAACATGCGATCACTTAACCAATGGCGCAAAAACAGTACTGGCGCAGCCATATATCCCGCTACATAGCGTGTTTTTGGTTTTCTTGCGGTCACAGCCTTAAGAATCGCCTTACCAATAACCTCTGACTTTGATAGCTTTCCACCAGTGTACATTTGAGCCATTCCATCGGCTGCTTTAATTGCCTTTTCTGCATAGGCGCCATTTCCAGAGGTCTTTTTTAAGTTATCCGCTGCGATTACTCCCCATTCTGTGGCAATGCCACCGGGCTCAACAACCACAGCATCAATGCCAAATTGCTCAACTTCAATACGAAGGCAATCAGTAAACCCTTCCAAAGCATGTTTTGTTGCATGGTACCACCCGCCAAAGGGGGTATAAATCTTTCCACCCATGGATGAAATATTGACAATCTTGCCATATTGATTTTCTCGCATTTTTGGCAGTACAAGCTGAGTCAACCGGGCGAGACCGAAAATATTAACTTCGAATTGACGGCGTGCCTCTTCAATCGGAACATCTTCGATAGCACCATAAGAGCCATATCCAGCATTGTTTATCAAAATATCGATTGAGCCCTCTTGAGAAAGAATTGCGATAGCACCCTGACTCATTGACTCCTCATCAGTGACATCCAGCTTGATAAGCTTGGCTCCTTTTTTTTCAAGCCCCTTCATCTTATCTAAACGGCGGGCAGCAGCATACACTGTTGCACCTGCCTTTAGTAACAATTCAACCGTAGACTCACCAATCCCTGAAGACGCTCCAGTAACTAAGGCTGTTTTTCCCTGTATCGATGCCATTTTTAACCTCCTTTGATTTTCAAATATTTAACCTAAAATCTCATTTTCCTCACATTCAACTGAGATATTTAGGTTTATTTCTACTCTAAATATACAGCAATTTACCTGCCACGCCACTGGCAGATTGCGCCAATCGACTAAGGGATCATGCCAAGGAGAAGTTGAGTTAATTGAACCCAGTATTACTATATAAAAAGATTGTTTCTATGGAGATACTGCAAAAAAAAGGTCTATATGATAATCTAAGACTCTTTTTTTAAAGGTTAGTGTAGAAAAAATATAAATAGTTTTCCCTATATTTAGGGATTATTTGATAATAGAAAGTCTGGAATAAAAAAGTGTCTTATGCCGCTTTCATCCTGCTGCAAAGGATCCATTGTTAACACATATTTGGGATAGGAGTCTTTAACTTTTAACAATGGTGCAAACTCCCTTTGTCGTGTTTCTGGAGAAGCTATTAAATAGGCGATTTGAATATACAATCGATTTTGATTCTTTTCAGCGATAAAATCTATTTCCAGATTATCCAGTTTGCCAACAAAAACAGAATAACCCCATTTCCGAAGAGATAAATAAACAACATTTTCAAGAAGTTGATTAATATCACTGGGTCTATAGCCCAGAGTTGCATGACGAAGCCCAAGGTCTCCAAGATAATGTTTCTCAGATATTTCCAGGAACCGTTTTCCTTTTATATCATACCGCCGAGTCCTAAAGAGTGCAAAACAGGCTGCTAAATACCCCATATATGTTTGAACCGACTCAACAGAAGCTTTAATACGTTGGGATTTTAAATAATCTACAATACTTTTGGCTGTCACTACATTTCCAATATTATCAAAGAAAAAATTTGTAAGATTTTCTAATAGAGATATATTGCGAATTTGATATCGTTCAACAATATCACGGAGGATAATGCTATTATAAAGAGCATCGAGAGTTTGAAAAATTATTGTATCTTCTTGAGGTAGATGAATAAGACCAGGAAAGCCACCATAGGTAAGATACCGCTGAAATATACCTTCATCATGTTCAGTTTTCCCATTCACCTCTAAATATTCTTTATAACTGAAAGGATAGATTTGCATTTCTACATACCTACCAGCTAGATAGGTTGCAAGATCAGAGGATAGTAAATGAGCGTTGGAACCGGTAATATATATATCAAAACTTCTATTTTTAAGAAGACTAACTACAACCCTCTCCCAGTTCATTATTTCTTGTATTTCGTCTATAAATAAAAGTTTTTTAACCTGACTATTCTTAAAATAGCTGTCAATTTTGTCCTGAAGAGTAATCTCATCAATAATATCTCTATTTGAAAGGATCTCCATATCAATGTAGAGAATTTGTTCAGGTAATAATCCTCGTTCATTGATTAGATGTTCTTTAAACTGCTGAAGCAAAGTACTTTTGCCAACACGCCTCATCCCAACCAATACTTTTATAAGTGGAGTACCTAAATATTTATCCAACCAATTGATATAGTCTTTTCGCACATACATACATTCACCTTTAGCTTAAACTTCTATTAATATACCACAAAGTTTCAGCTATAGCAAAAAGTTTTGGTTGTTTTTTATTGTAGAAGATCACTCAACATAGAATTACTGGCTCGAATGGTTTCTCTGGCTTCAAAAACTAACAAGGCAAAGCAAATATAGTTACAGCTTAACATAAGACGATTTTAATATTGTTCCATTACGCAATCTGTATTCAATGAAATAGACACCAGAGGATAAATGTCTACTTAAAATTGATGCAGTTGTATAGTCACAAGATGACTGAATCATACGTCCCTTCATATCAAACAGGGTAATTCTGACAACCGATTTTTTGTCAAAGGAGAATCGCTGATTAGGGTGATAGGGACCAGGATCTGCAAAGATGGACGAACCCTGTTCATTTCGGATTGCATGGAGGTAAGCATAGAGAGCCATTTTTCCCCGCATGGTCTGTCGAGGAGTAAATTCACTGTGAGCCCATACATATTTAGTGTCAAAATACCCTTCGTCAATTGGCCAGGTTGTTTTAAAATTTTGGGGATAGCACTTCTGGTAAAGTCTTGAGGGGCTCCCCATGGCTAAGTGTGACATCCAGTTATCCAAGTTAAAGTACGGTGTATGCCCGGGATGCATACCCGGTGTTCCATCGTCATGCCCAGAGGTATAGGCGTAGTGAACGCTTCGTTTGTTTTCTAAAGGTGTGCTGGCGGTTGTCATCTGGATCATATTCAAGGTGTTTCTTCCAAGGCTGTAGTCAGCCTCAAGCACGAGCGCCTTTCTGAAGAATGTCTTATCGCTTTTATTTTGCGCAACAGCATGGGCTATGATGGTATGGTGTACATTTTGACAGGAGCGAAAGTAGCCAAAATTATTGGGTGTGCTCCGCCTAGAGGGGCGGGTAGCAAAAAGGTTTGCCTCCTTTGTCTTAGCTTGGGCAATAACCGAGGATCGCATATGTGCATGAAGCTGTGGATAATGGATCGGTTGCTTTGTCATCAGATAGAGGGCAGTAGCCCATGTTTGGGTAGTTGTTCGCTCATCGACCAAAGCAGAATTGCTGTTTGTAACAATACTCAATAATTTTACGCTATCTTCGAAGGGCCGATGTCCAGTAATATTGTAAAGCGACGCTGCGGCCATCATTTTTAAATCCCGACCACGAATGCCGGCATCTCCAATTTCATGTGATCGGTCTAACATTTGGTCTGCCTGTGTGCTGGCATAGGAATAGGCAGCAAGGGCGCTATCACGATACTCCTCCATGAGGTCCTTTAATCCAGCAATTCGATAACAGTCAGCAAGCATAGCTGCATTTGCTGCATTTGCCCAAGCAGCAAATGTAGAGGTTCCGGCCTGGAAGAACTCGTTGTTTTTATTTGGATTGGTCAAGCCAAAAGAATAACCTACCCCATCGCGAGCACTGAGCCAAAAATCAACTTCATTTCGCGCTTCATCAAGTAAATCGGGGATGCCATTACCACTCTCCGCTATGTCAAGATTATCCTCCTTAAGTACGCCATTGGTTAGGTAGAAGGGAAGAAGCAGATCATAAATAATTGATATATGCCCCAAATGACGGTCCCAATCACGGGCATCACTATGGCCACCCATCGCCTTATTATTCATCGGATTGCCGGGTTTCCTAAATCGTGCCCAATCGTCAGGTTTATCCCAGGCATCACCGCTGGAAAATGTCTTCCACTCAGGATGAAAGGGATTCATCGTTGTGATATACACTTTCGTATTTGATGGAGACTCTCCCGGTATATAAAGGGGGCGTCGAGGTACTGGAGAAATCCCACCAGTACTATCTTGCCCAATACGCATATAGAAAAATCCCTGGGTTGAAACCATATAGGGATAAAAATAGGCCTCTTGAGAAATGATAAAATCCTGACTACACCCCACGCCCTCTATAGCAAGACGATAGGTGCCTGTTGTTGTATATTGCGAAAAGTCTGCGTTCCAGACTGAGGAGCGGGTTAGATTATACCACCCCACATCAAGTCCACTCTTTTTCCAAAAGGATACAACTCCCACTTCGGTCGGTTGGTTTGTTGTTGTGTTATAGAGAAAAACTTTGTTACCCTCAAAGGACGAATAATCCCGAGCGCCACCATCCCCCACCCATTGGAAAAGGTCTGCCGACTTCATAGTTGGATCAGGATGATATCCAACTAGGTTTACATGGACTGCCTCTGATACACTTTTGTATATATCATAGGTAAAGGTGTGGCTCTCTTTGTCAGCATTTACTGATCCGGCAATGTTTAGTGTATAGGTATTACCCTGTTTCAGCGTTTGAGAAAAGCATAAAAACAGAGTATGTTCATAGGTTGACTCATAGGCAAAGTCGCTTCCCTGCCAGGCTCGCTCTGCATGACCATTGAGCTTAGTTTTGCGATAGCAATTTTTTGGATTTACACCAGAGGAGCCAATGTCAGGATCATTGGTTGCGGTGAGGGTCCAGTTAGAGGCCTGCTGTGCTGCTGAGGTGTTGCAGAAGGGCCGGCACTCTTTTATCGTGTCGATATCTTCCTCATGATAGTTATTGGTAAAGGCATTAGGCCCAATACCATCATCGCGATGGGTGACCTCACCATCTTTAAGAAGAACCATAATAACATTTTGATCAATTACTCCCACCTTAGCAAGCTTTGCCGCATAGGGAAGATCTGTTAAAAGTACCAGATACAGTATATTAAAAAAGATTATGGAGCGATATGCGTTCATTTTTTATTCCTTACTATTAGATAATCGAAACTATTGTTTAGAAATCCTTTGATGGAACATTTCACTATCAATTGCTACTGCAGCTATATAAATCCCTGATGCGCTCTGGGTTGTCATGGTCCTGCTGTGTAAACCGGCGGACATATAGCCTTTGTAAAGATTTTCAACCAATCGTCCCTGAACATCAAATAGATCAACTTTTACCTGTTGAGCCTTTGGCAGGAAAACTGAGAAACGAAGGCTCCCAAAGGAAGATTCTGCAATGGTAAACCTATTGTTAGGAAATAGGGCACCTGGAGAATTGAATATGGTGGATCCCTGTGGTGATAGTATCATATGGTAAACTGATAGTGCCGGAACAGAATAGGTAAATTGGTTATTTTCTATGTTCTCAATCTTTTGAAACTGGGTAATATTCGATTGCTGTGCATCAAACCCCCACACAGATCCCGATGAATAAGATATTGGAGAGGTGACAGAAACTGTAGCATCCATAGATTCGGTAAAGCTCTTGTTAATGAGGATCACATGCAAGTTAGTATTCGTTCCACTCTGTTGGGCTGCATAGATAGAGCTTTTCTCCCAATCTTCAGTATTTGATTGCACTGACATCGAACCATACCTTCCCTGTTGGCCATTATAATTGCGAAAAAGCTTAAAAGCAGCGCTGGAATAATTGGTCGAGCTCCACAGCTGCCAGTAGGCAGCAGTGTAGACCCCATATTTTCCATAGATACCCAAAGCATCGGCAAAGGCAATACCACCGGAAATATCATCTTCGCCACCATAATTCCATTCAGTAAAGGCTATTTTTGTTCCTGGATAATAGGTATCTATAGATTTTTTAATCGCCGGAATTAGGGGTAAAAAATCCTGTCCCCATTGACCAATCCAGGAGTCTTCTATATATCCTTCGTGCCATAAGGTGCGTGGTGCCTGCACACGGGCTTGTCTGTCCTTTTGTGATGTCGCGTTTGATTGTGTGATTCGGTTGTCCCCTTTTGCCTCGGAATACCAATGGATATCAAAGACATCAAGAAGTCGCTTTCCTGCAACATCAGAGTGCTTCTTCATCATATCAAGATAATAGTCGACAAACCATTCATAACTATTTACCTCCTGTATACTGTCCCAATCAGGAGCATCCTGAAGACTGGTCATAGCATTGAATCCGTAGAGTACCGGACCATATATATCAGCAGATTCATCAACCTTCTTAATTGCTACAGAAAGATCACGGGATCGATCGGTCAATTCAACACATCGCACCTTTTCAGGGTGAAGTCGTGAGTGGGTTTCCACCCAGAGAGCAGGCTCATTATCTAAACTGTAGCCTGAGATACCCTTAGCAGTTGAAGCATTCCCATATTTTGTAACAAAAAAATTCACGAATTCATCCATGTATACAATATTATCTGTTAGATTTGGATAGGCTACAAAAGGAGCTGGTTTGACAAAAGCAATTTTATTCCATCGATTTGATGGGGCTGTTTGGGCTTGTGTAACAGTACCGTCCTTATCACGAGATACATATCCGGCCATGGGTATAGTAACTAAGGATGCACGGTTGGCAGCAATACTTACTTCATGGCGATCAGTGATTGCCTTACCGGGAATATTCCCTCCACCAAGATAACTGTCAGAGCTATGATTCCAATCAGAGCCTGCATTGGAAGCGTTATTTTCCCAATTATAACCGGTCCAGCGATTACCTCCAGAGCGTCGAAGAGACCAGTTCTCACTTTCAGTAAGAAGCTGATTTGTCCCATAAATATAGGGTGAGATGGGTTTTCTTTCATTCTCAGTATTAATTGAAAAAGATATTTCAAAGGCAAATAGAGACAAGTGGCCTAATATGATAGTGATTAGTGAAACAGCTATTTTTCTTCTCATTTAAACTCCCGGTTTAAAATGGTAGACCCATTGAACAGTGTTCTGTGCAATTCATAAATCGATGGTACTTCCCGGGAACGCAACGTACCAACGATTGTATGCTTACTATTTTAAATCCTTTAGTTGAATATCGCTTAGCTTTATATCATCCAACCATAATTCTATAGTTTCGCCTGGAATGGCAAGTGTCCCATACACACCAAACTCAATCCTGTTTACCCTATCCGAGACCATGTCCCAGGTATACCCCAACCAATAAGCTTGAGATTCCGGTGAAAGAGTCAAGGAATCCAGCTCTATTTCTATGGGAGACCAGGTATTGGGCATGGTAACAATCGTTCCAAAATGCCCAGTGTTATTGGTAAGTGTATCCAGGGCATGGGTTTCAAAGGAAACACGAATTGTACCCTTACCCTTTCCCATAAAGACAAGCTTATTAACCTTTGACAAATTGTAGTAGGTGTCATAATTCCCGATAAAGAAACCAACACCACCAAAGGGATTGTCAAAACCTTCTCTGACCTGTATATAACATAGAAAGCTTGGCCCCTTATTCCATGCAGCTCCATTACTGATAGTATCCCAAATTACATCAGAGTTACCCCCAAAGGGCTCGTACTTATCACAGAAATCATACCAAAAGCCATTGGACATGGTACCAAGACTGGTATGCAAGAATCCAAAGGAGAAATCATCCACCAGTAGAGTGTCTGGTACTATTATCAAGGTGTCCTGTAAAGCACCGTCCCCGGAAATATTCACCATTTCAAGAAATTGTGACTCCAGCGCTCCCCCTTTTGGGGTAAGCGTTATAACCGGATAGGTCCCCTGAGGAATGCGGGCTATCTCAAAGGAATTATCCGCTTTGACTGCCGCTCTAAAACTGCTGGAACCAAAGAGAAGTGCCTCCGGCTTTTCCGTGCTTTCTACTTTTCCACTGTAATGAATCCAAGGTGCAACAGTAAGTATCTCCCCTTGAAAAGGACGCTGACCGTAGCGTAATAAACCTCCCCGTGGGGCTTCCACTTCAATGGTGTATTTTCCTGTATCGGGTACCTCCAACAGAAACCATCCTGTTGAATCAACTACCATACTGTCAACAATCACACTAAGGCCCTGCTCTATATTAAACAGCCAATCATCCTTATGAATAACCCTCACTACCGCACCTGAAGCAATAGAGCCATCTTCATAGGCAACAACACCGGTAAAACTATTGGGGTTGTCTGTCCCACCACCAGCAGACATGTTAGCACAGGAGATTGCCAAAAGCGCAATACTAACCACAAATATGATTAATCTCATTTTTCATCCCCCTTCAATCTTTTTGAAAAGGGAAAGAGCTCAAAAATGAGCTGATAGACTTTTTCAACACTGGAATCCTTAACTGCCATATCCAGAATATTTAATCGAACTGTATTGAGATACTCCTCGATTGCTTGATAGGTTTTCTCACTGACCGCCAGGGTTGTGTAAGAGAGATGACGCTCCTCTGGTGATAAAGATTCGACAGCATCAATCCCTTTCTCCATGACCTCTCTACGTTGCTTCCTCTTATATACAGCAGGAATATCTATAGAGGTAAGCACTGTATCTGCTTGCTTTATATTTCCTGCTTCATCCTTCTGTAGCAGGCCACAGTTTATTAAAACTTGGACTGCCTCTTCTGCCTGTTTGGTAGTAATCGGGGGTCTAACCAATGATGCAAGTTTAGCATAGTCATTGTTCCAATTATGGTAATGGACAATTTCTCGAATCACGGGGTAATACCACTTCTCAAAATAGGTCACCTGGTTTTTATTAATATGGTAAAAGGATGTTCTTTTTCTAAGAGCATTTAAATTTTCTCGATATTTCTTCTTTTCTTCGGGATTTTTTACCTGATTAAAATGGACTAGGTTTTTAAAATAGCTTGCCGAAAAGTTGTCCATGCCAATACCTTTGGCAATCTTTTTTATTGATTGATCGGTAAGATTGGTTTGCCCCTTAATTACTTTTAAAACAGTGCTAGAAGAGGAAAATCCCGCTTTATAAGCAAAATAGCGATGAGAAAACATCTTTTTAAACTGCTTTTGCTCTTCAAAGAAGTCCTTTAAAAAGGTACGATAGTCCTCATACTGAAAGAGACGGTCAATCGCCTCCGAATTGGGGATACAAATTTTTCGTTCACTCTGCGAGTCCATACTCATTAAACATACCTTAAAAATTGTAAAAAGACACTAGGCAATATTTAAAAGTGTTTCTTTCAGGAAACACTTAATAGTTTTAATTATAATATGTTAAATATATTTATGGAAATAAAAAGTAAATATATAGTAAACACTTTACCCCATAGGCATACAATCAAAAGATATTGGAGATCAATTATCCCATTTTTTGTATGATAGACCGAAATAGTGTAGCCACTTGTTAATGTTTACTAAATAACTTTTCATCATACATACAATATTCAAAATTTGTAAGTATATTTATAGTGTCGGGCAAGTAGCTTTTAGCTATTTATTATTCAATATTTCTGAGATTGGCACATTCGAATAACGTCCTTTGAGTTGTTAGGAGATTTTGTATTCTCCTCTATGAGAACACAAAAAGCAAACACTTCAAAGAAGATTGTTGTTCAAGCATTGTTACTCTTAGCAAGGGAATAATCCGATGAACTGTTTTTTCTGGAGTCTCATTCTATTTTGCTCATCCAGCATGGCATTTTTACCCGCTTTTAAAGAAAGTGGCGTGATTACCATCAATGGAACTCCAGGGGAGATCAAATACTCAACACCCTGCGTACATGACTGGAATGGTGATGGAAAAAAAGACTTAATCTCCGGACAGTACGATAGTGGCTGGGTAAACTTATTGATTAATACCGGCACCAATGAATCCCCTCGGTTTACATCACGTTCGTATTTAAAGGCTGGTGGGCAACGAATTACCTTTAAGCCGACATGATGTTTAGGCTCTGGTAGCCCTCAGGTTGAGGATTTAAATGGAGATGGATTGAAAGACCTCCTATTAGGTGAGCGAGCAGGATTTGTCAACTTTTATGAAAGAAACAGCGACGGCACATTAAAATCTGGTAAAAGAATTCATGATGCAAATGGAGAGATAAAAGTTCATAGTAATTCCTCTGTAGTTGTAGTCGATTGGAATGAAGATGGAAAACTTGATCTGCTTGTTGGCAGTGGAATAGGCACTGATGGGATTAGACTCTATTTAAATTCTGGATCGACTACAAACTATCGTTTCACTACTTTTTCAAAATTAGAATTGAATGGAAATGCCATTGCCTATAATCGATGTTACATACAGGTTGAGGACCTTGATAGGGATGGTAAAAAAGACCTTATTACCTGTGAGGGCATGGCAAACAGTAAAA
The DNA here is from genome assembly GCA_028278335.1 of Chitinivibrionales bacterium. Taxonomy (GTDB): domain Bacteria; phylum Fibrobacterota; class Chitinivibrionia; order Chitinivibrionales; family JANQEN01; genus JANQEN01. Next base: position 27,893 of record JANQEN010000099.1, on the reverse strand, counting down.
TGTACTTTATGAAAAATGTCGGAACCAACGCAGCACCAATATTTACAAGCCAAGACACACTTAAACTTTCTAATGGTACTATTATTGATCCTGAATCGGATCCTCGCTTCTGCTTTACAGACTGGAACGAAGATGGTCTCTTTGATATGATCTGGAGTGAGCGCCCCAGTGTTAATCCGCATATCATGATTTATCTTGGTCAAAATCCAACACCAATTAAATCAAATAAAGTTCATAGGGAAATTAGTTCATCACTGATAACAGTAAAGGACAATAGACTCTCGATTACGATCAACATCAATGGAGTGGGTGAAAAACATTTGAATATTTTCTCCTCTAAGGGCTTACTCCTTTACAACAGACATATTCATCAAGTGACATCTATACATGTGGACATCAGTAACTTTGCTTCGGGTGTTTACTTTATACAATTGTATGGATCGTCTTTAAGAAACTCAATACACAAAATAATTTTAAATAGATAATAACATACTCAGTAGAAGGAAGTGATTCATGGGAAACAAAAAATCAAAAATCGAATTAGTTTTCTTAATTGTTCTTTTATATTGTTTAACCAATTACGCTAACCCAGAATGGGTTATTTATAACCGGTCAAACACCCCTCTATTTAATGATGCTGTTTCTACAATGGTTGTTGGTGATAATGGGTATGTATGGGTTGGCACCTTAGAATTTCTGGCTGAATTCGATGGTGCCTCTTGGACTCTCTTTAATTCAAATACCTCTATACTACCGGATAACTCTATCCGGTCATTGACTCTTGACAACGATGGTGGTGTTTGGATAGGCACGAACAAAGGCCTAGTGAAGAAAAATGGCACCAATGGCACTCTTTACACAACAGAGAATTCCGACTTGCCTGATAATGAAATCGTGGCACTTACAACCGATGTCTCAGGAAAAATTTGGATCGGTACTCATGCAGGAGGAGTGGTAACCTTTGACGGTTCAAACTGGACTACCTACAATACAACCAACTCAGGATTGCCCGACAACTATGTTTGGGAGTTTGCCTTTGATACCGAGGGATACACCTGGATAGGAACCTTTTATGGTGGTCTCGCAAAGTTTAAGGGCTCGTCCTGGACTGTGTATAATGAATCAAATTCAGACATTCCTGACAATAGAGTGTTGGGATTAATGGTTGATAATCCTCAAAGTGTTTGGCTTGGCACCAAAGAAGGTGGGGTGGGACATTTAGATGGAACAAACTGGACAGTTTACAATACGGACAATTCAAAGTTAGCAAACAATTATATCCTTGAAATAAAAAAGGACCGGTTTGGAAATAAATGGATTGGTGCTGTCCAGCCCGGTGGTATGATTAAAATTAACCCCTCTGATGAATGGACTGTTTTAAACACATCCAATTCACCGCTTCCTAACGATGGGGTTAGGGTTATTGAATTTGACAAACAGGATAATATGTGGATCGGTACCTATGGGGGAGTGGCAGTATACAAGGAGGGTGGTGTTGTTCCCATTCAGACCCCTCCTTTGAAAACATTTTATCATTTAACATCTCACAAATGTTTTCCCAATCCCTTCTCATCAAAGACATCCATTCAGTACACCATACCAAAAGCCGGTTATGTATCACTTGCTATATTTAACATCGCAGGTCAACGAGTAAAAACGTTAACCAGTAATTATCACACACCAGGAAACTATTCAGTCATATGGAATGGGCTTGATAAACATAACAATCAAGTATCCAATGGAACCTATCTGTATAAAATTACGCAAGGTTCTATCACCTATACCAATAAAATTCTCTTTAAACGTTAACAAACTACAAACATTTTTTGTATCTAAAGTATGGGAGGATATAAAATGAAAAACAAACAGTGGCAGGCCTTCTTAGTAATAATGGCATTGATTTTTTCTGTGGGAGCACAAACCAAGGTTGTCGTTCTTGACACATACAGTTCCTCCCATGGCAGATGAAGTATGTGCGATAAACTGGCGGGTACGCTAAAGAGAATAAAATCAGAGTATAAAGATAACGTTGCAATTGTCATCAATTACTGCTATGACGACTTTCAAACTCAGGAGACTCAAAACCGGAAAGACTATTATAGCGTGGGTTACTGGCCAACCTGCTACGGTGATGGTATATTGAATGAACCCTACAAATATGACAAAATTAAAGCAAATGTTGAACGTCGTTTAGCTAAGCCATCACCACTTGCCATCACTATGGGCTCATCCTGTCCTCAAAATGAGGGTGCTTTACAAATTACTCTCACCAACACATCCCAGAGTTCGGTGAATGGTACTTTGCATGTGGTGGTTATCGAAAATAAAATTCCCCACTCATGGAGCAACCAACCCTCCACAGAAGATTGCAATCGAGACATGCTTCCCAATGCCACAGGAGAATCTATAACGCTTGCTGCAGGTGAGAGCACAACTAAGCAGCGGACCTTTACTATTAAATCCAATTGGAGAAAAGAAAACTGCCGACTCATAGCCTTCATACAAAAGAATGATAAGGAAATTATCCAGGGCAAAGAGATTGGTGTCAATGAGGGAACACACCTTATCCAACCTCAATCAACACAAACAATGAATATCACTGTTAAGTCCTTAAGAGGATCACTATATATACAATCACCATATAAGGGCGATCACAAGGTGTCTTTGATCAATCTGCAGGGCCAGTGTATCAAAACGGCTCGGATAAAAGGTAGTCAAAAATGGAATACCATTCCAGTTGAGGTAGCTCCGGGATTGTACATTATCAAAGTGATTGCAAATAAGCATATCCATTCCCAGCCCATTATGGTAACAAGGTAATTGGAAATACTAGCGGTGGATGAGCCTTGGGGGCCAATGGCAGCTAAAAAGACCAAGAATGCGGTCACCAAAGGTACTACCGATAGAGCGCCATTGCCTCTAAAAGAGAATCATTATGCTTTGGTAGGGATGGCATAATTCTTATGGTACCTGCAAGCCCAAAGGATGTGCAATCTCTCACAATAAGATGATGCTTGACTAAAAGCGTATTTCTCAGCCTAGTTGAATTCTCTGTCTTTACTAAAAAGAAAGGGCATTGGTTAGCCCACACTTCAAATCCAAGCTCTTGCAGTCCTGTACAGAGTCGTTTTTTTTCTTCATGAATGGCTTTCCAATTGGCTGCAAAGTGAGCCAGATTTTGAAAAAAGAGGGGAACGATCTGCTGTCCAATCGATGAGACACCCCACGGCAACAGTAGCTCTTTAATTGTGGCAATCCTTTTTGGGGAGGATAGCGCATATCCCGCCCGAATCCCACCAATACCAAAGGGCTTGGTCAATGATTTTATGATCATTAGGTTTTGATAAGTATGAAGTAGAGATTTTACTGATTTACAATTAAGACTCATTTCTTGATAGCTTTCATCCACAAAAATTGTCATATGGGGAAATTGTACACAGAGAGTTTCTATCTGCTGTTTGTCCACATAAAGGCCATTGGGATTGTTGGGGTTGCAGATTATTAGAAGGTCGTATTGATTTTGTAATAAACTCTCCTTAGTACGTATCCAATCAGACTCTGTTTTAGGATAGGGAATTTCCTTAAGATCTATCTTCTTACGGGTAAAGGCAGCCCGATAATCACCATAGGTCGGAGCAAGCTGGCAGGGATGGCAAAATAGTTGTGGAAGGGCAAAAATAATTTCGGTTGTTCCTGCAGAAAGTGCGATAGTGTTTCTATCGATTGCATGGTACTCTGCAAGAGATTCAAGGGCCTCATTACACTCAAGGTCTGGATAGGAGGAGAGTAAAAGCGAAGTGAAACGGTCTCTTATTGATTCTGGCAGAGGATAGGGATTGACCGTTGCACTAAAGTCCACTATTTGGGAGGGAGAAATCCCCAAAGAACGCAGCTCTCCATAAGGGATGCTGCCATGTTTTTGAATCGGTGCAGTATCAGTGATTTCATGTGTTATCATTTTACATCCAGGAAAAAGGAAAAGGGGATATGCTTGATCCCCAACAGCTCTTGACAACATAGAATTACCATGGTCCAAAGGGTAGTAACAACAAAAATTAATCTAATAGCTTTACTGATATCATCTGTTGTAATATTGCGGATTGGATCACCCAATAAAGGTTTTTCAGACACTACCCCCTTATAGGTCGAGGTGCCCCCCAATTGGATTCCTAGTGCTCCAGCCAGTGCTGCTTCACCATGGGCAGAATTGGGGCTTGGGTGTTTAAGTCTATCACGAGCAGTAATTTTTAACGAGGCTACTCCCCTAAGCCCAGTAATCGAAGCTGCTAGGGGGATTAACACAAAACTTGTTATGCGAGCTGGGATAAAATTGAGGATATCATCCAAACGCGCAGCAAAACTACCGAAGTATCGGTAACGCCCATTGATATGGCCAATCATCGAATCCATAGTACTAACCGCTTTAAAGGCCAATGCTGCAATCGGCCCTCCAAGGAAAAAATAAAAAAGAGGAGAGATTATCCCATCGACAATATTCTCACCAATGGTTTCAATGGTCGCACGACAGATTTCATCTTCTTTAAGGTTCTCGGTGTCTCTGCCGACAATCATAGATAATCGTTTTCGAGCTTCCTCAAGATCTTTGTTCCTTAATGCCCCCAACACTCTCTGTGACTCTGCAGCAAGACTGCGCGCTGACAGACAATAAAAACCGATTCCAATTTCGCAGACGATTCGAAGAAAGGATGAAACATTGCTACTGATAAAAAGGAGAAGAAATGTTATACCTGCGGTTATGCCAATCACACCAACCCCAAGCACGATCCCCGCTATCTGTTCACCCCTTTTAGAACGACTTTTTGGAAAGAGCAATTGTTCCATCTTCTGAATCAACGCTCCAATCCATCGGATTGGATGGGGTAGCCAATAGGGATCACCAATTAATAAGTCTAAACAAAGGACAATGATAATTGTATAAAGGTGCATTTCTTGCTCTACTACTTTTTAAGCTAAATTACTAATCGAAAATGAGAGGAAAAATAATTGATCCCTATTTACAAATGCACTTATCTAAAAAAAACCAAGGAATTCCAAGAGCTAAGCGACGAGGTAACATATTCAACAGCACTCGAAGAATTAAGCTGACGCCTGGGTTGCATTTTGTGCCCCCAGCTGATAGATATGAAAAATAGTATTACTTTTTTAAGGTTAAAATGGAACCGATTATCAATTTAAGGCGTGCTATTTTTTCATTATATTCACTTGGTTTTATCGATGAATCGGCTCATTCAAAGGTAGTCATTTTAATTAGATTGGAACCTATAATAACCAGCTTCCTATCGCTTTTTTTCCACTTTTAACACAATATTGTTTATATTAATAGAGTGATCAAAGGGGAGCGCTGTAATAGTTGAGGAGTAGCTATGTATACGCCTCTTACCTGTTCCTTAACCACCGGTCACAGTACAGCTCATCTTAAACCTATTACATTTTTATTAATACTTCTGGATTGAACGTCGCTATACTATTATATAATTATTATAAGGAGCTACAATGCACTTATTCAAATCAGCTCTAAGCATGTTATTTTTTACGACTCTGATTATAGGCCAAGAGTATGTTGATATTGGGAGCAACTGGTTCTCAAGCGTCAACAAACCGCTCTGCACCTGAGGCAATGCAGGTCGATTCCAAGGTTTTGTGAACGCAAATGAAATGCCCGGCGCAGTAACGATAACATCTTTCAATTTTCTGGCTGCTGAAAACACCACCAACCAATCATGGTCCTCCTTTAAGATCCATGTGGGACATACGGACAAGGGAAGTATCAGCACCACCTTTATCGAAAATTATTCTGGCAATACGCCGCAATTGGTTTACTCGATAGGAACAATGACCGTCTCAACAGTAGCAAAGGAGTGGTTTGGTTGGAAATTTAATCCACCCTTTAAATACAATGGCACAAGCAATTTAATTATTGAGCTAAGCTACGATAATCCTAAGGGTAGCATCTCTATCCATGCGGGAAATGGAACCAAGCGGTGTGTCTTTAAAAACAACCTCTCTTCCCCAACTGGTGATTTTTTAGGGAATGATATGGCAATGCGACTCTATTATAAATCCAACACACCAATCATTTCGAATAGGAAGCATATAACCAATAATTTATCCATACGATTGACTACCACCCATGTTTCTACACCTATACCACAATTTTTTAATAATAAATCAATGCATGTTTCTTTGTATACGATTACCGGAAAAGCAGTTAAACTGAGAGACCAAGTAATCAGTAACAACCATTTTACCTGTGGTATAAAACAACTCCCTTCTGGTTTGTATACCCTCATAATTGCATGTGATGGAATTCAGTATAAGGGAAAATTCTGTCTTTTACGTTGACAAAATTCCAATGTGTTTTAAAAACAGCCATAATTGAAAATGGTTTCATTGAGAATACCTACTACTCTACATTTTGATACTATCGTCAAATATTTATTTTGGAACCTCGCTATTAGAAATGAATATATCAGCAGCACTTTAATGTGTACGTTCATATCGTGTATAATTTCTAAATGTTGTTAATATTTACTGGTAGTGGAACCTACATTACAATATAGATTGTCCCTTCTCTGTCCATTTTGTGTACAGTTTGCTATATATTTATAAGAGTGATTAAAGGGGAGTGCTGTAAAAGTTGAGGAGTATGTATGTGTGCAAACTTTTCATATACTTTAATTACGTATTTTTATAAAGTTCATGCTTCAGTTTCTATTCTCCTCAGAAAACGAATTCGCTCAATTCTAATCGCATTTGAACAATTCTTTCATAGGTTGTCACTTGTCAAAACCAGCATATTGACTCGGAATAGCTGTAATATCATAAAGCTACTAAGAATATTCAAAGAGATGATCTTAGCATAATAATCTAGAAAGCCAAGTTACATTCACTTTAATTCAACAAAAAGGCAATTAAATGAACAGTTATGTAGCTACGCTCAACCTTATTTTGTTACTAGTGGGGCATTGCCTTGCTCAGTTTATTGAGGTTGGCGAAAAAACAGGGATGAGTATGTCCTCACCCTTTTGCCATTGAGCTAAAACTATGCGCTACCAGGTTTTGGTATTAGACAGCGAGATAAAGGAATTAACAGCCGGTACAGAAATAACAAAATTTCAAATGTTGGCGGCTAGAGCATGTTCAGGTGATGAATTTTATAACCTGGAAGTTAAGTTATGCCATTCAGAAAAATCAATACTATCCACTACCCCGGATGACAATTACTCGGGAAACACTCCAAAAGTGTTACATGCAAATCCAACATTCCGAGCGAATTTCTCAAAAGATGAATGGTATGGTTTTGAACTTGAGCCACCATTTAAATACAACGGATCCAGTGGGCTAATTTTTGAAATCATTTATCAGGGAAATAATGACGGCGACATAATGTCCTACTTTGACTCGGATAGGGGCAGGACTTTAGAAGCACGTACTTTAACTGGTGCAGGAAGTCTTCAGGGAATGCAACCGATAAGAATTCACTATAAAGATAATACTGGGTTCATAAAACAAATTCAGATGCATCCAATTAATCAGGTGAAGGTGTACTGTAAGTCATCCCCAGGTTTAATAACAATTCACCTGAGACTGAATGAACAATCTAAAGTTTCAATAGATGTGTTTGATACAAAAGGGAGCTGTGTAAAGTCAATCTTGTCGAATACTAATATGGTAAAGGGTTATCACACGCTCCAATGGGATTGTACCAGTATTTCTGGCACACCTGTTTCTCAGGGAATTTATTATTCGCAGTTTATGATAAATACCCAACCTGTTGCAAAAAAAATAATTGTAAAAACCAATCAATAGCTTTCTTAGAGAATAATATGATACAAAAAACTAACACTTCCCACGTAATGATCATTCTGTTATTGATCTCTCTTTTTGCGGATAATCAAGCCAAATCGAAGCGAGTTGTTGTTTTTGAACACTTTGACAGCATTACTTGAGGTTCCTGTGATCCGCCGGCGGCGGCGTTGGACAAGTTAAAGCATGAAGAGGGAGACAATCTGTGCCTTGTGACGTACCAAATTGGGAACAGCCTCTCTACGATGGAACATAGAGCACGAACACGTGAATATTACGCAGATAGTCGCAAGCCCCGTTTTTATATTGATGGAAAAAAAAGTTCAACAAACTACCCCTCCTACGATCAACACAGGAGCACCTATGAAAGCAGACGGGCTGTTGCCAGCCCTGCAACCATTGTTATGGAATCTAGCTGCCCACAAAACCAGGGCGCTGTCAAAATAACTATCACGAATACCTCTAATTCTGAAATTAGCGCCATGCTTCATGCAGGTCTGACAGAATATTTGATTGTAAACGACCTAAGTGGCAAACCGCGGAAAACATGGACAGTACGTGATATGCTTCCCGATGCAAAAGGTGAACACATAACCTTGGCTGTTGGAGAGAGTGTGACTAAAAACAGAAGCTTTGCGGTAAAATCAGGATGGAAGAAAGAGGGATGCAAACTGATAGCCTTTATCCAGACTGATGACAAAGAAATCCTGCAAGGGTGCACTGTAGGCCTGAATCAAGGTGTACCGATATGTACTAACAATCAAAAAATCATACAAAAAGTTTCTTTCGGTTTTAGAAATGGATCTTTTATGATCCATGTTCCCTTTGCAAGGGACTACACCTTACTGATTGTCGATATTAGGGGTAAAATTCTCGAAAAGAGTCGCATAAATAATTGCAATACGTGGCATTCATTAGAAAATTCAGTTCCCACTGGCATACATTTGGTCAGGGTTACGACTGCTGACAGGACTATAGTTAGAAAGGTGAAATTTATAAAATAGAATAAATCTTTAGGAAGGGGTGGAATTCCACCCCCTTTATACTTTACTCTTATTAAACCTCAGATAATTTCTATTTACTCAGTGTAAATAGCCTCAAAGGTTTGCGTGTCATAGGAGACACCATCTTCAAGAATGGTCAAATACCATGACACAACATCACCGGGGTTTGCATTGATATAAACACCCTTATAAACCCTGTTGCCAAAACCATAAATATCATTAGCCTCGTAGTGCATAACAGCACCACCATTAATTGAATAATGGATGTAATAAGTGCGATAATCCACATTGGGATTTACAGTAATAGCTTTGGGAGTCTCTAAGGCAACCCGGGCCAATTTTGTTTGGAACGCTGCTTCAATATTTTCAAGTGAATAGGTTTTTGTGGGAGTATCATGACCAACACCGGCAACATTATAATTAAAGAAAACTGAAAGCTCTTCTCCGGGCATCACATTGGGGGCAATGCTCCAGCGATAGGTACCATCCTCTTCCAGTGTTAAAGCTTTATTGAAACTGCGACCTAAAGAAGTTGCATGAACATCAATGCGGTCAAGGGTGACCAATGGTTCTACAACAATCTCACGGGTATCCGGATTGAGGGCATAGCGAACATTGCCATCATTTATCCATGGATTATGGTTAACAATAAGCTTGAAAAAATAGGCACCCTTGTATCCACAGTATGCACCAGGCTCAACATAATCAAAGGATACACTAATCTCTTTTGTTTCAGCATCAAAGGAGCACTGCACATTGTGTGCGTCCACATCAATGATCCGATTGGCCATCATACTAGAACGAAGGGGTACAATATAAAATCCAGCCTCACTAACCAGGTCCCAACAACCTTCATCATAAAAATCACCGAAGTGACTAATAGCAAGACACTCGGGCATATCCTCAGGCAAAACTACCTGCACATCCATATTGATTGGCATACCCATATCCTCGGTTAGTTTAAAAAATCCAACCGCAGTCCCTTCATCTTCGCAAATACCAGGACTGGGTTTTCCATCTCCAACAACAACATCGGCAAAGCCAGCATTGACCGGAACAGCATGGGTACTCATAAACAGGATACATCCCAATATGGTTGCCTGCACAAGGCACCGTAGTAAAACATTTTGTCTCTTTAGCATAAGAGAGCTCCTTTTTTGATGATAAATAATGGTTTATTGATTGCAGTCTATCATGATGATAGAGGCCAGCTCAAAAATACCACAGCCATCATAGCGAATCAAGAAAAAATAAACATCAAATAATGTTATAAAACGGTACGGAAAATACCTTTAACTTATGAGTTACAATTGTAGTGTTAACCTTAAGACGCATAATTTAATGCAATTATTAAGATTCTTAGCATTTCTCGTACAATGAATCCTCGGTTTATCAGAATCTGAATTGAAAGCAACCCCCAAATTTAATAGTATTATCAATTCCTATTCATTAAAATTGGTCTAATCAAAAATAAAAATGTAACACTTTTTCACTGTTTTCTCACAGAAAACAGTTTCTCCATTTTCACCCTCTTTTCCAGAAGATCTGCCCCTTTAAAAGATTTATCATTATAGTGACAACCACACTTTTTACCAAAGCCGGGAGGGTTACATGTTCCAAAAATTGCTTTTAGGGGTTCTTGTATGCTGTACCTTAGTACAAATAACCTGGTCTAACAAATTGCACATCCAAGATGTTCGCGGGTGGCGAAAATGGGATGCCCAAATTACCCAGGTCGAGTTCACTGCAACCATTGAGGGATTGTTTGCTCGAAATGCTGTAACGCTTTCCATCAAAGACACGCTCTCCAACTCACAATTTGACAGCTTGGAAGCGGTCTTTACCTTTGACCTGCCCAAGGATGCAGTTATTGATTCAATGTACCTTTGGATAAATGGAAAACCTGAGCCGGCATATCTTAAGTGCGCTTGGAATGCGACTATTATCTATGAAAACATAGTCAATAGAAGAATTGATCCAGCCCTTTTAAAGAAAAATGGTACAGCCGACAACTATACCATTAAAATCTTTCCCTTTATGCCGCGCCAGGAGCGCACTATTAAAATCTGCTATACCACAATTCTCACTCCCTTTGCAGGAAACCTACTCCATACAATCCCCCTAAATATTACCTCACCATCCTGCTTCCCAACCGAGGATATTGTTTCAAATACAATGCTCCATAATGTCGCTAAAAAAGATGTCTCTGTTTTTTCCAACAATCAGGGTGAAGCTAATATCATAAGTGTGCCAAGAGGCACTCGGATTCAGTTTATCGACCATAATAATCACTCTATTCATCCACTCTCAGTATATATCAACAACCACTCCTATGCCTCCAAGGGATATATGGTCAACTTTTCTAAAGACAAAAATGGTGAAACCTTTTTTACCGCCCTATTACACCCAGGTAAAGCTCTTAAGCTTGAAAAGCCAAGGAAAAGAAAGGTCTTGATTATTTGGAATAATGCAATGCTATTTCGACGTTATAGAAAAGGTAATGAAAACAACAGGATTAACCCAGGTTATAAATACACCTATTCTTCAAACGCAAATAGCTTTTATAACTATCATAAAGATAAAGCAGATATTGCACATTTTTTAAATAATCATCTTCAACAGGGTGATCAGTTTAATGTAATAATGAATAATAAAGATATTTCTACCTTTAAAGAGACATTGGTTCCCTTTAACAGCGATACCTATTTTAAGGTAACTAAGTATATTGACAAGTCATTACCCATTGCATCATTTCCAGGTGGCTGTCGATCACCTTTAGAGGCCCTTGATTCTGCCCTTTCAACTGTACCAAATCAGGACAGTCTAATAATTCTTGTTGTTGACAAACAGTATCACTCCTATTATGGTTGGTATGACACTCTTTTAGTAACCAATCAAATTAAGAACATAATCACAAAACTACCTAAAGTAAAAAGCATATTCTGGTGTGTTCAACCAAACAGAAGAAGCTTTATCACTGAAGCCTATAGGACTATCATGTCAAAAACTCCAGGGGCACTTATTCCATTTAATGGTAACTCCCCTGTTAGCTCAGCACTAAAAAGCGTTGCCCACTACCTTTCAGAGAAAATTTATCCAGCAAAGGTAACTTTTTCCGATCCTATCGTGCGATTTCCCTATGATATAATCGGGCCTTCCCAGGATAATATCTATGCACGAATACCCTGTCTCTATACGGGAAAAATTTATAAATCAAAGGCAATGAACATTGAAATGAATGGCGTGGTAGATGGAAAGGAGCACACATTCTCAAAAACGTTCAGAGTGAGAGATAATCTGACCGCTATTCCAACAGTGTCCGACTATTGGGCTGGATTGAAAGTGGACAACATTCTTTCCAGGAATGATCTCCTTGTTTCTGATAAAAAAGAGGCCCTTAACACCAGCTTGCAGTATCGAATTCTCACTTCTATGACCGCTTTACTGGCTCTGGAGAAATGGTTGGCAGACAGCCTCAACATGGCCGATGATAAACCAAGTCAATCGGACACATTCTTTATTATCAATGAAAATAATCCCACTGGTATTGAGGACAAACCAGCCCATGGAAATGCAGCCCTCACCATGACCAGCTCCTATTCTCGAAACAATCTAACCATAACCATTCCTCAGTTCTCTCAAATCAAGGATAAAAAAGACATAACCTTAAAGCTCTTTGATATGAAGGGGCGACTAAAGATTAACCTCACCAACAAAATGATGACTAGCAACGGTAATATCAATTGGCACACAGAAGCATTATCCTCTGGTATGTACATTATACGATTACAAATCGGTACAACAGTAATCAGCAAACAGATCCTTATCACCCAGTAATCTAAATAAAAGTGGCAGAGATATTTCTCTGCCACTTATTCTAAAACATTAGTATTCCTAGCTAAGATTATTCTGTTTGAACACTTGCCTGCTCAGCAGCTCTCTCTTTTTTCATTTTAAAATATGCTTCAATCTTGGGAAATAATTTATTGGTTGCAGAAATAACTCCAGCTTCATATTTTTTCGGATTTGCCACACCCAATAATAGATTTACTTTTTCGTCACTGGACGCTTTAAAGGTTTCATGATCCAGTTCACCTTTTCCTGGTTCATAAAGGGTGATGGTAGACATAACATTGATTCGTGAGATATTTATTGAAATAGTTGCATGGCTTGAATCATAGTTGATTTTATTATCAACAAGTACAAGAAGATCTGCATTGAATAATCGACCCAAGGAATCAAGTTTGTCTGTATCATAGGATGACACATAGTTCATCTTTTCCGGTGACAACATACTGCTGCCTGTGGCCATATCCTTTCCCATAACAACCTTGGGAACATGTTTTGTCAACGCTTGATAATCATTATTATTCATCACCTCGTCAAATTCTATTAGGCTTGCATTAAGCAGCGATGACTTGATATTCTCTTTATATAATCGCCACATTGCATCAACAGATTCCTGCTCATATTTGAAAAATTTCTTATCGCTCTCTTCCTTGCTCTTACCAATCCGTTGTAATAGGCCTGGTCCAGTATTTTCCTCTCCTCCCACAGCGCTGATTGTTTTATCCATGGCAAAACTTACCAGAACAACCTTGTTCTTTGCGGTAATATCAATGACTACCGGTGGCGGAAGACAACCAGTAAAAAGGATAATGGCTATTGTGGTTATTGACACTAACACCGTTTTTTTTAAGTTAAGCATAGGGCCTCCTTAATAAAATGTGACAAATAATAATGAGACAATTATATACAACAATGCTCACTATTTTGGTAAAACCGATTAATTTCAGAACCTTAGATTGGCTTTATTCTCATGACTCAAAGTGACAAACAACACAGTATAGACAACCCAAAGACAAACTATTTATCAGTAAATTAATGTGGTGGTGTAAAAAAATCAAACAAATCTGACAATAGAGGTTTATCTACTCAAACCAGGCAGAGACCTTAAAGGTATTGTACTCCCCGGGCCCAAATTGAAGACCCAGTTTTATTAATGACCCATTACTGATAAGTGACTCAGGGATACGATAACGAAACTCCCCACCTTTTTTAAGGACAAACTCTCGATCATCTGATGCTGTAAGTGAATCGGCTATGCAGCAGAGAGCAACATTAGAGTCCGAGACAAACACCTTAAGCATTTTATTTTCGTTTGAAAAGCTTGAGGCCTTGATATCTTCCACTTTAACCACTAAGGTCCTTCGATTATCCACAAAAAATGATCGAGCTGTGGTTAAGCCGGGATAGGCCATACTAAAACCCTTACAATAGACAATGGCGTTGTTATTCCATGGTGCAATGGCAATATCACCAAAGGGTTTCCACCCATTGAATTTTATAGGCAGTTTAGTAATTTTTCGATGGGTTTCAATAGTATGAAGAATAGCATCTGTGGCACCATGAAACACTAAATTGACTGAATCGGATGATTTTAAGTAATAGTTAACCTTCCGCTTTTCAATCTGCTTTATCAACTCAAGCTCTGGTGTTTTTTGATCAAGGGCATCTATGATTTCATTTAAGGACATTTGAGCGCTGCAACTAAATGCAATTACGATTAATACAAAGAAGCTAGAAGATACAATAGAAATGATTCTTTTTATAGTTAAGGTAGCATACATACTTGATTCCTTTTTATGCAGTTCGATACATTGGTCATTTTCAAAAAAAGATTCACTTTGCTAGGCAAAAAACGCTAGCCAGTTATTGCTTAAACACCACCATGAATGCAATGAACTCAATTCTTGAAGGTGTTGTGATTTCAAAGTAATTGTTCTTCATTCAATATAATACATTTTTTGAATCAAAGAGCTTTGTCTATCAAATTATGCCATTTTTGATAGACAAACACTTTAGAGGTTAATAGATTTAGGTCAACGGTCTTTGTTTATCATATTTTGGTCTTTTTGAGAGACAAACTCAAAAGGGGTTAATAGATGCAACTCAAGGATATTAAGTCACATTCAGTTTTTAACACCTAAAGGTTATCAAATTGCCATTCCCATACATAAAATGGCTCACTACTTCCCCCGGTATAGGCTGTTGCACGTATCACACCTTCAGCATCGGAGGATGAAAGTACGAGGTGCTTTTTATAAAATGAATTGCGAGGCACCTGATCAGATTGAATCCAAAAATTCTCAGAGGGGCGCGGGCCACGATAGGCTTGTGCTGCATCAGGTTCATACTTTGGGCTTGGTGGTGTGATAGTTGCCGAACCTGCAGTTGAAGTGATAAATGTAATCATTGCAGAGGGTGTATTTAGTTTTGGCACTTTTTTTAAATCGCGAATATTATAGAGCACAAAGTAAGCGGTCTTATCCGCCTCTTCATCACCGGACCTTTTAACTCTCTCTGATGAGCTGGAACAAAATAGCAGGCTTGTCAAAATAACTATTAAAAGCAGTTCACTACGTTGCATAGTTCTTTCTCCCTTTCTACTTCTATTTAAGCTCTGATTTAGCACCCAATTTTTTAAGCAAAGTGACCATAGTATTCAATCGATACTTTTTTGCCAATGTCAATGCAGTATAACCATCCGTAGTTTTCATATTTATCAGAGCACCACTGTTTACCAGATATTCTACTAATGATTCCCGACTTGTTCCAACCACAGCCATCAATGGAAACATACCATCCTTATCTTGGTGGTTTACATTTGCGCCATATTCAATAAGCTTTTTAATGATGCGTAAATTGTCAAATCCTAAACCACAGGCTACCATGAGGGCTGTTTTACCCTGAACATCCACAAGGTCAACGTGGGCACCACTATCAATAAGGATTTCTGCAGCCCCGCAATTGTTGAACTGTACTGCCATCATCAATGGTGTTCTACCGTTCTGATACTGACAATTGATGTTAGCCCCCTGTTTAATACAATCAGAAACGGTTTTTGTAAAGGCCGGCTCTTTCTTCTCCTCGATTTTTCGAGTTTTCTCATTTACTACCAGGGCAATAGTCTCTTTGGTTGGTCCAAACATGGCTGCACGCATTAAATCCTTATCGATTTGCCGAAGTTCGGGATATCTGGTTTGCCCCTGAACAAAAGTAACTATGACCAGTGTGCTCAGAATAGCTATTTGACTTCTAAAAAGAGTTGTCATTGGTTTAAAATTTCCAAGGCATGAGATTTCATAATATCAACCTATAGATACATTCTACAATGTTTGCATCTGAAGTTTAACTCTCATTGTTTTGCATAATGCAATTAGGGAGAGCTATTTTCTATATCATTAATAGCTTAGAAAATCCTCAACAGCATGGTGGATCTCAATGCATGGCAAATCACTTATACAGTATATCTATATTTTTGCACTTTCTCTGGTTTTTATTCACTGTGGCTCTGGTAAGGCAAAAAGAAAAACGGTCTTTGTGACGATCGGAACCGGAGCAGTTACAGGCGTTTACTATCCAACCGGTGGTGCTATTAGTCGGATGATCAATAAGCAGATTGCAACCTATGGCATAAAAGCGACGGTTGAATCCACGGCTGGCTCAGTATTCAATGTCAATGCCGTACTTGCCGGTGATCTTGACTTTGGCGTTGTGCAATCCGATCGACAATACCAAGCATATACCGGTGTTGCAGAGTGGGAAAAACAGGGCCCCTGTAAAGACCTCCGGTCCATATTTACTATCCACCCTGAATCAGTGACCCTAGTCGCATCCAAGAAAAGTGGCATAACCTCACCACAGCTCCTTCGTGGTAAACGGGTCAATCTTGGCAATCCCGGATCAGGCCCACTCCAGAATTCACGGGAT
The DNA here is from genome assembly GCA_028278335.1 of Chitinivibrionales bacterium. Lineage (GTDB taxonomy): Bacteria > Fibrobacterota > Chitinivibrionia > Chitinivibrionales > JANQEN01 > JANQEN01. The sequence goes on along the minus strand of JANQEN010000099.1, from coordinate 11,289 downwards.
GCTCTGGCAGCCTTTGGATTGACAGAAAAGGATATTGCCGCAGAATACGTTAAAGCAGTAGAAGCGCCGGGCCTTCTTCAGGATGAACGCATCGATGCATTTTTTTACACGGTTGGCCACCCCAGTGGCAATATAAAAGAGGCAACCTCAGGAAGAGTACCGGTTACCCTGATACCCCTTGTTGGTCCTGGTGTTGACAGCCTGGTAAATCAATATCCCTACTACACCCATGCCACCATACCCATGAAGCTCTACCCTGGCGCATCAAACAAGAAAGACATTCAATCCTTTGGTGTAAAGGGAACCTTTCTAACATCTAAAAACACCTCCACGGATATTGTCTATGCAATCACCAAAGAGGTGTTTAATAACTTAGATGAGTTTAAGACTATTCACCCAGCCTACACAGTGTTAACAAAAAGGAATATGCTCGAAGGTATGAGTGCACCCTTGCACACAGGTGCCATCCGCTATTATAAGGAAGCTGGCCTCATAGAACTTATTAACCCAAGCCTACTTCAGGAGTAGCCAACTAAAGCGGTTTCAATGATACAATCAACCACCGTTCAATATAAAATCATCTCTGTTATTTCAGTATGCTGGGCCCTGTTTCAACTTTCTCTTCCCTCCTTGGTTATACTTGACAGTGTGAAGAGACGTACCATCCACCTGGCCTTTGCTATGGCCCTGGTGTTTATTTCCCTACCACTTATAAAGGGACTTCCCAAAAAAATCTCAGCCTTTTTTCAGAGAATTTCTATCCCAGGATTTGGATATTTTCTTGCCATTGTCGCTGCTGTATCATCACTTTATCTAATGCTTGACTGGCAGGGCATTGCCACGCGCTCCGGCATTCCCAATAGTCGTGATATTTTTTTTGGTATCCTGGTAGTCCTTTTTGTACTTGAAGCATCGCGTAGAGCTGTGGGACCAGCGCTACCCATTATTGCCTTACTGTTTATTCTCTATGCCTTTTTAGGGCCCCATTTGCCTTCTCTATTTGCCTTTCGTGGAGTTTCACTCAACAAATTTCTTACCCAGACCTCGCTCTCCTCCGAGGGTATCTATGGTATTCCCTTAGGTGTCTCCGCACGGATTGTGTATCTCTTTGTACTTATGGGAGCAATCTTAGAGGCTGGAGGTGCTGGCCGCTTTTTTATCACCCTGGCCCTTTCACTGCTTGGACGATTTCGCGGCGGCCCTGCAAAAGCTGCGGTTGTGGCAAGCGGTATGATGGGAAGTATTTCAGGCTCGAGTATTGCCAATATTGTCACCACCGGTACCTTTACCATTCCTCTTATGAAAAAGGTTGGGTATCCTGCTAAAAAGGCCGCTGCTATTGAGGTTGCCGCCAGTACGGACGGACAACTTATGCCACCTATTATGGGAGCCGCCGCTTTTATCATAGCCGAGTATGTGAATGTCCCCTATATTGAAGTGGTTAAAGCTGCTGCTATCCCTGCCTTAGTATCGTACTGCGCCCTTTTTTATATCACCCACCTTGAGGCATGCAAGCTTGACCTTAAGGGAATGGCAGTACGGGATATTCCAAAATTTGTGGATACCATTAAAGAGGGCTGGCATTTCCTTATTCCTCCTCTGTTCTTGATGATTGAGCTGCTGGTATTTCGCCGCTCCGCTGAAAAGGCCGTGTTTTCTGCAATCCTCATACTCATACCTGTTGTCCTCTATGAACAGTGGCGCATCAGAGATACAGATTCTTCAATAGCCACACTCCTAAAAACCTTTGGGAAAGTGTTATTGCAGGGTTGTATTACTGGATCAAAAAATATGGTACCAGTGGCACTTGCCACAGCAGCAGCCGGGATTATTGTGGGCATCATTAATATGGGTATTGGGAGCATGATCATTCAGATAGTAGAAATATTATCTGGAGGAAACATCATGCTTCTGCTTATAATAACTGCACTCGCAAGCCTTCTCCTTGGCATGGGCCTTCCCACCACAGCAACCTATATTGTGATGGCCTCTTTAACCGCACCAATTCTTGTTGAAATTGGTTCCCTTTATAATCTTGTCATCCCCTTGATTGCAGCGCACCTTTTCTGCTTCTACTTTGGCATTCTTGCTGATGACACACCACCGGTGGGCCTCGCCTCCTATGCTGCTGCAGCGATTGCCGAGTCAGAGCCCATACCAACCGGTATCCAGGGATTTCTTTACGATTTGCGAACTACCATAATTCCCTTTATGTTCATTTTTAACACCGAGCTACTTCTCTTTGGAATAACCAGTTGGCTCCAAGGTATCTGGATTTTTATCACCGCCGCAATTGGCGCCTGCCTCTTTACTGCAGTGATGCAGGGAAGATTCCTTAAACCCAATCGTTGGTACGAAGTGCCATTGCTACTTGGTGCTTCAATGCTACTTTTTAATCCAAGAATTATAGGTGATAGTATGAGCAAAGGCGTTGGCTATAGTTGCGGACTAGCTCTATTGGGTTTGGTGGTTGTTTTTCAGAAGCTTGGAAGGCGATAGAATAATCGATTAGTAGCACAATAAAAGTGTATAATTTTTCCCCACTCTTTAGCAGATGTTCTCAAGAATACACTATTGATACACATTTACACATTTTTGATAACAAACCATTATTTGTCTCTCATTAAAACTATTAAAAGTCCATTAAGAATGATGAAAAACTATGCACGAAGTTTATAATCCAAAAAGAAAAAGTGTGTTATTTCTCCTGCTTTTAGTAATTTATTTATAGTTAACCAATACCAATATGAAACATTATTAATAAAAAATCTTTTCATACTTAGCAGATTCACTGACGGATAAAAAAGGGGACCATAAAGGAAGACAAGCAATGAATTGTAAAACAAGTTTAAATGAAATAAAATTTTTGGTAATCCTTTTCTTTCTAATGTGTACAGTGTTGTATAGTCAGCAACCTATCAGCGGCCCGCAATCAGGCACCCTTGGTCCTGGTACGTATGAAGTTGTTGGCAATATTACTGTTGAAAACGGAAAAACGCTTGCCATTGAACCGGGTACAAAGTTCGAACATAACGGAAATTATGCATGGGCCATATCAGGTGAGGTGAAGGCAGTTGGCACATTGGGAGAAGAGATACACTTCGTGTCCAAGGGTAGTTCCAATTGGGGAGGAATACAATTTTTAGAGGGAAGTTCCGATCAGAGTATCTTTGATCATTGTATTATTGACAAATGTGAAAGACCCTGGGGAAAGGCTGGCGGGGGTATCAATGTTAATGGTGCCTCAATTACTGTGCAAAATTCTACTATTTCAAATTGCGATGCCATGTACGGAGGTGGAATCAACGCAACAAACTGTAGTATCATTGTCAATAATTGCATTTTTAAGAATAACATAGGTGATAAAGGTGGCTGTGCTATAAATCTCTGCGATTGTGATAATGCTACTGTTGAGAATTGTGTTATGTATGGAAATAGTTCAAATACAACCTGATGGGGCTGCGGAGGCGCGGTGCGCATAACCACAGACAATACTCAACTAGTAGCATTGAATGTAAATGTTCACCATAACATCATCTATAATAATACCTCTAAAAGGTCATCTGCCGGTGCCTTAGTTTTTAATGTTGTAGCAAAGGGTTTCAACAATAACACTATAGTAAACAACAAAACAGAGGAGGAATCTGGCGGCGGTCTTGGTGTATATCTAAACATGGGAACATCCGCAGAATTGTATGGAGCAAATAATATTGTATTTAACAACACCGCAGGTACTGTTCCATCTGATATAGATGTTGACGGAGGTGGCGTGTGCTTTCTTTCCTATTCATGCAGTTCAACCGATATTTCCGGTCCAGGTAATATTAAAAGTGATCCTCTCTTTGTAAATCCTGGAAAAAATGATTTTCATCTATCCAAAAACTCACCCTGTATTGATAGCGGTGACCCCAATTCACCTAAAGATCCTGATAGCACACGAGTCGATATGGGGGCACTCTATTGTCACCAGGGTGTAAATATTTTGTCAAACAGCACGACCGCCTATAAGAGACTAACTATTTGGAAGCTTAAAGAAAACCTCTTTTTTATTACCGCGCCAGCAAAAGGGAATTATACTTTTAAACTCTACACCCTCAATGGTCAATTGCTAAGGAGCAAACGAACTAACCTCAGTTTTGGAGATAACATATTACCCTGGAACATCAGTAATCACGCACAGGTGCAGACTGTAATTCAGGTTATGTCAGGTACCGGTCAAGCTGGAATAACAATTCCCTTGTTACGATAACCGAACAGGATTCACAATAATCAATACCTATTCAGTTCCGCATAGGCCTGTCCGGTTAGTTGATCGTCACCGACATTGCCGGTCACTTCACATAATCCTTCCCACAAACCAGTGAATGTCTGACCATCAAACACTGGATCGATTTCAAATTCAGCATTGAGACTTGGTAGCATGATTGTCCAGTCTATGGGAAAGTTTCCGAACTTACGATGGGCCTTGACATTGAAATCAGTGCCATAATAGACCAAACCATCTTTATCACGGTAGGTCCAGTTACCAAAGGTTGGATTTTGACTGGCGTCACGAAATTGGAAAAGCATAAGAGCACCGCCATCGTCAAACCGCAGGGCAAACCAGTCCCAGGCATATCCTGCAGCGGTCCATTCACCCCACTGGCGATCCATCCACATGCGACCACCGGTTATCACGTGTTCCTTGTTGTCAATGCTCAGTTTTCCCCCTGTGGGCAGCAGATTTGTCAACGAATAATAGCCGGAGGGAATATTGTCACCCATAGGAATATACCCATCTTCACCATGAAACAGGATATCCATGGTTGGTTTCATGTTTATATCCATGAATATGGGGACACCTGAAGCGTTAGCAGAGGAAATCATGCGAAGATTATCAGCCGGATCCCATAAGAACTCAGAGACCCCGGCATCAATATCCGGATAGCCACTGGGCGTTTTACCAGCGGTTCCATTCTGTCCTGAAAGCCGTTTGTCATGGAAAATCTTTGACACGGGATCACACACTCCAAACATGGAAGAGTAAGGTCTTTGAAATATGGTAAACATTATGCCAAACTCTTTTCCTTCGCTCGTTTCAACAACGCCACTGAAATAGACCCACTCATTTCTGGAACCATGAAAACAAAGATCCTTAGGGAATTCAATATCGTTGGCTGTCAGAGTTATCTCCATACCACTGGTGTCCATCGTAGTAACCGATGTAAGGCTGTTAAGGTAGCCGCTTTTGGAAACACGGATAGTATCAGTAACCAGGGTCTTGGCTTGTACCATTTGTGAAATTGTATTAAATGATGCACCACTAGTACTTTGAAATGTGCCATTTGACAAACCTCCAAGGGAACACTCTTTAAGCACAAACTCTCTGTTTCTTGATTTTATTTTGTGTACATAAATCCCGGTTCCCCTTTGAGGAAGGGCAATGGTGTGTACTCCGGCATTCATCGTTTTTTTAATTGAAGAGAGGGCTTTTCCCCTTAGTGTAAAAGTATTGATTGCCAATTCTGACCTTTGAGCGACTTCAACAAAGAGTATGCCATTGCGCATTTTTGCAGACAAGTTCTGGGGAACCGATTGGTGCCTACGATCATGGATACTAACAACATTAGACAACGTAAATTTACCATCAACATCAGTGGTGTCAATAATTCCCGCTCCTTCAAGTTTTACAAAAGCGCCTTCTATACCTGCACCACCTGATTCTATCACTTTCCCGCTAATAGCCATGCTCTGAGTAAAACCTATACATAGACTGAGTAAAATTATCAATACACATTTAGATACGGTCATGAATACCTCCCTTTGGTAAACCTTGCATATTAGTTACTGTTAAATTCAAAAAACATTGATCCTTTGCGTCACAGGGCTTTTATAATTTATTGTACTTAACACAATTTGTATGCCAAAAAAAACTGTTGATTTTACGGTTTAATTGCATGTAATTTTAAAACCACAGCACTTTCGACAATATATTGAGGGCACCCCTCAACATATTGCTGAATCAGTTAAATGTTAAGACCAGATTACGAAATAGGAGAGCTATAAATGAACATAGGACCGGATGAGTTCTATAAGGAGATCACCTTAAGAATTTGCGGCAGTTTAAATATTGAACAAGCCCTCTCACAAACATTAGAATACTTACAACAGTTTCTATTGGTAGATGGCATTGGCTTTATTTACTCTGATTTGGCCAGAAAACGATTGTTCATCATCGCCTCTATAGGGCGTGAGGGATTCAACACCTTTGGCCATGAAACCGGCGCTGAGATCAACATGGATGATGAATATGTCCAAATCTCCGAAGAAATAGAATTCGATAGGGAAAATATTTCTATTATTAATAGCCCCGATAATCTACCGGCTGGCATGCTCCATGCCTTTCCAAAGCTCGCCACTCGCTCAGCCTTATCACTTAAGCTCCGAATCAGAGATCAAATGATCGGCTATTTTGTTGTGGCTGCAGAAGGTCTTAATCGCTATTCAGAAAAGGACGCAAAATTACTTGAGAGCGTAAGAGAACCCTTCGCCATTGCCATGAGTAATGTGCGTCGGTACGACGAACAGGTTCGCATGAAGAATATGTTAGCGGAGAATTATCGGGCATTATCAGATGATATTAAACAGACATCTGGTTTTGATGTGGTGGGTGCTGATTTTGGGCTTCGAGATGTGATGGAAAAGGTACGTCAGGTTGCTTCTTCAAACAGTCCGACACTTTTGCTGGGTGAGACAGGCACCGGGAAAGAGGTCATCGCCAATACCATTCATATGTTGTCTCCCCGGCAAAAGGGACCTATGATCACTTTACAATGCGGTGCCGTTCCAGAGGCTCTGTTGGGAAGTGAATTGTTTGGTCATGAGAAAGGCGCCTTTACCGGTGCTTTCCAGCGAAAACGCGGTCGTTTTGAGCGGGCAGAGGGAGGAACTCTCTTTCTGGATGAAATTGGCGAACTTAGCCTGGAGGCACAGGTAAAATTATTGCGTGTGTTACAGGAGAAACAGTTTGAAAGAGTAGGAGGAACCAAGAAGTTTGAAGCAGATGTTCGGGTGATTGCAGCAACCAATCGAGACCTCGGTAAGATGGTTAGTGAAGGTACATTCAGAGAGGACCTCTGGTACCGGATCAATGTACTTCCCATTCACATTCCGCCTTTACGTATGCGACGAGAGGACATCCTCTCCCTTGTACAGTATTTCATTACACGAAAGGCCAGGGAAATGAACCTTCCCAGCATTCCACAGGTCGATAATTATTCTCTTGAACGTCTTAAAGCCTATAACTGGCCAGGAAATGTTCGTGAACTTCAGAATATTGTTGAACGGGCCCTTATATTATCAAAGGGCGACAATTTAATATTCCCGGAATTGGATAACAGTACAATATCCCAAGAGAGAACATCAACCTTATTGAAACCAAAGAAGTTACCAACCATGGACCAGGTGGTTGCCAATCATATCAGTACAGTACTCAACCACACAGGTGGACGAATTGAAGGTGACCATGGTGCTGCAAAAATCCTCAGAATGAACCCCAGCACCCTCCGTTTTCGCATGAAGAAACTTGGGATAAAAAGTAAAGAAATTCCAAAACTACATTAATTTTTCTTTTCTGTGGGGCTTTAAGGATAGTGTTAAGGGGACAGATACCACAGGCGATTTTGTATAGGGTACCTTACACCATGGTTCTCCCTAAAGACAAGGCTATCTAAAAAAATATCATTCATTTTTTTTCATTTCTACCCATAAAGAATCATTCGCTTTCTTTGTACAATTATAGATAAAATTAGTATCAGCTAAAATTCTTTTTGAAACAAATATTTTATTGTCCCTGTGAATGAAAGGGACATTGTAGTAAGTAAAAACAAATTGAATACTCTCTTTAAATGTTACATCTAAAGAATCTGACCCAAAAACATATTTTGTTTTTTCAAATGTAACAGGGCGATAAACACAGTACCGATTCGAAGAACAAAACACAATAAAAACACTATAAATGATTACAAATTTCAAGAATGATGTGGATAAAAATTTCAATTTATTCATCCTTCCAATTAAATTTAAAGTCATGCCCAAACATTGTTTTGGAAATAACTCCCTCAACTTTTTGTCTCCATGTTGATTCCATTTTATAAGAATCTGCTTCACCAACTTTTTCTAGCAGCCACCCTTGATCATCCAACACATTCCCAACAAATGGTAGATCAATATCAAACCCCATATCCTTTTCAAAATCATAATAATCATACCAAAAATGCTCCACAACCCCCTTCACAATGATATCATCACCTTTCTTTGAAACTTGAAAAGCACCCATTGAAATCAATGTACTGAAATTAGAAGCATAGAACAATTCTTTATGATCTTTATCGAAACTTGAAGTAATAAAACCTTCCCAATAATCTATAACTATTTTTGTCTCACCTTCTGATAATTTATTCCCTGTTTCTATCAGCAATTCACCTTTTCCTTTGGGGGGACCTTTCCTTTCAAATCTAAATTTATTTGTTTGTTCAGCATGTCTAACACTTTCAAATTTCTTGATGGTTTGTGGCTCTATTATCATTTTCTTACCTTCCCCAGTTACAAAATGTGAAAGTGCTCTTGCGGCAAGAAAATAACCTTTCTTTTCAGCTTTTTCTATTAATTCTTCATATTGGCTTTTAGTCTTTTCTATTAATTCAATTGATTTTTGTGATGCAGTTCTATCAATCCCTCTCCATTTTTTTTCTTGCTCAACTTCAATTTCTTTATCAATCAATTCTTTTCGAAGCTTTGCATATCGATTAAGTTTTTCTTCTAAAAGTGACCAATCGTGTGCCAACTGTCCCCCTGGACAGTGTCTTTACTCCTATTTCAAATAGCCCCAACTCTTTGTCTTTGAGCATCTGGCAAATATACTGATGCCTTACATTCATCTGGGATTAATCCTGTTTGAATTACTCGTGCATAAGCTGAGGACCATTTCCACTCCTCATTTTTCTAATTCTTCTATAAACAATTGACAAGCAATTGAATCATTAAAATTTTGCCTTCTCTTATAGCAAGAGCATGTTATTTCATTCACATGGCCAGGTATATTATAATGCTTTAGTTTTTTAATTGATGAAGTCATAGAGAAAATATAATAAAAAGCGAAGTTCTTTGATTTTTAATTCAATAATGTACTTGGATTTAGATATGAGATTAAACTTTCTGAGATGGAAGTGCTTGACACTGTCCAGGGGGACAGGTGCCACACGGTGAGGTTTTCACACGGTTTAATACAGGGCACCCACGCGATCGAGGGCGATCGTGTCACAGAGTGAAGTTTATTCTATGAAGATTATTGGGTTTTAGATAAGCCTCCAGTCGATACATTTACACGTAGATAAATTGTATTGCTTTGGTATACATTAGATAAATAGGATTAGAGAACGCCAAGATGTCAGTATAAATCCCATGAACAATCTGTGTACAGGTGACCTGTACAAGAAACTAATGAATAAAATCATTCTTTGATTGATATAAAGGCATCATTATCGTAATAGAATAGCAATGCCTCTAACAATAAATCTATTTCGACATCTTTTTTCTGACTCTTTGCATTATCTACAATTGCTTGAACTTGTTGCATACCGATTGCATATTCCAATCCATTTGATTTAGCAAAATGTAAGTCATTTTCATCTTTGCCACATTCACTTGTATCCAATACTGCACATCTTGTGCCAGTAACCCACTTCTCATCAAATGGTAAGTAAAGAGCAAAATTCCAAGGAAATGAATTGCTATTTACAAGTACATCAGATAAAGCTAGAATTTTTGTCTCCATTTATATCTCCATTTATTTAATCTAATATTCTTCGTTTTCTTCCGCCTCCCCAACGATGTTGACCACCTTTTCCACCAGGATGCAGAGTCTGCTGGATAGGTCCTTCAGATTTGTGTTGAGATTGAATCACTAAATCCAATGCACCTTCAATATAGTAATTATGGTGCCAAGTAACATCTTTTGTTGGGGCAGTTCCAGAATGTGCACCTCTGGAACCCGGCTGAACCCCTTTTATGATTCCAGGGAACAGCTTTTCCATCATATTTGCAAATTTAGGATCTTTTTGAAATACCAAATGCAATTGCCGATTCGCCTCTTGGAATTGTTTGTAATCACTTACCCCAGGATAAAATTTACCTTTTTCAAGCTGAACTCTTATTGATATAGAGTAAACGTTACTACCCACAGGTCTTAGAGGCAAATCAGACAATCTTAATTCTTGAGGTTTATCCGTATATCCCGGAGGGTATGACCTTTTCGGTGCAGGTGCAACCTTAGGCTTAAGGACCTCATAGGTTGGCTCAGGGCGTAAATTATAATTTTGAACAGCCTGTTTTTGTTGGGCCCGTTGCCTATATGCTCCAACTGCAGGTATTAATCCAAATACAGCTGAACCTACCTGCGATGCAGCTAATCTTTTTTGAGGATCCTTTGTAATGACCGCAGCTCCTAAGTAGCCTATAGCACCAAATGGATTCATGAATTGAACCATTTGAGTTTCAAAGTATTCTGCCCTTTTTGCCTGGTCATATTTAGAAGCAGGCATAGTTACTGATTTGCCATATAATACTCCCAGCACCATTTGTTCTCTTGGTTTTTTAGGTTGAGGTGTTGGGCCAATATCAACAGCAGTTGTACTTAAACCTAAAGGTTGTGGTTTTATATTATAAATCGAATCTTTTTCTTCTTGTCCATCAGGGTCATTAAACCGAATAGGGCTATTGCTAACATACACATACAAATTCAATCCATCCTCAACCTTGGGATCACAACTCAACCACCTCCCAATCCATGGAGCATAGTACCGCGCCCCATAATAATAGAGTCCCGTAGTATTATCTCTTTCTTTACCGGTATACCGGTACTCTTTTAACTTGACTTCTTTCTGGTTATTCCCTGTTGTAAAAGAGGTGCCCCCAAAGGGAAAGTATTCTTCGTATGAGATAAGTTCACCGGAGTCATTAAGCTCTAAGGAGGAACTGCCAAGGTGGTTTCCGAATTGGTATCGTATTTTATTGGCACCAATATCTGAGGCGTTTTCTACCTCCCGTAAATTGGCGTCTGTTTTCCAATAGTTGACAATAGCAATCCTGGATGTATCATCCATCACATGGAGGTCAGAGCGTTCTAATGTCAAAGAGCCTGCACTGCGGATTCGTTTTATTTCCACACCGCCAAGATAGATTTTCTCTTCTATCTCTACAGTGCTACCAACGACGGTTTCCTTAACTTTTCTTACCCGTTGGCCACTGCTA
>JANQEN010000066.1 GCA_028278335.1 Chitinivibrionales bacterium | reverse complement strand
TGAATTAGTAAGACTTGAAGGTTTTGATGGGCATATCTGCAAGGTGATATGGCCGAAAAGCCTGAAAGTCTTAATGGGCATAGGATTGTGCTTCTGCGCCGCTTCCTATTGCATAATCTGGGTTTAAAGAAACAGATGTCCTCCGGGCTGAACTTCTTTCCACTTTTTAATTCGTATCACCGGAGCTGTTCCACCTTTAACCTCAATCATTTCAAGCGTACCTGAGGCTTCTACCCATGTTTCTTCTTTAATCTCATTGGGCTTTTCACATTGAACAATAAATCCCATAAACTGTCCATGTGGCACACAACAGGTAATGACAAGCCTACCAACAACTCCCTGGTTTGAATTGAATTGCTCTTCATCTGAATAAAATTCACCCCTAATTTTGAAGTCACGTCCAATTAATTCATCCTGTAATACTCCATATGCAGCTGTTAGTTTTGCATAAAAATCATTATCTTCGATAGCTATAATGGTTGATGTATCATTAACCATGCCTAACTCAGATTTCAATGAAGATCCTGAATTGGTAACACTTGGACTACCAATATCTGCAGCCATTGATGCAATGGTTTGAGAGCTGAGGTTTTTTGATGAAAAACCCAACATAAGGAGTAGTGGTATATAGAGAAAGAATGTCTTCTTCGGGAAATAAAAATGCCTTCTCTTTACAACAGTATAAATTGATTCTATAGCAAAAACCAAGATAAAACCGAAAAGAACCCATGAAAAAGGCCTTAGTCCTGGGTGAACATAATACACGAACTCGTCATTAAAAAGGAGCCTAACGTATAAAACAATCCATGCGACATAAAATAGAGAACAGGATGAAAGACTGAAAATAAACTTTTTCATGATATTGCCTCTCTAATGAGCATTAAAATAGTTAGAGAAACAAATACAATCGCAAATACTCTAAGGAGTAATACAAAAGAAAATTTGCGTCTAAACATTGAAAGCAATACAAAAGTGTTCTTAACATCAATGATTGGACTGATGATCAAAAATGAGAGAAGCGCAATTATTGAAAACCTTCCAGCAAAGGGGGCAATCAAAAAAGCATCCGCGTTTGAGCACAACGAAACCAAATAACCGAACAAACCAAAAGCGGGTATTGCTGCAAAATCATTATCCGCAAGTGCTGTAACTACAGAGCTAGGCATAAGAAAATAGATACATGTTGAAAACACAGCACCTATAACGAGATAAACAGAAATAGTCAAGAATTCCTCTTTGGTATGTTGTATGACCTCTAATAAATGCGCCAGAAGTCCAGACTTCTCTTCTGTATAATAAACATTAAATTCACCTTCTCCGTAGGAATCATCGGCATCCTTAATCACTTTTTCTTTTTTGAATCCCACAAATGTTAGGCCGATACAAATCGAAACAAAAACTCCTAACAACACCCTGTAGATGGGCATAGCAGGAATGGTTGCATTAAAGGCCACATGCGTGGAAATGACAGATATTGGGTTAACAATAGGTGTTGCCATCAAGAGAACAATGGCCGTGGGAATAGGTAATCCTTTCTTTATCAAATTTCTTGTAATGGGGATCATTGCACACTCACATAAAGGAAAGATTACTCCTGTAAATGCAGCTATTATGATTTGTACAGGTAGTGGAAACACAAAAAAACGTCGCAAGGTTTTTTCCGGTAAATAGATATGAACAATTGCAGCGATTAAAGACCCAATGAGCAAAAAGGGAAGGGCCTCAACAATAACAGAAATTATTCCCATCCTTATATCATGAAATAATGACAGGGTACCATCTCCTAGTATAATTGATAACAATGCTTCCATATAATAATCCTAGTAAATCAGATTTCGTCTAGCAAGTCATAGTTGTTGCTAAATTCAATAGTGTCTCTCTGCTTTCAGCAGGAGAATGTATATATCTCCTATGGGACATCTAACACCAAAAAAAGGTGATTTTTTTAACAAATACATAAATATACCCCAGCAATAAATTGCTAGACACAGAGCTTAATTGACAGCTATAATCGTGCCAATTGTATATACCTCACCCTAAAGATGAGGATGGGTGTAGCGTTTTTAATGGAATATGAGTTGTTACGAAAGAGGAGGAGCCCGGATTGCCGGATTGCACATTAAATCCCTGCTAGAAAGCAGGTCTTTTGAAAGAGGTTTGTCAGAGTTGATTAACTCGGAAATTATCTGAGGTTGCCCATCAAATACCGAGTAGAGTTGACCAAGGGCTTGCCACATACAGGCCAAACACACTCCAAAATCATGATGATCCGTTGTTGATAAAATTTTTATTGTTTCACCATACCCATATTCTTCAAAACCACATGAATCTTCGTAGCAGCAATTGCACGAACGGGGCTCAAGGTTATGGCTATGAAAAGCAGGGAAACTGGAAGTGAAGGTAATACTAGAATACAAGACGAATAGAAAAGCCCCGGTGATTTTTCCTATAAGGTTTTTTGATGTTTGAACCTTCCTCTTCATGCTAATAAAATACCATTTATTTCTTGTACAGTTGGAAAAATTTCTGTTCTTTTATAAGAGAAGTATGCAGTTGTCCCATTTGCAAATAGATTGATCTAGTCTGCAATCTTATTGGTAGTCAATTTTTTTAAACCCAGATTATGCAGTAGGAGTAGATGCAGAAGTGCAAGATTATGATTTAGTAAGACTTGAAGGTTTTGAAGGGCATATCTACAAGGTGATATGG
>JANQEN010000065.1 GCA_028278335.1 Chitinivibrionales bacterium | reverse complement strand
AAAGGAGAAAAAGATGATTTTCTATAGCTTACAGGAAAATCGATTAGTAGAGGACCCTAATATGCACATAGCACGGGTAAACACCATCCACAATGTTGGAATAAATGAGTTTGCCGATTATTTGTGCGCCCGGGGTTCAACCTTAACTAAGACCGATGTTTTAGGTCTTTTACAGATGATGGAGGAGACTATTGAGAGCTTGGTTGCTCAGAGTTATTCGGTGAGCCTTCCCTTTGCTACCTTTAATAGCTCAATTAAGGGAAACTTCATTGGGATAACTGATCAATATGAACCCTCCCGTCACGATCTTCGGCCCAATGTAAGAGCTGGTGCTCGATTGAAGCACTTCTTTACTCACGGTGTACAGGCTGAAAAAGAGGTGCTGGAGGGTATCCACCCCATTGTTATCAAGTTTGAAGACAAGGGAAGTGGTACCTTTAACTCGGCCGTGACAGCCAACGGTATTGGTAGACTCTATGGTAAGAGTATGGCCATTGATGAATCCGATACAGAGCAGGGTATTTTTCTTGTCAATCAGAATGATCGTTCTCGGATCAAGATCGAGAAGATTGCTGATGTGCGCCCTTCATTTTTGGCCTTTGTGCTTCCAGAGGAGATCCCTGCGGGAGTATATCGCTTTGCAGTAAAGACAAGGCATGGCCAGGAATTACGTGAAGGTGTACTTAGAAAGGACCTTATTGTGGTCTAATAATTTGTAATATGAATTAAATATCTGTCCCTAAAGTAGGCTTGCTTGAAAAAGCGGGCTTACTTTTTTTTATAGATAAGGCTCATTTGTTTACATATCAACGCTCAATGCTTGAAAGTAAAGGCTCAATGATTTGAATATCAAGGCTCAATGCTTTGGATGTCAAGGCTCAATGATTTGGATGTCAAGGCTCAATGATTTGGATGTCAAGGCTCAATGATTTGGATATAAAATCTCTTTTGTTGATGTATGTACTATAACACAAAAAGGTCCAGAAACAGTCCAGGAATGGTCCAAATTTAGTCCAGAAATATTGAACCAGAGGGAGAAATGAGTCAAAAACCTAAGCGGAATTCAATATTTTAACCCAGATTATGCAATAGGAAGTAGCGCTGAAGCACAATCCTATGCTTATTAAGACTTTCAGGTTTTTCGGCCATATCACCTTGTAGATATGCCCTTCAAAACCTTCGAGTCTTACTAAATCATAATCTTGCACTTCTGCATCTACTCCTACTGCATAATCTGGGTTTAAGATAAATGAGCGGTTTTATCAAGTCTTTGTGTTTTTTATAAGATGTCGATAGAACAAACAATGACCACTCATTATTTTATTAATACATTCTTTCTATAGGAATGCCCAATAAAGAGGAGACATGATGAATAAGAGAAATTGTTCCCTAGTGTTTGTATTGCTTATAAACACATTAGTTTTTAGTCAATATCCTGATATAAAGAACTATTATGATGGTTATTTCAATTATCAATGTGTCAATTCAACAACTGAGGATACCAGTGGTGTACAAACTGAAGCCTTTGTATACAAGTATAATACTGAAATTGATTTGATAGATACACTATTTTACTATGTAATTGATGGACGTGACTCTTTTCTCATTTTAGTTCCCTTCTCCTATTTTCCATCGCAAAAATATTTTACGCGACAACTAATTGTTGAGGGGGAGCTTTTGGATTCTGAGAAATTTTGCTATAACGAAATAGGCACATTGACTGTTGACAGCTGCTTTGATCAGACTAACACCCTCTGTTATACTTCAACCTATGTCTACCTCCCAGATGGAAAATTGAGTGTTATAGCTCGAAAAACAGTTCCGGGCTCCTCAATATCGGCTGCAGACTCAACGCTCTGGATATATTCCAGCTCTGGTAAAATTGACTCTGTCAAGAATGTTTATTGGGACTATAATGAGCTTGAATGGATTGATATATTTGTGCCAGAGTATGATAGCTCTGGAAGAATTGCAAAGGCACTGTATCATACAGGTCCAATTTCTCAACCACTGGTACCTTCTATCTGTAAATATTTCTATGAAAACAATTCTATTTTCAGCACTCATACTATTAGGCATGGCCAGCGATTTAAGTTTATACGCCATAAGAATCATCTGATGTGCACAGGTGTGCTCAATAAACCTGAAGATGTCAAGTATGAATTGTACGACTCTAGAGGAAAGAGGCTCTATCAATCAAATTATTTTTCGGTGTCCGATGGACATTCTTCTTTTATTATCCCCTTTGATGACCGATGTTTAAATTCAAGTGGCAAGTATATATTGAAACTAAATACTCAAACAACAGAGGTGGTGTATCCCTTTGTTGTGTTAAAATAATGACAAAAAAACTAGGAAACCCGAACTCGAATAAATTCAGCAAGGTCAGAAAGAATTGCAGCCTTATCTCCTAAAAAGGCGATGTCCTTGAGAGCCTTTTCTAAAAGAGTATCAGCATACTTTTTTGACTCCTTAATACCATAGACAGAGGGGAAGGTGGCCTTACCCTTTTCCCGGTCACTGCCTGCATCTTTGCCAAGCACTTCGGTTGTGCTCTCTTCATCTAAAATATCATCGATAACCTGAAAAAGAAGGCCAATGTTATTGCCATAGGAGGCAAGCTTTTTTTGAGTTGATGCATCGGCACCGGCAAGGAGCGCCCCTGTGAGAACTGAGGCCCGAATGAGGGCGGCGGTTTTATTTTTATGAATATAGGTTACGGTCCGCTTGCCAACTTTTTTACCCTCCGATTCAATGTCAACGACCTGGCCACCAATCATGCCGCTTGTACCAAGGGCTGTGGAGATCTCTCGAATGATATCAATACGGCCAAGGGTACTTAAAATCTCAAAGGCAAAGATACAGAGTGCATCACCACCAAGAACTGCTAAGGCCTCATTAAAGGCGCGGTGGGCCGTGGGTTTTCCTCGACGGAAATCATCGTCGTCCATACAGGGAAGATCATCGTGGATAAGAGAGAAGGTGTGAAGCATCTCAATAGCAGCTCCAGCATAGGCAGCCTCGCGGTTTCCAAAGGTACCACCACAGGCTTCGTTTGTGGCGACCACTAAGCAGGGGCGTACCCGTTTGCCACCGGCAAAGGTGGCATAACGCATAAGAGAATGAATAGATGAGGGCGATGCAGATTCTGGCGGAAGAAGTTCATCCAGGGTTGCGTCGGTCAATTTTGCCACACGATTAAGATACTTTTTCAGCTCACTCATCAAAATCTTCTCCACCAGTTACAGAATCTAAGGATATACCCAAAACCTTTTCAACAAAGGCGCCATCTTCACCGCTAACAAGCTCTTTAAGCTTACCCTCGGCTTTACAAAGATGTTTATCACAGGTTTTCATAAGTCCGATTCCCTCTTCAAAACTTGCTAAAGCTTTATCCAGGGTAAGCTCATCATCCTCTAAACGGGTGATGACTTTTTCTAACTTCGACATTGCTGATTCAAAGGTTTCCTGTTTTTTAGGCATAGGCTTATGTTTCTAATAATGATTTTTATAGTAGGGTAAAATATACTTTTATTCGGTCTTGCTTGGGGTACCTCTCTCTTTATTTAGAGAGATAACCTGTGCTGATGCTTGACCTTTATGAAAGGTGATAGTAATGTTATCACCCGGTGCCAGTTGAGACGCCTTGGTAATAGGTCGCAAGCTATTCTTTGAAACGACACTATATCCCCGAGCCAAAACAGCCAGGGGATTGAGGGCCTGAAGCTTTCCTGCACAGTGCACCACTCTGTTTTTGGCAATGTCCATGGTGCTTCCCATAGCACGAATTGCTCGCTCCCAAAGTTGATCCAGGTGTTGGCGAGAATCAGTAAGGTGGGCAATAGTGCGGGAAAAAACTGGGCTATGTCGCAGGGAGTCGAACTGTTGATGCGCTGATGAAAGATAATAGGAAAATGCTGAGATGAGCCTGCGGCTTAATTCTTTAAAATAGCGACGGAGTTCCTCTTCATCGGCCACAGCGATCTCTGCAGCAGCAGAGGGAGTCGGCGCGCGAAGATCAGCAACAAAGTCAGCTAAGGTAAAATCGATTTCGTGACCTACAGCAGAGATGATGGGAATGGTTGAGTTAAATATGGCTCGTACAACCGCCTCATCATTAAAGGCCCACAAATCCTCCACTGAGCCGCCGCCACGACCAAGGATAATGCAATCGACCTGGTTATGCGTATTCATCTCCTCAATGGCGAAAGCGATATCCTTTGGTGCCTTGTCTCCCTGGACAGCCACGCTTCGTAGCAGAATGTCAGTTTGTGGAGCCCGGGATGCCACCACTTTACAGATGTCTCGTAGAGCTGCGCCTGTTTTTGCAGTGATTACGCCCAGCTGTGTTACTGACTCGGGTATCTCCTGTTTGTGAATCGGGTCAAACAACCCTTCAGTTTCAAGCTTCTGCTTTAGCTTCTCCAGGGCAACAAAGAGGGCTCCCTGACCAGCCTGTTGCATACGATGTACATCGAGTTGATAATAGCCACCTTTACGATAGACCTTTATAGAGGCGATTGCGGTCACTGCTGCACCTTCGCTTACTGTATTGTCATGGGTATCTGCAACAGAGCGCCACATCACTGCAGGAACCTGACTCTGCGCATCCTTAAGTTTAAAATAACAGTGACCGCTGGAAGCCCGTTTAAAGTTTGATATCTCTCCTTCAACCCATACCAAGGTATTTCCCGACTCAATGACTGAGGCAATGCCATCATTGATTTGTGTGATCGAGTAGGGGCGCTCACACTCTTTAGGGGGGAGGAAAAAAGTGATCATGACTTAAACCGATATCGCTGGTAGAGTCGTTGAATTGCAGTAGCTTTTCCGGTTGACTCATCTATCTCAAGGATGACCCCATTGAGCATGGGGCCTGCTGAGGCTGGTTGAAATCGTACATGGGCCTGATTGACAAATCTATCAATCACCTGTTTGAGCTTCATGCCAATGGCCGAATCTTCTGGTCCGGTCATGCCCACATCAGAAATGTAAGCTGTTCCCTTTGGTAAAATACGTTCATCTGCGGTTTGTACGTGGGTATGGGTTCCTAAGACTGCACTGACTCTCCCATCAAGATAGTTGGCCAGGCACACCTTTTCGCTGGTTGCTTCGGCATGAAAGTCTACAATTATATGTGCAGTTTCCACAGCCATGTGTTGAGCAATAGCTTTTGCAACAGTAAAGGGACACTCCAGGTCCTCGTTGAAATAGGTTCGGCCGCAAAGATTGATAACACCAATTTTACGACCATCGGAAAGGGTAAAGACCGTGGAACCTTCTCCACGCTCTTCATGGCGAAGATTTAAAGGGCGAAGCACATGTTTTTGTGGCGGCGTTTCAGTAAAGACTTCAGGGCGACTCATGGAGTGGTTGCCGCCGGTGACTATATCAACCCCATATTTGTGGAACTTTTTGAGGATATTAAGGGTGATTCCCTTACCACCAGCTACATTTTCTGCATTGGCAATGCAAACCTCAATGGCATGTTCCGAAAGAATTTCTGGTAAATGTTCTGCAAGTATCCTTTTGCCACAACTGCCGAAAACATCACCAAGAAAGAGTATGCGCATGATCGTTATTTCGCATATTCGGAGTAGCGAATTTCGCGTATAATCGTTACCTTAATCTGTCCAGGATACTCCATTTCATCCTGAATCTTGGTGGCGATTTGCGCTGCCATCTCTTCAGCTTCTGCATCAGAGATACTGTCTGGCTCGACCATGGCCCGGATTTCACGACCAGCCTGAATAACAAATGATTTGCTTACACCCTTGAAGGAGTCAGCAATCTCTTCTAATTTTGAGAGTCTGTTTACATAGTTGGTCAATGTTTCCCGTCGTACACCCGGTCTGGTACTGGAGATCGTATCTGCTGCTTGAACAATAACTGGATAGTGCGAAATTGCAGTCACATCTTCATGGTGGGCTGCAACCGCATTGCAGATGATATCATTCTCACCATAGCGACGCGCAAGGTCTGCACCAAGCTCAGAGTGGGTACCTTCAGTTTCGCGGTCAATGGCTTTTCCAATATCATGGAGAAGGCCGGCGCGGACTGCAATTTTTGAATCAAAGCCCAATTCTGAGGCAATAATCCCACAGAGAACAGCCACCTCTTTTGAATGCTGCAGTACGTTTTGGCCATAGGAGGTGCGATACTTAAGGCGTCCCAGCATCTCAACCAGTTTTGGTTTTAAGCCATGTACGTCGAGGTCATACATAACCTCCTCTGCAGCAGCTTTCATTTTTTT
Source organism: Chitinivibrionales bacterium (assembly GCA_028278335.1). Lineage (GTDB taxonomy): Bacteria > Fibrobacterota > Chitinivibrionia > Chitinivibrionales > JANQEN01 > JANQEN01. Next base: position 98,055 of record JANQEN010000065.1, on the reverse strand, counting down.
ATTCAGCTCAACTTCACTCTTCTTAATGAGCTCCTCAATGCGACCCGGATGAATCCGGCCATCGGAGATAAGCTTTTCCAAGGCCAAACGGGCAATTTCTCGACGGATAGGATCAAAGCAGGAGAGAATAACCGCTTCTGGAGTGTCATCCACAATAACATCAATTCCGGTAGCCTCTTCAAAGGCGCGAATATTGCGGCCCTCACGACCAATGATTCGTCCCTTCATCTCGTCATTGGGAAGATGAACAACAGAAACCGTTGATTCAACAGTAGTATCTGCTGCACAGCGCTGGATTGCATGAAGGGTGATTTCCCGGGCTTCTTTTTCTGCCTCAGCACGGGCATCATCCTTGCGCTCTTTAATCATCTGGGCGCATTCATAGCGAACTTGGTTTTCAAGATTCTCAAAAAGATTCTTCTTCGCCTCTTCTTGAGTCATATGAGCAATTCGTTCGAGCTTCTCATTCTGCTGTTTTAAGAGACGGGAAAGCTCAGCATCTTTGGTTCGCAGTGTTTTCTCTTTGCTGTTAAGAAAATTTTCACGGGCTGCAAACTCGATTTCCCGTTTAGAAATAACCTCTTGGCGGTTTTTAATTTCGATGTTTTCCTCTTTAATGCGTTGCGCATCATTGCGAAGCTCATCTTTCTTTACTGCTGTTTCTCGTTCAAATTCCGATTTGGCCTTGAACCACTCATCCTTAGCCTCTAAAATGGCTGTCTTCTTTTGAAGCTCAGCCTCTTTTTTGGCCTTATCAAGGATAATATCAGCCTGGTTTTGGGCATTATGCTCTTTTTTCTCAGTATATTTTTTATCGATAATAGAGCGCCACTGTACGCCCACAATAAAGGCACCAAGGCAGATGACAATACCTAAAACACTAAGAATAATTTCATTGTACATGAGTTCCCCCTCTGTCGTTTATATAGTCATTATTCATAAGTATGTATACATTTACGTAGTAATATTTCTAAATTATTAGGGCAATAAAATGCCACAATCATGATTAACACGATTTACAAGCTCGCAACGTGGTAGAAATAGTAGGAGTTACTGGTCTATGCGGAAAGGTAATATAGGGATACTACATAATTATTCGGATAAATGTTGATCAATTTTCTTGCAAAGGCTATCAGATCTTTCTTGAATGCTATTGATTTCCTTTTTATTTATATCGAATTTTTTCCTATATTCAAATAGTTCTCCGGCAATATTAAGTGCGGATAAAACCGCCACCTTTGAGTTCTCTCGAATAGTGCTGATTTTTTTAACTTCCATCATCTTTTGATTTACATACTCAGCGATCTCTTTAGTAAGGGATGTATCTATATCACTTTTGATACAATATTCATCACCGCATATGTTAACTTTTACACTCTCAGAAGACGAACTCATGTTGTCCCCTATATATGATAAAAATGAAAATTATCGACTATTCTACTTGTTCGAGCTTTGAAATCAAATTCTTTATTTTCTCAGAGGCCGTATCCAATTGAGTTTGAACAGTGGAGGAATTATTACGTATTCCTTCTAATTCCCCGGTTAATTGTTCATTTTTTTGCTCTAGTTCTTGGATTCTGCTCTCCTTTTCTTTATTGTCATCCCTTGTTTTTTGTAAGGAATTTACTATGGTATCTACTTTTATTTCTAATTCATTTATAAAATCTATTGACACTGCTTTACTCCTTCTCCTTTATATATAAAATGTTTCTGTAACGGATTAGATTTATATGAAAAAAGTATTTGCCCATTGCTTAGAGTACAATCTCACTAATTAAATATAAATTCTTTATATACGATAGGGTAGGAAAAATAGTTCCGTATAAAATATTGGATATCATCGATTTCCCATTAATTATTTAACCCAGATTATGCAGTAGGAGTAGATGCAGAAGTGCAAGATTATGATTTAGTAAGATTTGAAGGCTTTGAAGGGCATATCTATAAAGTGATATGGCCAAAAAGCCTGAAAGTCTTAATAGGCATAGGATTGTGCTTTTGCGCTACTTCCTATTGCATAATCTGGGTTTAACCCTAATCATTAATCTATTTCAATTTTATGATGAGGGATCTGTTTTGTCAATGGATAGCCTTTGAATCAATTCCCAATGGGCGATTACTTTTTTATGCCATAACAGTATATTCCTGAGCAACTAATATTCAGACTATCAAGCATGATCTTACATAAATAAAGCATGATTTTTAGAAAGGGTGTTCCAGCCTTAAGAGAGAAACTACTTAATGCAAAGGGATGGAAAGAGAGATTATGTCTCCTAAACATTTTTTTAAGATCTTGAGTTTTGAAGTAATTTATATGGCAATGGGGTTGATAATAGTGCCTTTTCCGCCATTTGGGAAAAAACCGTCTAACATCATGCACATTTGGGACCGCAATAATTAGGATTCCGCCTTTATTAAGGCTGTCGATGGTTTCCTTAATGAGTTGAGTAGGTTCCATGACATGTTCTAACACATTATCCATAATAATAGCATCTGCCTTATTAGTGTATTTTGATGGTTCGAATTGGCCGTAGGTAACTGAAAGATTTTTCTTTTTGCACAGGGTATAGCGAATGTGACTGGGTTCAAATCCTTGATACATTATATTTGGTTCTTTTGATAAGAGATGCCCCAATTCTCCTTTACCAGAACCTATTTCTAATACAGAATACTCTTTTCTACCATTACATTTTTGCGTTATTAATTTAACCATTTGCAGGTGTCTATAACGAGGGTGAGCATTTTTTTTTACTGATTCATCCTGCAACTCATTACATTCATTATAGTTATAAGTAATAGAGAAAGGATTTACAACATAGACAAAGCAACAACCTCTGCATTGAACAATTTTAAATTTGTTAATCCTTTTAACTACTTTATAAGTATCAGATTCACAGAGCGGACAGATCCTGTTTTTCTTATTCATAGGTCCTCATTTCATGCTGTTGTTAAGTAACTTGGGCGCCTATATATAAACATACCCTGCATTTAACTTTTCTAAAACTGCAAAGAGGCCTGTTTTGTCAATATCTGTTTTCTCCCAGAAAACAGACTGATATACGGGATGTGGACTAATTCGATTGAATGAACGTTTAAATATTTAGAATCTTAATAAAATGGTCCATTTAACCCAGATTATGCAATAGGAAGTAGCGCAGAAGCACAATCCTATGCCCATTAAGACTTTCAGGCTTTTCGGCCATATCACCTTGTAGATATGCTCTTCAAAACCTTCAAGCCTTACTAAATCATAATCTTGCACTTCTGCATCTACTCCTCCTGCATAATCCGGGTTTAAGAAGTCATTGTGGACAAAGCAAGGAAGTGCCCAAAATTTTAAAAGACGATTATGATATATAGAAAAAAAGCCAGAGAAAATCTCTGGCTTTGAATATCCCTAATTTCAATGGATTTGCTAGCTTAGGTGTTCCTTAAAATACTCCTCAGCTTTATCGATCATTTTCATGTTAATATCGACAAACTGTTTCTTTTTAATACTCTCGGGAAGCACCTTTCTGAGGGTGTTAATATCCATAATTTTTGATACTAACAAGTAGGTAGCTAGCATAATGATATTGGCTCCAGCAATCATTCCAACCTCAGAGGCCAGATCAGAAACGGGTATATAAACTGCTGTAACATCGGAGCGGGAGATCTTTTGAGAAACAATGGAGGAGTTTACTAAAATGGTCCCACCAGCATGAACCTTCTCCTCAAAAGCATCAAGAGAAGGGCCATTCATAGCAATGAGGACATTGGGAAAATCAACCACAGGAGAACCAATGCTATCCTGTGAAATGATAATACTGGCATTGGCAGTTCCACCGCGCATTTCCGGGCCGTATGAGGGTAACCAGGTGGCATTCAAGCCCTCCTCTGTGGCGCAATTTGCCATGAGAACACCCCCAAGCATAACACCCTGGCCACCAAAACCGGAGAATTTTACCAGCTGTTCCTCTATCTCCTTTTCCTGTTTGACCTGTTTTTGCTCTTTGTTGACACCAAAATAGTCCAATACCTCCTCGTCACTTTTCCAGGGAAGCTTGGTTGAGAATTGTGCTTGGATCAATTCGTCGGAATTGTCCCGGAACTGCTTAACTGGAAATACCGGTTCTAGATGTTCCTGAAGCCACTTGCGTGCCTGCAAAGGTTCCATTTTCCAGTTGATTGGGCAGGGAGCTAATATCTCAACAAGAGAGAATCCCTTCTTTTCAACCTGGTTTTGTAAGGCCTGCTTGATTGCCTTGCGAGTCTTCTGGATCTTTCCAGGAGTACCTAAGGAGGTTCGTTCCACATAAACCGGGCTCTTGATGGCATTTATAATTTCTGCCACACCTATAGGAGCGCCATCCTGGGCCATGGTACGGCCCGTGGGGGTGGTCATAGTCTTTTGACCAAAGAGGGTTGTCGGGGCCATCTGGCCGCCGGTCATGCCATAGATGGCATTGTTTACAAAAAAGACTGTGAGGTTTTCACCGCGATTGGCAGCATGAATTATCTCGGTGGTACCAATACCAGCAAGGTCACCATCACCTTGATAGCAGATGATAATTGCATCGTCATGAACACGGCGCATAGCAGTTGCCACAGCAGGAGCTCGTCCATGGGAGCACTGAATATTGCCAGTGTCAAAGTAGTAATAGGCAAATACACTACAGCCTACCGGTGAGCAGACGATGGTGCGGTCCTGTACATCCAACTCATCCAAAGCTTGCGCAATAAGTTTATGAATTGTGCCATGGCCACAACCAGGGCAGTAATGAGTCACTTTTTGGCCTGGTCCCTTCCGCTCGAAGGTGTCATAAAAGGATTTTGATTTTGTATGTTTAATCATGATTACTTCCCTCCCAAATCTGCTACAGTACGCTCAATCACCTCTTCAATAGAGGGGACGGTTCCGCCAAACCAATTATATCGCAAAACAGGGATTTTGCAGTTGATAGTCAGCTCTACTTCGTCAGCCATTTGGCCAGCATTGAGCTCAGCTACTATAAATCCTTTACATTTTTTAGCGAGTTCATTCAGCCGTTTTTTGGGAAAAGGATACAGTGTTTGAGGGCGAAAAAGGCCGATCTTAATACCGGTATCTCGTATTTTTTTTAGTGCGGTAAGACAGACTCGCGCAGTAATGCCAAAGGCGATGAAGATATATTCAGCATCTTCAACATCCACCTCTTCATATTCAACCAGCTCCTCCTCGATTTTTCGATATTTTTTCTGAAGGTTTAGGTTTACATCATTCATGATTTTCTGATTCATGAATATGGAGGTGACTAAATTGTTCCTACTCTCCTTGTCTGCATAGAGAGCCCAATCCTTCCTCTCGCCATGTTTCATTTCCGTAGGAAGCTGGACTGGCTCCATCATTTGACCGATATAGGCATCGGAGAGGATAAAAACAAGTGTGCGATATTTGTCGGCTATTTCAAAGGCACGATAGGTAAAGTCACACATCTCCTGGCAGGAGTTGGGAGCCAAAACCACACACTTATAGTTACCATGGCCGCCGCCAGTGACAACGGTTGTGTAGTCCCCCTGTTCAGGCCAGATATTACCTAAACCTGGACCGGCTCGTTGTACATCAACAACCACACAGGGAAGTTCGGCACAGGCTATATAGGAAAAACCCTCCATCATCAAGGACATTCCCGGGCCTGATGAAGCGGTCATTGAACGGGCTCCCGCAGCAGCAGCTCCATAGAGCATATTAATAACACTGACCTCTGATTCTGCTTGCATGAAAAATCTACCAGTTGCAGGAAAAATTTCTGCGGCCTTATGAGCTATCTCACTGGCCGGTGTAATGGGGTAGCCAAAAAAGTGGGTGGCGCCTCCCATAATGGCACCATAGGCCACTGCTTCATTTCCCTTTAATAATTGTTTACTCATGGTGTACCGCCTTTTTATCTTCTTTGATTACCGTAATGGCGCCAAGTTCAGGGCACATGTAGAAACAGATGCCACAGGCTGTGCACTGTTCCGAATCAAATTCTGCATGCTGATAGCCTATTTTATTTATCCTATTGCCAATATGAAGACAGTTTTTTGGGCATGCCTCGACGCATAATCGACAACCTTTACACTCATCAAAATTTATTGCAACCCTATTCATTTAAATACCTCCAAAAATTGTATCTGCGCCTTCACCAAAGAAATTTATCTGACTGACCGACTCAATAAGCTCTAAAGGCATATCACTTATTTTGAGTTCATGGCCTGGGCAACCCAGCTTTGCACATACATGTATTAAGTTTTTACCGCCAGGTAAATATAATACCAGCGCCTTTGTTGAGTTGCACTCCTTTTCCGAACAAGAGTAATCCTGGATCATAGGAATATCACATTGAGGACAAAAGGCCTCCACATAGACCTCTTCAGTGGTAAGTTTGGGAATAATACTGAAGAGTTTTGCATGACTTCCCCAGAAAGAATCGATAAAAACCAATCCGTTTTGTGATGCAATGGATACCTTTACTTTGATTGATGCCTCTTCATGTATCCGGACACTGTCCACAAGTAGACTATGCCCCTTTGGGCAAAAGAGAGAGGTGACCAAAAGAAATTCATTTTCTCCTCTTTTGACAAGACGCATTCCAGTGGGAATTGTTTGAGCGAATTCGGGAGGAATACGATTAGCTTTTAGCTCCATGAATTACCCCTTGCTGTTTGAAATACTAAATACTTTCATAAGGGTGTCTCTGTGCACACCCCCTATGCTCTTACTACCTGGCACTGTGCAACCGGGAATAAGTACATTCTGTATCTTTTAGTGTATTATCTCGGCTACAAATTCAAAAGCCCCAAAAAAATCTATTTCATATAATATTACTTCTACATACTTCTACGATACTGTCCACCCACATTAAAGAGCGCGTTGGTAATTTGGCCGATTGAGCAGTACTTGGCCACCTCCATAAGATTTTCAAAGACATTGGTATTGCTGATAGCAGCTTTTTGCAGCTCCTTGAGCTTTTGTGCTGCCTCCTGTTTATAAGTCTTGTGAAGCTGTACCACATTCTCTATTTGATCTTTCTTCTCGTATTCCTCTGCACGGATCACCTCTCCCGGAATAATAGTGGGTGAGCCCTTTGAAGAGAGAAAGGTATTGACACCCATGATGGGGAGTTCGCCGGAGTGTTTTAATGTTTCATAATAGAGTGACTCCTCCTGAATCTTGCTTCGTTGGTACATGGTTTCCATAGCTCCAAGCACGCCACCCCGTTCAGTAATTCTATCGAACTCCTGAAGAACTGCCTCTTCTACTAAATTGGTTAGCTCTTCAATGATGAAGGAGCCCTGCAAAGGATTTTGGTTTTTAACTAGCCCCATTTCATGATTGATAATGAGTTGAATGGCCATTGCTCGACGCACGGATTCCTCTGTGGGAGTAGTTATTGCCTCGTCATAGGCATTGGTGTGAAGAGAGTTGCAGTTGTCGTAGATGGCATAGAGTCCTTGTACGGTGGTACGGATGTCGTTAAAGTCAATCTCCTGTGCATGGAGTGAGCGACCGGAGGTTTGGATGTGATACTTAAGCATCTGAGACCGAGCATTTGCCTTGTATTTCAACTTCATTGCCTTGGCCCAAATCAGTCGGGCTACACGTCCCATGACTGAGTATTCCGGATCCATGCCATTGGAGAAGAAGAAGGAGAGGTTTGGTGCAAAGCTGTTGATGTCCATACCACGGGAGAGGTAATACTCCACATAGGTAAATCCATTGGCTAGGGTAAAGGCAAGTTGTGTTATGGGATTGGCTCCAGCCTCGGCAATATGATACCCTGATATAGAGACAGAGTAGAAATTGCGTACATTGTTCTTGGTAAAATACTCCTGTACATCACCCATCAACTTTAGGGCAAAGTCTGTGGAGTAGATACAGGTATTTTGGGCTTGATCCTCTTTGAGGATGTCCGCTTGAACAGTACCGCGGACACGGCATATGGTGTCGGCCTTGATCTTTTCGTACACCTCTTTGGGAAGGACCTGGTCACCGCTGGTACCAAGGAGCATAAGGCCCAACCCATCATTTCCTTCCGGTAATTCACCACGATAGATAGGACGAGTTGTGCCGCGCTCTTTATAAAGGGCAGCAATTTTTTTCTCAACCTCTTTTTCTAAACCCTGCTCTTTGATATAGAGTTCACACTCTTGATCTATGGCAGTATTCATAAAAAAGGCAGTCATAATTGGGCCGGGACCATTAATGGTCATAGACACCGAGGTTTTAGGATCGGTAAGGTGAAATCCCGAGTAAAGCCTTTTCGCATCGTCCAAGCAGGAAATTGACACACCGGAGTTACCGATTTTTCCATAGATGTCCGGTCGAGTATCAGGGTCCTCTCCATAGAGGGTGACCGAGTCAAAGGCTGTGGAGAGCCGCTTTGCAGGCATACCCAAGGAGACATAGTGGAATCGTTTGTTGGTCCGCTCTGGACCACCTTCACCGGCAAACATACGGGTTGGGTCTTCACCCTCCCGTTTGAAAGGAAATACGCCGGCTGCGTAGGGAAATTCCCCGGGGACATTTTCCCGTAAGTTCCACTTGAGGATCTCTCCCCAACCGGAGTAAGAGGGGAGTGCAACCTTGGGAATTTGCAGGTGGGACAAGGATTCTTTGTGCGTTTTAATATCGATCTGTTTGTCACGAACAGTAAAGGAGAATATATCATCACGGTAGCGCTTGACCTTGTCATCCCATGTGTCAAGGATTGTGTGATTCTCCTTTTCAAGCTGCTCTTCACATGTACGGACATGTTCTTTTAAATCCGAATGAGCCTGACTTTGTTCTTCACCCTTTTCTATGAGAAGCGCCAATGATTGCTTCAGACTATGAAGTTTCTGAGCAACCGCAGCTTGATCATTTGCCCAGGAGTTGTAAGTGCGAACGGTGTCAGAAATTTCAGAAAGGTAGCGCGTACGATTCGGTGGAATAATGCACAGCTTTTCACTCATTTCATCATGGCCTGTTAAGGAAGAGGGAAGGTTAAAATCTTCCTTTCTGTTAAGTGCCTCAATGAGTGCCTTGTAAAGCTTGTTGACACCGGGGTCGTTAAACTGTGAAGCGGTAGTGCCATACACCGGTAGTGAATCCATGTCTGGATGCACCAAACCATGGTTTCGGGCAAACTGTTTTTTTACATCACGAAGCGCATCATCTGCTCCCCGTTTGTCAAATTTATTTATGGCCACGATATCGGCAAAATCGAGCATGTCAATTTTTTCTAACTGTGTTGCAGCCCCGTATTCAGGGGTCATGACATAGAGAGAAAGATCACAGTGGTCAACCACCTCAGTGTCGGATTGTCCAATGCCCGGTGTCTCCACAATGACAAGATCATAGCCGGCACATTTGGTAATGTTGACCGCACAGGTCACCGGTTGTGACATGGTAAGGTTGGGTTTTTTCATCGCAACCGATCGCATATACACACGGGGGTTATCAATGGCGTTCATACGAATGCGATCACCAAGCAGGGCGCCGCCGGTTTTCCGTTTTGTTGGATCAATGGATATGATAGCTACACCTTTGTCCTCAAAGTCAGTTAAAAATCGTCGAACCAGTTCATCGGTTAAGGAGGATTTACCAGAGCCACCGGTCCCGGTAATCCCAATAGTGGGAATAGAAAAGGATGACACCTCCTTTTCAATGGTCGCGATAAGGGAGGCAGCTTTCTCCGGATTGGTTTCTGAGAGAGTAATGAGATTAGCAATACTAGTAATATCATTCCCTTTAATTTTTTCAAGAGTGATCTCATTGCTACGATCAACTGGATAATCGGCCTTCTCCATGAGATCGTTGATCATTCCCTGTAATCCCATTTCCCGGCCATCATCGGGTGAGTAAATGCGGCATATGCCATATTCATGCAGCTCTTTCATCTCTTCAGGCAGGATGACCCCACCACCGCCGCCAAAAATTTTTATATGCCCACAGCCGCGTTCCTCTAAAAGGTCATACATATATTTAAAGAATTCAATGTGTCCACCTTGATAACTGGTTATGCCAATTGCCTGGGCATCCTCTTGGATTGCACAATTAACAATTTCCATGACTGATTTATTGTGTCCCAAGTGGATAACTTCGGCACCGGTGGCCTGTAAAATTCGTCGTATGACATTTATCGCTGCATCATGACCGTCAAAGAGAGAAGCTGCGGTTACAATGCGGACACTATTTTTAGGCTGGTATTTTTCAGTAGCTTGCATAGTAGTTTGTTTTCCCGAGAGTTATGAATAAAAACCACGCTCAATTATAAATTTTAAATTAATTAAATTAGTACTATCTTACAAATGATTTGTACTGTTTTGACAACAATTTTTGATTGTCACTGTATAAAAAACGGTGAATATATCTAAAGAGCCTTAGGTACTTCAAATATTACATTTAATGTAGATGAAGTAAATAATTTTTATCGTTTACTAAGATAATAATTAAAATAATTACATTTTACCTGAAAATTAAAATAATTTATTTCCTTTTTGCTTGAACTTTTAAAAGAGAGCCAATTATTTTTCTTTTGCCTATAGATTGCGGCTATAGTTTATAAACCTGGAGATGGCTGGGATATACCAACCTTGAAAAAGAAGAATCTCCTATACCAAATACTGAGCACAATAAAGAAAGGAAGCGGGTATGCGAATTTTTGTCTGTATAAAACAGGTGCCTGACACAGCAGAGAATATTGCCATCCAAGGAGGAGTTGGGATTGATGAGTCAGTAAAGTGGGTTATGAATCCCTATGATGAATATGCAGTTGAAGAGGCGATTCGACTTAAAGAATCGGTGGGTGATGGAGAGGTCATTGTGATCAGTGTAGGAAGTGGCTCGACCATGAGCACCATTCGTACAGCCATTGCTATGGGAGCTGATAGAGGTGTTTTAATCACCACCGATGAAAAACCTGACCAGCGAGTGATAGCGAAGGCTATTGCAAAAATCATCCAAGATGAAGAGGACGGGGACCTTGTCTTTTGTGGTAAGCAGAGTGCTGATTCTGAAGGAATGCAGACTCCCTTTCGGATTGCGGCATTGCTCGATATGCCGGTGACCACCAATGTGATTGCCTTTGAGAATAGTGAGGAAACTGTGGTTGTTGAGAGCGAGGTTGAGGGTGGTGCACGTCAAGTTATAGAAATGAAAAAGCCCTGTGTGGTAGCTGCTACCAAAGGACTCAATGAGCCACGTTATCCAAAGTTGCCGGCTATTATGAAAGCTAAAAAGAAAGAGGTCAAGGAGATTGCTTTGGATAGCCTAAATCTTGACTCTCAAACTAATTCAATGAGCATTGTTGAGTTGTCCTATCCTCCAGAGAAACCGGAAGGTAAAATGGTATCCGGAGAAAGTCCGCAGGAGTTAGCACAGAATCTCGTCTCTCTTCTTAAGGAAGAGGCAAAAGTCTTATAATAATTATAGATAAATAAGGAGTTTTTATATATGAGTAAGCGAGCCATTTTTGTTGAAACAAAAGAGGGAGTAATTAAAAGAGCCATTTTTGGGGTGATTTCTGGTGCCCGATCTGAAGGGAGCGAGCTAGTTGCCTTTGTTTTAGATGGAAAGGGAAAAGAATATCAATCTGAACTTCAAGAGTATGGTATAACCACAATTGTAGATATTACTGCAGATGGAATTTCTGAAGTCTATGATCCAGAAGTGTATACCGGTGTAATCGTAGAGGCGATGAAGAAGTTTGAGTGTACTGAGTTTGTCGGTCTTACCAGTGCGCTTGGCAAAGATTTACTTCCCCGGGTTGCTGCGGCTTTAGATGCTCCAGCCCTGTTGGACTGTGTCTCAATTGACTGTAATGAACAGACTGTCATGAAATCACAGTATACTGGAAAAACACAAGCAAAAATGAAATTAGAGGGAGAGTGTTTGGTATATGGTGTTCGTCCCAATGCTATCAGTGCTACACCTGCTCCTGCAGAGGCAACAGTGGTTTCCTATGTTCCCTCTTTTAAAAGCTGTGGCAACATGGTCATCAAAGAGATTAAAGCCAGCACCAATAAAGGCGTTGATCTTACAGAAGCAGAGGTGATAGTAGCTGGTGGTCGTGGTACTGGATCGACTGAAAATTTTAAGATCCTCCAGGAGTTGGCTGATACCCTTGGTGCAGCGCTTGGTGCTTCAAGAGCTGCTGTTGATGCAGATTTCGCACCCATGAGTATGCAGGTTGGTCAAACAGGAAAAACAGTGAGCCCCTCTCTCTATATTGCCTGTGGTATATCTGGAGCAATTCAACACCTTGCAGGCATGAAGACAGCAAAGGTGGTGGTTGCCATTAACAAAGATGATCAAGCTCCCATATTTAAGAAGTGTGATTATGGTATTGTAGGTGATCTTTTGGAGGTTGTCCCAGAAATTACTGCTGCAATAAAAAAATAGATCAGGCTATCAAATTATTGGCTTAGTGATGGTATTGCATTTTATCACTAAGCCATTACTATTTAAATACCCTAAGAGAGTGTCCTTTTTCAACAAATTTATGGTATGCACTTCACCGATTCAATGTGCATTATACCGAATTGCCGTTGTTATACATTTATATATAACCTAAATTAATATGCCGAAGTTTTGTATTAATGTAGTTTGAAAGTTAATTTGGAGAAAATGGTACTTTCATGGATAAAAAACGAATAGTAATTACCGGTCTTGGTGTAGTCACACCAATTGGGACTGGCGTTGAAACCTTTTGGGAAGCCGCTGTTAAGGGAACCAATGGTGTTCGAACAATAAAATCAATCGATACATCGGAGCATAAAACAAAGACCGGTGGCGAGGTTATTGATTTTGATGCCTTAGACTATCTAAGTCAAGAAAAGATCGACTCTATGGGTCGCTCAAGTCAATTTGCCATTGCTGCAGCAAAAGAGGCTGTGGAAGATGCAGGATTAGACTTTGCACAGGAAAACCTTTTTCGTGTAGGAGTCTGCTTGGGAACAACCATGGGTGAGCCCCAGATTCTTGATGAAGCAATCAATAAGAAATATCAAGAGTCCAGTGCTCAAGCGATTCCAGCGGGATTGCCCCGCCAGTATCCCTGTAATGTAATTCCTGCGAATGTGGCAAAAGAGTTTAATATTAAAGGGCCAACTGTTATAATTCCCACAGCCTGTGCTGCTGGAAATTATGCGATTGGTTACGCCCTGGATCAAATCCGCCTTGGCCGCATTGATGTTGCCTTGGTAGGTGGCAGTGATCCCTTTTCAAGTATTGCCTTTACTGGATTCAACCGTTTACTAGCCACAACTCCTGATGTGTGTCGCCCCTTTGATGCTAACCGCGAGGGAATGGCTGTTTCTGAGGGTGCTGGGATGCTTGTGTTAGAAAGCTTGGAGCACGCACAAAAACGGGGTGCTAAAATTCATGCAGAATTGCTTGGTTATGGATTAGGCTGCGATGCCTTTAAAATGACCATACCAGACCCTGAGGGAAGTGGTGGTATTCTTGCTTTAGGTAAGGCCTTGAAACGCTCAGAGGTTCCCTCTTCCGAGGTTGATTATGTCTGTGCTCACGGTACCGGTACTGGCGAGAACGACAAGAGTGAAACACTTATAGCAAAAACGATCCTTGGCGAACGGGCTAAAGAGGTACCCATGACTTCGCTCAAGTCAATGCTTGGCCATACTATGGGAGCAGCGTCAGCCATTGAAGCGGTTGCCTGTGTCCTGATGGTAACAAGGAACACAGTGCTACCAACAATTAATCACAGAGATAGTGATCCTCTCTGCGATATGGATTGTGTTCCCAATGAAGCCCGGGAAAAGGAGCTTGACACCGTTGTATCAAATGCCTACGCCTTTGCCGGCAACACCTCTGCAATTGTCATCAGAAAATTTAAAGGTTAGATAACATATGAGTAATTCGAATTTAGTAATCACAGGAACCAGTAGCATTAGTACGCTGGGAATCGGTTTTGAAGAGATGGCCAAAAACCTTGCCACAGGAAGTAAGCCCTCCAGTGTAAAGGCATTTGAATTTCATGAACTTGATAGAGAAACGGCCTGTTTTCGTTTACCCGAGTTTGTCCCTGCTGAAATTCTTGGTAAAAAGGGATTGCGGACCAAGGATCTTGCCACCAAGATTTTATTGGCAACCATGGAGCTGCAATTCAAAGAGCGTTTTGAAAGTGAACCCTTGGAGAGCAAACCGGGTATTGTTGTGGGAACTGCCTTTGGTAGTGTACAGAGTATTGGCGACTTTCTTAGCGATTCCATTGTCAATGGCGTGAATGCAGTTAACCCCATGCTCTTTGCAAATACTGTTATAAATTCACCAACAGGAAACGCTAACATTCGCTATGGGGTCAAGACTCTCAGTACCACGGTCTCCACAGCCTTTAATGCCGGTGTAGATTCGATTATTTACAGTTGTGACCATATTCGTTGTGGTTACCTCAACGCTATCGTTGTCGGTGGCCTTGAGGAGGTGAGCTACTATACCCTGCTTGGCCTTGAGCGGTCCGGTGTTCTCTCCCAATCAGGTGAATCCAAACCCTTTGCAGTTGATGCTGATGGTATGGTCATTGGTGAGGGATGTGCCATGTTCTTTGTTGAGACAGCTGAGTCTGCGCAAGCCCATGGGGCCTCACCGGTGGTTGAGATTGCAGGATACTGCAATGCCTTTGATCCAGCAGAAGGACCGAGTGGCTTTAATCCCGAAGGAGAAGGTGCCCGCTATGTTATTGAACAAACCCTTGCCATGGCAGGTGTCGACGCCTCAGCGGTTGACTTTATTGCTGCCGGTGGAAATGGTTCTGTTGCAGGTGATACAATGGAGTCAAAGGTACTGAGTGATATTTTTGGTGACACACCAGTAGCTGCCTATAAAGCGTTGACCGGGGAATGCTACGGTGCTTCATCAACCCTATCTTTGGCCTGTGCTATCGCTGACATGAAGGCAAAAAGAGTCTCCGGAGTTGGATCGGAGTACGCGGTAAGTAATAACATAAACCTTGTGTCAACGTCGCTTTCAGACAAAGAATCGGAGTATGCTCTTTGTACGACCTTTTCCTGTGATGGAAACTGCTCTGCGCTACTCATAAAAAATCGATAAAACAGTTATTTATTCAAATACATTTAACCCCCTATAGGAGAACAACTATGGATACCGCTGAAATCAAGGATGCCATTCGTGAAATGATTACTGAAATCGCTGAAGATATGGACGTTGAAGAGGAGAAGATTACCGACTCTGCACATTTGGTTGAGGATTTAGAGCTTGACTCAATGGCACTTTTAGAAGTGCTTGCAAGTATGGAGAAAAAGTTTGGCATTTCAATTCCCGAATCTGAATTTCCCAATCTGACCTCTATTGATACCTGTACAACAACTGTTGAAAAGTATCTTGCAGAAAAAAGTTAAATCGAAGTAATACCAATACTAAGGTATAATTAAAGCGCCTATCTTTTTAGGCGCTTTTTTTGTTTACATTATATTTTTTGTGTAATCCAGGTTTTTATACTTGTTATTACAAAGAATACACCTAAGGTGACCTCTAATAATTCAGTTTTACTTTGTAATTAGCTGCAAGAGGAAATGGATTTTTAAAGGTTACCCTACACTTTAGGAGAAACAATGCAGCAAAGGAATAAGTTCCGTTGTCTAATTGGGATTGTCATGGTATGTCTTAGTATAGCCCTCTTTTCAAGGGAAAATCCTAACCAAAAGGGGTGGCAGCTCCTTGTAGACAACAAACCAATCAATGCAGAAATACAGTTTAGAAAGAATTGTCGTTCCAGTAATAAAAGTATTGCCGGTGAAGCTTATCGGGGTTTGGCCTTTACAAAGAAGTTTCTTGGCAACTATGATTCAACAATGATAATGCTTTTTAAGAGCTATATACAGGACAGGAACGCGCTTGCCTTTAAAGCGACATGGATTCATATACTCCCCTTTAGTCGGGACTGGATAGGACACAAAATCCCCGAAGGGTATGCTGTTCTAAAAGATTTAACAGCAAAACCAGGCCATATAAATGGAGAAGCACTATCTCTGTTTACTGATCGTTATGTTAATGATGGAAAATTATCCCAAGCCAAAAAGCTTATGGCCAGAATGGGGGTTGTCCGTGATTTTCAAATGATTGGTCCCTTTGATAACATCTCCGGCTCGGGCTATAAAAAAGTCTATCCTCCAGAAAAGGCCTTGCACTTTAAGAAGGACTATGAAGGAAAGGATGGTGCCGAAGTTTCATGGTTTCCCTATCATAACACCCAACTCAACGGATGGCTCTTTACAAAGAATAATTATTCCAACCGGCACTCAATTTTATACTATTATTCGAATATTCAGTCTAAGAAAACACAGGAAGTGTATCTTGGATTTGGTGCGTCCGGGACATTCAAGGTGTTTGTCAATGATAATTGCGTGCTTGCAGATTCCGTTTTTCGCAATACCGGAACTGATATGTTTATGCAAAAGGTCACCTTGAAAAAAGGTGATAATAAATTGCTCATTAAGATTGGGCATGAGCGTAAAGCATCAAATTTTCTGATACGATTTATAGATAAAGAGGGTAAGCCTCTCTCCGATGTCACGTACTCAAATAAGTCGGGTACTTTTTCAAAGGACACTTCCCTTGTTGATAACCTTGGCAACTCGCCAACCAGTGATACGATTGAAGCGTATTTTTCTAAACGCTTGCAGGTTGACTCAAGCGATCTTCAGGCTGCGTTGCTTCTTATGGAGTTTTATAATTCCTCTGAATTGACCGATAAGGGTCAGCGACTTGCTCAAGCCTATTTAAGGCGATTCCCAAAGAGTTCTCTATGGCATGAACTGTATAGTGAATCATTGGCACGGAGCTTAAAATACACTAAATCCGAGACTGCATTAAAAGCAGCATATAACCTCTGTCAAACAAACTACTCGGCATGGCAGACTGAGTTAGAGCTCTTGGCAAAATCTGCAAGTCCACGGGATGTGATGCAGTTTATCAATGCTTCGCCGCCCTCCTTTCATAAGAGACCACGGGTGTTACTTTACAAATATCGGTATGCAATCGAAACGAAGAATGAATCAGAGGCACTCCGCATAATCGAGGAACTTAAAAGCACCTATGGGGGTGTTAAGGTAGTCGTCAATTTACTTGCCACTTTCTATATTGCTCGTGGTGATAGTAAAAAAGCACTTGAGATCATTAAAAACTATATTGACAAAAAGAGGACTGCCAGTGATTCATACCTGGTTCTTGCCGGTATCTATTTAAAAATGGGACAAAAAGGTAAGGCGATAAAAGCCTGTTTACAATGTCTCGAATACTCACCAAATCTTCCCGGGATTTACTACTATTTGGCAAAGCTTTCGTTGCAACATAAGGAGTATCATAAGGCTGAGCAATATATAGAAAAGGCTTTAGCCATTAGGCCAACCTCTTCTGGGGGCATATCCTTGTTAGGTACTATTTTAGAAGCACAGGGACGAAAAGATGATGCTATTAACGTATTTAAAAAATCAATTAGCTTTAATTATAGTAATTTTGTAGCCTGGGATCATCTCTTACCTCTCCAGGGTAAACCAGCATTAACCTCTTTGGTGACCGTTCCCGATCATGACTCACTTAAACAGCTGTCAGCTTCGTGGGAAGAGTTATCTAATGAGCAAGGTGCAATTCGAGCCTATATCAAAGATGTCTTTCTATATCCCAGCAAGTGCTCACGGGAGCGCTACTATATCATGGCACATCTTCCCACACAGAACGCGATTGATATGTGGAAGGAGTATTCCATTGCCTATAATAGCTATTATCAACGACTCAATATTACCCGCGCCTTTTCAAAGGGAAAAGCGGGAAAGGAGACACCCGCCGATATTAGTAGAAACATGATTGCCTTTAAAACCTTGCAGCCCGGCGATGATGTGGTTATTGAGTGGACAATTGAGAATTATTATCGCCAGGATATGGCAAAGCATGTCTGGGGTGACCACGATTTTAGCCTTCCCTTTCCTGTGTTCCGATCGGAATTGAGAATGGTGACACCAAAAGGCGATAGTATTCCCTATG
The DNA here is from genome assembly GCA_028278335.1 of Chitinivibrionales bacterium. GTDB lineage: Bacteria > Fibrobacterota > Chitinivibrionia > Chitinivibrionales > JANQEN01 > JANQEN01. The sequence goes on along the minus strand of JANQEN010000065.1, from coordinate 80,051 downwards.
CAGTCCAAGGAGAGGATGTTGAAATAAACAAGACGCACTCAAATGGGTTTGCAATTACTCGATTCTCCCGTGAAGCATACAAGAATCCGCCCCCCGAGCCATTCGCTCTTATTGAACCACCAAAGCAGGAACGAGTGTTCTATTCTACGTTTGACTCCTGGTCAGATATCTCTAAATGGTATCTCAATCTGACGGAAAACAAATTAGAGCAGACGTTAGAACTCCAACAGTTGGCGGACTCACTGGTGATGGGAACTGATGATCCTAAGGAAAAGGCGCGAAGAATTCATGAATACATAACGAGTGCTATTCGCTATAGTTTTTTGTCTTTTCGTCAATCAGCCTGGGTGCCGCAGCCGGCAAACGAAGTGCTGGCAACCAAAATTGGGGATTGTAAAGATATGTCTTCCCTGGGTAAAAGCCTCTTCAACCATGCTGGAATCGAGAGTGATCTTGTATTAGTCAATACACGGGACAGAAATAGTGTGTTTCCCACCTATATTGGTCCCAATTTTAATCATTGTATCCTCTCCTATACCATAGATGATAAAAGGCATTTTGTCGACATGACCGACAACAGTAACATTTCAGGACAACTACCACGAATGGATCAAGGGGCAGTAGCGTTAATCATTCAAAAGCAGAGCGATTCAATTGTTCATTTGCCAATTGATGCAAAGGATGAACGGTCGGTTGTAAGAAAAATTACCAGTGATTTGTCACCGGATGGAACCTTGGTACGGAAGATCGAATCCTATAAAACAGGTGTCTTTGGTGGTGATATGCGTGCCAGCTATCGCTACCTTTCCTATGAAGAGCAAAAAAAATCTCTACAAAACATCCTCATTAAATCTTTTCCTCACGTTACTGTTGATACACTAATTCTTGGTAACTTAGACTCACTTATTGATACCGTTCGATATCGCTATAATTATACAGTCAAGAATGCCGTCCAAATCGGTGGCAATACGGCTATATTGTCGTTGGATATACCAGATAGAATTGTGGGGCAGAGCTATCCCAATAAGGAGAAAAGGCATTACCCGATTGACATGACCCACACCTGGTTTGGTATTGGGACCTTTGAGTCAAAGGAGACACTTACCATACCAAAGAACTGGCGATTGATCACCGTCCCCGATGCGGTCTCTCTTTCTGGAGAATGGGGAGAATATTTATTGTCTGTAAAGAGAGAGAAATCAAACATAGTAATCCAACGGAGAGCATCTTTTAATTTTAGAAAGCCAATCGAGGTTGGCAAAAGCGATGAGCTCCGAGAGATTATGACTAAGATTAGTCAATCAGATAATCTTCAGTTGATGTTTTATACCAAATAATGGATTATTTCTTTGTTCGACTAACCCGACTTTTCAAGGTCATTTGTAGAAGTGAGGGTTGGTCGGGAATAGTGATGTGTATTATATTTTCTGGTGATTGCCACGTTTTACCACTTAATCCTTCAGTAAATTGGACCTCGCTTGAACAGATCAGAAAGTAGATTCCCGGTTTTGCTAGAAGTGTGATTGATGTGTTTGGATAAAGAGTAAAATCAACTCTTTTGGCGGTTCGTAAATTGAAGAGCTTTCCCGAATAAATAAATCCATTCATCGCTCGAATACGAAGGAGCGAGAGAGTATCATCAAAGGCTTTTTTACTTAAAATGAGGTGTTCAGTTTCTGTGTCATCAGTTTCATGAACAAAGCTTTTTTTCCACTCGGTAAATAGAGTGGTCTTGGTTAGTACTTTGGGTTTTTTACTGGTAACAAAATTATGGTTGGCCACATGACTGGTGCATCGTTTGATACCTTCCACAATTGAATAAATCTCATTTGTCTTGTGCGGTTTTAAAAAGTTAGTCCAAGCATAGTATGAACGCACGTCATCTAACCATAGTTCCCCAACCTTTACATTAGGTATATGCTTATAGGGAGCCTCAATCGATTCAGTTATTTTAAGGAGTGCTCCAGTATATTCCTGTAATGCTAATGCATAGTTGCCCTCAATTTCAGCTTTCGAAGCGATTTTATCATAGGAGGGTTTTGCCAAAAATAAGATATAGGTGGCGACAACAATGAGCGCAAGGATACTGAGAATTATGATCTTTTTCATGGAGACCTCAATAGGGGAACATTTATAATTGTTACCTTCATGAATTTAATATAATATTTTCTAAGATAAGATATATGAGATCATAAGGAGAATAGAGAGAAAAATGCGAATCCTTCGGTATGTTCCTGGAATAGTCGTCTGCCTACTCTGTATCACTATGTATAGTCTTTATGCTGAAAATCAGTCAAATGAGGTATTTGTCAATGAACAGTTTAATTCGAAAACATTGAGAAATGTTTTAATCATTCCTCTTCAATCACTTGATGTTACCTATGAGAATACATCCTTTGCTACATTGGAAAAGGACTTTTCCGACTCTTTTTATATTGAAGCATCCAACAGTTTAATTCTCTTTGAAGGCTCTAAACAATTCACCTGTATGCAGGGTGTTGACCCTTCCTCTTTGGATACCTGGGTTGATAGTCTAAACCAGGTTACCTGTTCCAATCTTTTGGGTGATACAACAGAGCTCACCCTCTGTTCGCAGCTGATTAAAGCAATTGCTCAAAAGGCAGGATGTGAATTTGTTCTTTTTCCCTATTCCTGTCGGATCAAACATGTCATCTCTCAGAAAAAGGGTTTTAGAAATCAAAAAAGCACTGCCGGTCCGGTGAAATATAGTGGTGAGACAACTATTCATTTACAAATTTGGAACAAAGAGGGAGAGCTCCTCTACGAAAAAGAGGGGAATTCGACTACGGGTAGTCCTGTCCTCTACACACTTTTTAAAAGACGTAAAATTAAAGAGGACCTAGTAAGCTTTGCGAACCATCCCTATACACCACCGTTGGTACGGTCATTGTATCAGGCAATTATCTCTGCAATGACTTTTTAGATCAGGCGCGGATGAAAACGGTGATGAAATAGAAGAAACCTTTCCAATGGGCTGCTACAAAAACTATTTTTATTGCATTAACTATAAACTTTTTGCTTCAATGTAAGTGACAGAGAAATGAATTTACTACTAGTATTATCACTATCTGGTAAGACAAAAAGAGGTCTTGGTAAGCCCCCTTTGGGGGGATTAATGAGTTGTACCAAATAATTACGCTCTGTCATATTTCAATATAAACAATCAAATAAATGTCATCACTTGATATACTAAAGTGATTGATATCTGTAATTAGTAACATGTATACACTTATCAAAAGGAATAAATAATGATTAAAGTAGGATTTGTTGGATGGCGTGGAATGGTTGGATCAGTTCTTTTAGAGCGGATGCTCGAGGAGAAGGATTTTTCAGGATATGAAGCATACTTTTTCTCAACCTCTCAGGTTGGTTCAGAGGGCCCTGATGTGGGCATGGGAAGTTCGCCCTTGAAAGACGCTTATGCTATTTCTGCGCTCGCTGAAATGGATGTTATTGTTACCTGTCAAGGAGGGAGCTATACAAAAAAGGTATACACCGAACTTCGCTTCAGTGGATGGAATGGATACTGGGTTGATGCAGCCTCGGCATTGCGTATGGATAAGGATAGTGTCATTGTCTTGGATCCGGTGAATAGCGACGTTATTGATGGCGCATTGAACAAGGGTGTAAAAGCATACATCGGCGGTAATTGTACAGTGTCACTGATGCTTATGGCTCTTGCTGGACTATTTAAAGAAAACTGTATTGAGTGGCTTACCTCAATGACCTATCAAGCATCCTCTGGTGCAGGAGCAAACAACATGCGTGAATTGGTTAACCAAATGAAGATTATTGGCCTCTCCGCTGAGGAGTTACTCAATAACCCGGCATCGGCAATCCTTGATGTTGACAGGAAGGTAACTGCTTGTTTACGCGATCCTGGTTTCCCTGCTGATAACTTTGGTGTTCCCCTAGCAGCAAGTCTTATTCCCTGGATTGATAGTCCCATGGAGAATGGGCAAACTCGTGAAGAGTGGAAAGGTGTTGTGGAGACGAATAAGATTCTTGGTAGAGAGAATAACCCCATTCCCGTTGATGGGCAATGTGTAAGGATTGGGGCGATGCGATGCCACAGCCAAGCCTTTACAATCAAGTTGACTCGTGACATTCCTTTAAATGAGGTCGAGGCAATGATTGGTGGTGCCAATGAATGGGTAAAGGTGGTGCCTAACAATAAAGAGGAAACCCTTAAGGAGCTGACTCCTGCAAAAATTTCCGGTGATTTGACCATTGCCGTGGGAAGAATTCGAAAAATGAACATTGGTGGTCAGTATCTTACAGCCTTCAGTGTGGGAGACCAACTTCTCTGGGGAGCTGCAGAGCCGATTAGACGGATGCTTAATATTCTCATAAAGCATTGTGCCTAAAAGTATGTAGCCTATACCTCTGAAGATAGAGTTGATAAGCCCGTTTAGGATTTACCTAAATGGGCTTTTTGCTTCTTTGCTAATTGTCATAAATACATTCCGTATTCTACTGTCCTTGAGTGCCATGATCCGTAATTCATGAAGGAGTTGATGTTTACTTTAGAGAATGTGTAAAGCTTCTTCGTTGCCATTATATTCACACTATGGTTGTGTAAACTGAGCTTTTTAATGATGAATTAAAATCTATCTCTTATCAATTGTCCTCCTTTGTATTATTTTATGACTCATTGTACAATTAGATATATCGAGCGTTATACGATCGTGGACCGAGTGTCTGTTATCTATGCGCTTGTCAATAAAGACAATTGAACTTACGTTAGGATCTGTTTTGAATTACTACACTCCGGCACTAAACAAGAGAAACAGTGGTATACAGCAGCAATATACTGAATCTGTTGCCATAATTAGAGATATCCACAAAGAAACAGCAAAAAGAAGAGGCCCTATTGCTCACTATCTTCATTCCCTCTCCCAATGGATTATGATGATGGTGGATGTTGAGGAGCAATGGTCTAAACATACCTTTGCAAAAAAATCAAACAACCGTTTGCAAAAGGAGAATGAGGCTATCTATGCGGCGATTAAATCAAAGGCATATGTAAAAAGTTTTGCCAATCCAGTATTTAGTGTCTCCTGCTTTGGTGAACGGTTAGGACCGATATTTAGTTATTTTTTTGCTTGTTATCGGAAATACACCAATTTCTCTTTTAAACAGAAACGATTTGAAATTGAAAAATGGAATCGCTTATTTATTGAATTGTATACCCTTATCGATTCAAAGACACCTTCGAGAAACAAACTGATTGAGCTGACCACTCGTATCGAAGGTGAACAAACACTCTATAATACTACCTTTGAAGTGTTAGAACGATTTGACCCATCAGCATCGACCTTTTATTTAAACATTTTAAAAAAGAGTAGTAGAGACTTACGGTACCTTTATCTTTATGGAAAAAATATCACCAAAAACGAGATCGTAACAGCTCAGCATCTTGCTACACTTTCAAATCGACGCATAGGAAGTTTAGCGGATACTCTGTTTAAATCATATGCTCGAGGATTTAGTCTGGCCCGCAAAGATATCCATAAAAAGAGACACATTGCTCTCTATTATAACATTGGCCAAGAGCGGATTATTCGATCATTGATAAAACGAATCGAAGAGAGTGGGTTTAAGCCACTGATCATTGATGCGTTTACCACAAACCCAAATCGACAATTCACCTATGATCATAGATATGACAAAGCGCTTTATTTAGACAATACCTATATTGACAGAAGCTTACACTTTTTTAAACAGGTCTGTACTAAATATAAAAGGCTTTTATCCTATTATGCTGGCCCCATTTACTTTGATAAGTTTGGCGAGAAAGGATTTAGTCCAAAGCAGAAGAGGTGTTGTATTAAATTATCAAAATCACAGCAAAAACTATTACAACAATTCAATGTGCAAAAACGTACTATTCAGGATAAATTTATACCTCGATCGGAGACTAGCTTTTCAATTGTTGCCTTTCCTGTACCGGAAATTGGAAGAAATTATAAGAAGATATTTGATGAAACCCTTGCGATAAATATGATTGATTCGCAAAAATATGAAAGAATACAACAAAGACTGGTTGATACGCTGGATAGAGCGACCCATGTTCTTGTGAAAGGTAAAGGAAAAAATAAAACCAATATGAAAGTGTCCTTACATGCCCTTAATAGACCTCAAAGAGAGACCAACTTTGAAAATTGTGGGGCTACTCTAAATATTCCTGTGGGTGAGGTATTTACAACCCCTCTTTTAAAGGGCACAAACGGGACGCTTCATGTGAGTCAGTGTTATTTGCAGGGATTAAAATATACTAATTTACGCTTAACTTTTTCTGATGGTTTTGTTTCTGGTTATGATTGCTCAAACTTTAAAAAGAGTCAGGACAATAAACGATATATTGAAGAAAATATTCTATTTCATCATAAAACATTACCACTGGGAGAGTTCGCTATTGGGACGAATACTGCGGCCTATATGATGGCAAAAAAATATGACATTCTAGCAATAATGCCGATACTGATCGTTGAAAAGATGGGACCACATTTTGCTGTTGGTGATACGTGCTACTCCTGGGAAGAGGACTTTAAAGTATACAATCCAATTGACAAGAAGGAGATCATTGCCCGGGATAACGAAAAGTCAATCCTTAGGAAAAAGGATGTTCAAAAGGCCTACATGGGATGCCATACTGATATAACGCTCCCCTATGAAGAGTTAGGGGCTATTTCCGTAATAACCGCAGAGGGAGAAGAAATTGGTATTTTAAGAAATGGACGATTTATTGTTCCAGGAACAGAAAAGTTAAATCTTCCACTTGATGCAGGGAAAAAACACTGAACCATGTATTCATTACCATGAACGGCATAGGAAATTTTCTAAGAGTAAGCATATTCATGCTTACTGCTTTATCATGGCCTCTTTCTGCTCTATCCATAGACACAACAATTATTGGCAATGGTACTCCCGGTCCCTATCCATTGGGATGGCATTTTGTTGATACTGCATCAATAGGAGTCTCTTATGTGGATACGACAAAGGGTATTGTGCCACCCTATGCTTATGTTGAAAAAACTAATGGTCTACTTTTTTCACAACCCATTGACAGTGGGACAATCCTATCTGTTCATTATGAAACCTATTTTACTGGTTTGCAAAAAAACTATTCTCTTTACGAGCGAACCTATTTAGATCTTCGTGATAGCACTATTACACAAAGGAGTAACGAAAAAAAACTTCCCTCTGTTTTTAGGGAGGAAAACTTAGACATCTCAGGATATAAAAGTGTCGGTGTCTCTTTTGGAAGTCAAGGGCAGATGAACTTGGAGCAGGCTCTGGAGGTGTCGATCTTTGGAAAAATCCGTGACAATATTACTCTCTCAGCAAATTTGTCTGACCAGGGGACCTCTTTAGAGGGAGACACACGAGAGATCGGTGAGATTGATCGTATGTTTGTATCGCTCGACCATCCCCGATACTCGATCACTGCTGGTGATCAATATGTCTCACTTTTTGATCAGGGGTTATTGCAGGGGCAAAAAAAGATCAAGGGACTCTCTGCGCTTTATAGAGGCGCAAAACTTACAACCGGTGCCTATGGTGCCATATCGGGAGGAAAATACACTGTTCAAAATATTCGAGGACGACTGGGTTTTCAAGGTCCCTATTACTTGACTGGGCAGGGTGAGGCTGACATTATAAATCCCATTCGAGGGACGATCAAAGTACTTGTTGACGGAAAGGAACTCTCCGAAGGAGAGCAGGCCGACTACATTGTTGATTATGATATTGCCTCCATTCGCTTTATGCCAACCTTTCCCATATCAGACAATAGCTTCATTCAAGTCTCATACGAGTATAAGGCTTTCGACTATCAACGTGTCTTTTTAGGTTCCCAAGTTGGCTTTGCAAATCAAGACTCCACATTTTTAACAAAGGGGATCCTTTGGTATGAGGCTGACAATAAAGAACATCCCATAGAGCTTGATTTTGATGAGGTTACTTTACAAAGTCTTAAAGCATCCGGTGATTCTACACCCTTAATACCCAATGGCCGTTTAATACATCCCAACGACGTTTACACTAAAAACGCCCAATATAGACTGTATAAAAAGGCTTTCGAAATATCCGTGGTTGATACCTTCTTTGTGTATACTCCTTACAACAGTGCAAATCCGCAGGATAATAAAGGGTATTATCATGTATGGTTCAATCAAGTACTTGCAGGTACTGGTGATTATGTTGAATTTACTTTAGATAATGTTTCGCTGCTATCTCTTTTAGATTCAACACAAATTGCCCGGTTAGATACTGCAAACTATCGCAACGATCCCCGTGGACCGGTATATATCTATTTGGGGCCGGGGAGGGGGAACTACTCCTGTCTATCCTCAGCGCCAGCACCAAAACGGTTGATTGGTGGGGAGGTACAAACGAGGTTTCAACCACGAGAATGGTTGTCATTGTCGGTTGATGTGGCCGGAGAAGAGGAGGATAAAAACCTTTTTTCTGATAGGGATGATGATGATAACACCGCTTCGGCCACACGCTCTACCTTTTCCTTAGGAAACAATATAACCGATAGAAAGAGCCTGTGGATTCTTGGTGAACACCTATTTTCCAGTAAAAGGTTTTCTCGGGAACTCCTCTCTGCTTTTGATCGCAAGACACTTTGGAATAGAGAGTTTACTCCAACCTTGGGACGGCAGTTAAACCTTTGGAAGGTCAGTGGCGGAGGGACATTTATACCAGGTTTTTCTGTACAGGGACGTTATGGCCAATTTATTCTTCAGGATAGTCTATTAACGCAGCGAATAGCCTATGGCTCTTCATTTTCCCCGGGTAATAAGCTTTCCCTGGTGTATCAGGGACAATTTATTCAACACTTTGATTCATTGGATGTTGATCGATATCGGAGTGATAAGGTTGAGGCGCAGATTAACGCTAAGCATCTATCCTATAATGTGAAAATGCTTGATGAATGGCAGCGGCGCCTTAATGGAGTGAATAGTGGAAACATCGGTGGGGGATTGGATGTGAAATTTAATCCCCTATCGTTAATCCAATCGCTGTTTTATTCACAGTATCGGAAAGGGGGAAACAGTATTTTTTTACCTAGTGCAGCGGAATCCCGTGATACCGGTGATATTCTAATCTGGAAACAGGAGCTTAACCATTCACCGGTGACTGGCTGGACCGTTTCTGGAACCAGTACCTTTCAACAGCTGCGAAAGAAAAATCTCGCAAACAAGTACAACAGGACAAAGGTTCTTTTAGTTAATCTTAAAAATGAAGTAAACTCTGCAAAGACTGGATTTAGCACCCATCAACAGTATCGTCTCAATTCAGAGAGAGCTTCTTCCTATGAGAGGATCTATCAATATGTGGGAAGAGGATTAGGAACGCACAGCTACATTGATAGCTTAGGAGATTTTCGTCCCGATCCTCAACAGGGAACCCATATTGCCACTGAAAAGGAGATCTTTAATAGCGACGGTACAATAAATGTTCGAAAGTCAACAATTGAAGGCTCTTGGTATTTTAAACCACAAAGTGAAAAGATAACTGGTATGCTTGCCGAGGTTTCCTGGCAGGGAACCTTTTTCATTGATGAACATATCAAATTAGATTCAGCTACCCTTGCCAAGGATGCAATTCCCTCTAATACGTGGATACCCGGATACTCTTCATTGACCGATAAGAACGATTCACTCGTCTCCTTTGCAGATATATCCTATAAACAGGATATTACCTGGCGACCAAAATTGGTTAAGGAGATGTTGGTTAATTTTAATATTCGTCCCTTTTTAAGAAGAATTAGACGGTATAACGAAGGTGGCTACACCTATACTGGTACTATTAAAAAGGGGTGGAAAAAATGGAAAATTGGCGTTGATGGATCTGTGAATCTTTTAAAGAGATTGGACAAGTTTAGTGAAGATAGCACTACCATCCGTGATAGAGTGATTACGCTAAAACAACGATTCTTTATTATTCCAGCCTTATCTCTCTTTACTCATGAGACCATAGGTGGATCGGAGCGAGGGAAAGATCATGGGCCCTACTATCGTTTACAGCCAGGAATGACTTTTCGGCTTCCCGGAAAGGGATGGGCGGAACTTTCCTACACCTGGTCTCAGGTTGATATTTCTGGTCAAATTGAATATCCTATGGCACAGGGATTCCTATCGGGTACATCCCAGGTAATCGATTGTATTATTGATATTGCGGTGGGTGACCACTTTTCCATTAATGGAAATTACCGTGGAGATTATAATCCAAAGGTCAACAAAAAGATGCAGCACCTTGTTTCGCTGGAGGTAAAGGCCTTCCTATGATTCAACACTCTTTTTTGGAGGAAAGAGTGAAAAGTTGATCTTTAACAGACAGGGTACAATCACCAAGGTCATTAAGGTTGCAAAGCTGAGTCCAAAAATCATTGCCCAGGCAAAGGCGATCCACATCTGTCCCGAGTCAGATCCTATTTGTATACCAAAATTGTGAAAATCAAAACTGACCCCCACAGCCATGGGCATCATACCTAACACTGTGGTGATGGCAGTCAGCAATACTGGGCGAAGACGGGTCTTCGCTGCAATGATTATGGCATCTTGCCAAGCAGTGCCCTGTTTGATAAGAAGATTGGTGTAGTCGATAAGTACAATACCATTATTTACCACCACCCCAGCCAGAGCAATACACCCAATCCCGGTCATAATCATAACAAAGCTCATCCCGGCAATAGCATATCCCCAAAATACACCGCTAAAGGACATGAACACGGTAAGCATGATAATGATTGACTGAGAGAGAGAGTTGAATTGAGCAATCAAAACCATAAACACCAAAAAAAGTGCGATAACCATTGCCTTTCCAATATACTCCTCTGACTCTTTACGCATCTCGACGCCACCACCTTCACCGATGTAGTACTCTTCTGGAAGGGAGAGTAAATTGACCAGCGAGTCAATATCCTTTTTGATTTGTCCTTTGTCCTTGGCATCCTCCTTAAAATCAGCCCACACCTGAACTGCTCGATCAAGATTTCGCCTTTGAATGATGCCCACAGAGGAGCGAGTACTGATCGTGGCAACTGAGCTTAGTGGGATTCGATCACCATCATTGTTGACAATTTGAAGGTTTGCCAAGCGGTTGGCTGAATTCCTATCTTTTTTGATGAATCGTACATTGATGTCATATTCATCAGCACCTTGGCGGAAGGAGCCTATGGTACCACCACTGATGGCATTACGTATTGTAGAGGCTATGATCGTCGTGGAAAGCTTATACCGGGAGGCTTTTCTTCGGTCAATTTCAATATTTATTTCCGGTTTTGCAGCCTCATAGTCACAATCTACCTGTTTAAGCCCAGGGAAACGGTGAAGAATCTCTAAGACAGAGTCTGCAATAGAACCGAGTATTGCATAGTCTTCCCCAGTAATTTGATAGGAGACAGGGTTTCCTGTGGGAGGAGCAAAGTTGAGCTCTTTAACAACAATATCAGCTCCTGTAATCGTTCTTAATCGCGAACGTAATGAATCAATCGCGACAGCCCCTTTTATCTTTCGCTCAAAAAACTGCTTGTATTCAACCCTGATATTAGCCTTATGATTCTCATTACCCCCACCGAACATATTGTCGTCCGATCCCCTACCGGTTGTGGCAATAAAGTTTTTTAACGATGCCGGTGATTGGGGAATAATCTGTTCAATTTCATCAACGATCGCGTCAGTTGTATCAAGAGGAGTACCCTGGGGCGTCTCAATGGCTACCACTCCAGTTTCAGGATCAATATACGGGAAAAAGATAGTCCCCTTGCCATACATTCCATAGAACACAAATCCCAATATGACAATAATAAATGAGATGGCAAGCACAATAATGCTTTTGTCAACAGCCCACTTGAGAACCCCTTCATACCAATGCTGAAATCGCAGAAAGGTTCCGCTACCTTCGGTTATCTTTTTTCTGTTTTTCTCTGATACGTTAAGGAAGGTCGCACAAAAGACAGGGTTAATGACTACCGCAACAACAAAGGAGCATACAAGAACAACAATCACTGTTTTAGGAAGGTAGGACATAAAATCGCCCATAACACCAGGCATAAAGACTATGGGGAGAAAGGCAAGGCAGGTAGTTGCTGTTGAAGCCAGAATTGGAAGGGCCACCTCCATGGAGCCATCAATTGCAGCCTGAACCCGGGATTTTCCCATAGCAACATGTCGAAAGATGTTTTCTACAATCACAATTCCATTGTCAACCAGCATACCTAAAGCCAAAACAAGACTAAAGAGTACAATCATGTTGAGGGTGATATCCATTGACTGAAGGATAAAAAAGGACATCAGCATAGAAAAAGGTATGGCAATGGATACAAAGAGGGCATTACGGATTCCCAGAAAAAATATGGTGATAAAGAATACTAAAAGAAAGGCAGTGGCAATATTGTTTTCTAAATCAGCAATGAGATCACGGATAATCTGTGATTCATCATAGGAGATGTCCAATTTTGTACCTGCAGGAAGGGTTGGCTTGAGTTTTTCCAACTCCTTTTTTGCCTGGTCAACAATTTCGATAATATTTTCACCGGCCCGTTTCGTGACGGATATGGAGATACAGGGTTCGCCATTGAGACGGGAGTAAGTCTCCTGTTCAGCCCATTTAAATGATACATCGGCAACTTCACGGAGAGGGGCTTTAACCCCTTCATGTTTGACAATGATCTCTTCAAAAACCTTGGGATCTTTTATCTCTCCGGTCACCGCAAGGGAGTAGTTTTTTGCTGGGTTTTTAAGTACGCCACCAGGAATCGACCTATTCTCAGATTGAACAGCCCAAATCACATCATCTATGGTAAAGCCATAGTATTCCATTTTTCGAGGATCAAGCTCTATGGCAAGCTCCTTTTCAAGATTACCCGCCACATTGACATCTAGGACACCGGGAATCCTCTTGAGCGTTTCCTCAACTCGGTCAGCAGCATTTTGTATCACCCCAAGCCCCTTAGCATGGGAAAGCACTGAAATCAATATGGGCCAGTTGGAAGAACTCAACTCTTGAACCACCGGATCATCGCTTTCATCAGGTAAATTTGGCTTTGCCAAGTCAACCCGTTCCCGAACACGTCTCAGCGCAGTCTCTTGGTCTACATCGGAGGTGAATTTTGCGAAGATAAAGGAGAGGCTCTGTTGACTTGAGGAGGTAATTTCATCAAGACCTTCCAATCCATCGATCTCCTCTTCAATAACCCGGGTGACTAAGTTTTCAATATCCTTAGCACTAACACCAATATAGGTGGTTGTAACAAAAATATAGGGCTGTTTAAATTCAGGAACTGATTCTCTTGGAAGAGTGACATAGGCTATGATGCCTACAATAATAATCAGAACAGTAAAACAGAAAACAACTGAACGTTTATTGACAAATAGTTTTATCATAAGAATTCGGCTTTAATTGATAACTTTCACAGGAGATCCAGTGGAAACAATATGGTGACCTCTAATAATAAGGCTAGAACCAGTTTCTAAACCACTGGTAACAATGGTTTGGTTTTTATTGTTTTCTCCCAGGGTAACGGTTTTTTTAAGAGCGCTGTTATTGTTAACAACCATGACATAATTTTCAGTTCCATCAGCCAACACGGCATTGGTCGGTACGACAATTTGATTAGCTTTTTTAGCAAGGGTAAGTTTTACATAGGCTGTTAACCCAGGTTTAATCAACTTTTCAGGATTGTCAAAATAGAGAATCGCCTGAAAGGTTTTACTCATTTTAGAGGCTTCCCGAGTTATACGATGCACAGCACCTTTCCAGGTTCGTCCAGGATAGATACTAAAGGATATTTTTGCCTCATTGCCCTCTTGTACGCCTTCAATTTCGCTCTCGGGAATACCAATGGTTATCTTGACTTTATGTAATTGCGTCACTGTAAAGGCCGGCGTCCCTGGGGCAATCTCTTGATAGCGATCAATAAAGCGTGCTGTGACAATACCGCTCATCGGTGCTATACAGAGTGCTCCCTTTTTGGCTTTTTGCGCATCGATCCGGGTAGTTTGGCTATTAAGCCAGGCTAAATTTGCTTGATCAACCTGAAACTGAGAGGCATTACCAGTGATAAGGTGCTTTTTAAGACGCTCGTAATTATCCTTGGCAATCTTCTCGTTGAGCTGGGCTGTTTCATAGGCGGTATTGAACTTTTCCGCATCAATCCGCGCTAAGGATTTCCCCTTTTTTACATAGTTGCCCTCTTTCACCGATATTTTTTCAACCTGACCACCGGCATAGCAGATAATGGTAGCTTCATTGATGCCTTGTACATTACCGTAGTATTCACCGAATTGAGCAAAGTCTTGATTTTTTATTGATATAACTGAGACTGGAATAGTGTCTTGAGCTATTTGTGTCTCCTCGGGAGTGTTCTCCTGTTTCTTAGTACAGGAAAGTACAAAGAGCAATAAAAGAAGTGTTGGTATACCTATCCGTATTACTGATAATTTCATGATTGGTCCTTATTTCACAAGTGGTATGCCTAAGGCGATTTTATATTGGGCAACAGCAAGAAGTCTTTGCATATTAAGTCCGATTATTCCCATTTCTACTTCCTTAAGTTGCTGCTCCATTTCCAAAAGTGTTGTATAGTCGATAAATCCATTTTTATAATCCTCGGTAGCTTGCTTAAATGCTTGGCCGATCGATTCAAATTGAAGATGTGATGCTTCGGTCATTTTATCCAAGGAGATTAAGGCACTTCGTGCCTCTTCTATCTGTTCCTGATTTTCCTCTCGGAGGATTTTTAATTCGCGCTCTGCCTTTTGATAGTTGATTTGTGCTTGCTTATACTTGGCAAAGGAGCGACGACCATCAAAGATGTTCCAGGTTAGTTGTAGGCCAATTGAGTAATTGAAAAATTCATGATTAAAATAATCTTTATACTTTGGTGGAAGAATTTCAGTGAATCCTGTATCTGGCCCGGATTGGCCACCTTGCATGAAATGTGTTCTTAATTTGTCCATGATTTTTGATGTGTCAGGAATCATTAGTTCATTGGAGACGCCACCAGTTAAATTTATAGATGGCAGAAGTTTGCCTCGTTCATAATCCTTATTATAAAGTAAAATAGATGCTTCATACTCTTTAACTTTACATTGATAGCTTATAGCGTCTTCGCTATTTCGTGGGACATCCGAGGCCCAACCAAAGGCATTATAGCGGAATGATGTCTCATCATAGGGCATGGTTAATTCAGTCAATTTAGCCATACGGCTTATAGCGATTCTATGGGATGATTGTGCAGCAAGCAGATCCGATTCTGCCTTATAAACATTGGCTTGGATACGTAAAGAGTCTCTTCGAATACCTTTACCCGTAAGCATTTCTACATCCATGCGATTGAGCAGCTTGTCTGCAAGATCTAAGGACTTTTCTGCTATAGCCAATTTTTTCTGGGAACTCATGAGCGTGCTATAAGCTTGAATAACCGAAAGGTAATAGAGGTCCTTTTTAAGAACCAATACATCATCAAGCATGTTGCGTCTAATTTGAGCAATCTTTAGAGCATTCAACACTCTGCCAAAGGTAACCAGTGGCTGTTGGAGGCTGAGACCCCAATTTAATGTGATACCATTAATGTGTGTTAATTTTGCTTCATCAAGTATTTGAATAATTTCAGAGGCCGTATAGGATTGTGCCTTAATAGATTGTTTTAGATATGAGGTTCCCGTATTAAAAGACACATTGGGCATTGCCTCTGCTTGATAGAATTTAAGCTCCTCTTTGCCTGCGGCAAATTCAAGATCTGCAACTGCAATATCATCGGAGCAGTCCTTAACAAGTTCCAGAATCTTTTCCAGCGTATACTCTTCAGCAAAAAGAATACTGCATAAAAACAGAACGATAATTGATAGTTTACTAAGATTAATGGTCATGGTTTATTACTTCTAATTTATAATTTTCAGTTGTAGATTTTTAAATAACCTTATATGACGATTTAATAAGCAATTTATTGTCCAACTTTTTTTAATTCTTTGCAAATCCAAATCCGTTGCTACTAAATTGCATTATCTCTTCTATGGCTTTGTCAACATCATCAATTTTTCCACTTAATTTCCATTCAAAGAGTTTGCCCCGAATAAGGGAGCCAAGCATTTTAGTTAGTGTTAAATTATCCAGTGTGCTTTTAAACTCTCTCTTTTTTCGCCCCTTGGCAATAATTATTGAAAAGGTTTCGATTATGTCATCATACAGTGCTTTGAGAGCGGTCACATCCTCTTGGTGCTCTTCATAGAGAGACATTTTATTGAGAATGTTAATGGCCATGAAATTTGTAATGGTCAAAAAAATTGAAGCATGATCTCCAAGAGTAGAAAATATAGTTTTAAGCAGTAGTTCCAAGTTTAGAGAAAATGATTTTTTTTCATCAATTCTTTCATGCAGAGTTTCAATCAGTTCAGAAAAAACACGAATAGCCAACCGTAAAAAGATTGTCTCTTTGTCTTTATAATAGGTATAGAGAGAGGCCTTGGAAAAGCCAGCATCACGGGCTATATCTTCTAAACGGGTGTTATGAAAACCCTTCTCCGAAAAGAGTTTGAGCGCTGCATCTAAGATGAGATTTATTTTGGCGGTTCGTATAATATTTTCGCGATTAGATTTCGCGTCTTTCATTCTGACTCCAAAGTCAATATTGTTGATGTTGGGTCAATTATACAAAAATACAGCAACCTTGTCAAGGGTATATTGATAAAACATTAGTTCTTTGTTAATCAAGGTCGCTCAACAATTAAAAGAGTTGAAAAATGTTCCCTTGGATTTTCTTGAAAATAGGCTGGTTAGATTAAGTTTACAAAAAAAATCTTGAAATAATTGCTCGGTTACGGGTATAATTTAGGAGAAAATTATGCATCTGGGTTTTTGCAGAGAGTATGGTTTCTTTTTCAGGAGGAGTGTATGTTCAGAAATGACGAATACGATGAAGATGCAACACTCAATGAAGGTGATGAAGCTGTAGATTTCCTTGATGATGATGAGAAAAATGACAAGGCTGAGTCATTTGAAGAGTTGGATTTTGAAAATGTAGATCTTGCCAGCAAGAACATGGAAGACTTCCAAGAAATGGTTGAGGGGGTAGACGAAGAGAGCGACCCACTGGCATAACCCCTAAAGCAAGTCTTTCTCTTGGATGGGCACATTTTCCATCGGAAGTCAGTAATGGATTCCAGTTAGGTTACTATGTGCCCCTCTATTTCATCAAAGCTGCTCCGTTGAATAATAATGCCACCAAATAGGATGAGATGGGCGAAGATCTTTAACCAAAATAGAAAGAGTACTGACCCTGCCAAGATTCCATAAATGATTGCCCGTTTTCCCGATTGAATGATTACAATTTTACCACCAATGACTGCTAAACGCCACAATATTGCCACCAATAGTGAAATAAAGAGTGAG
Source organism: Chitinivibrionales bacterium (assembly GCA_028278335.1). Taxonomy (GTDB): domain Bacteria; phylum Fibrobacterota; class Chitinivibrionia; order Chitinivibrionales; family JANQEN01; genus JANQEN01. The sequence continues at coordinate 62,624 of JANQEN010000065.1, read as the reverse complement.
ATAAAGGGCCGTAGTTTGCCACCTGCGGCAATGCTGTACAGGGTAAAAATGCCAAAAGTCAAAATCATAATGGTGAAGGTTTTTAGAATGGTGGTATAGATCATTGGGTGTAGTGAGAAGGTGCGCAACCAGGCGGTAAAGAAGGTGTTGCCAATAGAGGCTCCAATTAAAAAGAGGATTGCTGTTAAGGTAAAGAGGAAGGCATATAGCTGAGAACGCCAGATTGCACGTTTTTGGTCAATTCCCATGATTGCAGAGATGCCACTCTCCATAGACTCAAAAATTCCCTTTGCCACAAAGAGTAGGATTGCAATACCAATTACACCTACCGATGCCCATTCACGCACTGCAAGCTCAATATGTTCTAAGAGAAATTCACTGGCCTGTAAAGGAAGGAACTTGTCTATCTGAACACTCACTGCATCCTGTAAATGGGGGGCAAACTTATATAAAAAGCTTGTGATTGAAAAGGAGAGAAAGAGAAAGGGCATGGAACCCACAAGCAAGCTATAGGCAATTCCCTTTGCCAATAAAGGACCCCGTCGTCGAATATAGGTTGCCAGTATATCATTGATCCAGGAAACAATTGAGCTTTTTGACATAGTTATATCTTACATTAAGTGCCCCTAGGGCAACTATAAAAATTACTGGCATCCAAGTCGATATTTGAAAATATATGAATGAGCTGGAGATGTAACCTAAAATGAGCGATTTTATTTTTCATTTCATTCAGCTGGGTAAGGTAAAAGCAGCCAAAGCTGCATTTTAATTGTACCTGCCCGGTGGAAAATTTCACGTCATCTGCACTACTCCTGAGATTCTTTAAAATACTCACTTAACCTTCCAGGTTAAGCTCCGTTTTTAGCGAACCCAGTAGTAGCACATTTGACGCAACCTTTCCTCAAAACAATCGCTCAATTTAGGTATAATTAATTTTCACTCCTTCTTAGATATATTTTTAACCCAGATTATGCATTAGAAAAATCATTCAGGGGGAAATCCCCCTGCAGCAAGCTTCCCTCGCCCCTTTTAACTGCTTGCATCCACAAATTCAGTTTCACCTAAACGGTGAACCTGCATTTGAGGGCAAGCAGTAACAAATGTACTCACGTGATCTTGCTGGCTCCCCCTTTGTATCTTGTTTTACGATAAAATGTTATTCTAATGCAACGCAATAAAATAACTATATAGCCTTATTTCTATTGCATAATCTGGGTTTAATTTGGTTTTTCATTTCGTCATATATTCCTTAACTATAGAAACAAAAAAATTGGGAGAAATTACACAGCATGCTTACAAAGAAAAGCGATGTTTTTGGTATTGGTCAATGTAGCTTAGATTATCTTGGAACAATTGATGCGTTTCCTGCAGCTAATTTAAAGTGTGAGTTTAACAACATGACCATACAGGGTGGCGGAGTGGTTGCTACTGCCCTTGTAGCACTTACTCGCTGGGGTGTATCCTCCTCCTTTTTTGGTGTCATTGGTGACGATTTCATTGGCGATGCCATTAAACACTCTTTGGTTGAGGAGGGTGTTGATATTTCTGGTCTGATTTGTCGAACCAATGCATCTTCTCAATTTGCTTTCATTGTGGCAGAGCCAGGAATTGGACACAGGACCATATTTTGGCAGCGTCCCTCAGGGGCACCGCTCAAAGCTGATGAGGTAGATCTGTCACAAATCTCTCACGCCAAGATAGTCCACACCGATGGACTCTTTATGGAAGCCTCTATTGAGGCATGTAAAACAGCCAATGAGGCAGGTGTCCCTGTGGTGCTTGATGGAGGCACCTTACGAGAGGGTATGCTCGATATAGCACGCTTAGCTGATCATGTTATTGTTAGTGAACCCTTTGCCCGTTCCCTGGTTGGTAAGGATGCTCCCATTGAAGCCTGTCATCGTCTTGCAGAGCTTGGTGCCTCCCTTGTAGGAGTTACCTTAGGTGCTCGAGGATATGTTGCACTCCACAAAGAGACACTGATTCAAAGGCCAGCTTATCCAGTTAAGCCTGTTGATACAACCGGGTGTGGAGACATCTTCCATGCTGGTTATATTTATGGACTTTTGCAAAAATGGCCAATAGAAAAGTGTTTGGATTTTGGTGCTTGGGCCGCAGCCCAGATTACCTTAAAGCTTGGTGGGCGTACAGGCATTCCCAATTGTGAGGATTGGGAACGCCCTGGTGCATAGTAGATTTGTTAATACTATTTTGAATTCAACGTAATAACAGCTGTTTCATACCAGTTGACGGTGATATCACCGATTGAGGCAACCGGAGACTCAAAGTTCATCTTTGCCTCTTTAATAAAGTTCTTCTTAACATCCAATACTGCAGATCCTGCACCGAAACCGGCTACCGGTATCTGTTTCATAATATTGCCACTGTCAATAACCTCTTTTTCAACAGCATAACGAACTTGCCAGCTAATATAGGCTAAATCCTGCTTAGTAGAGAGACTGTCAAAGGTGTAGGAGCGATATACTTCGCAGGGAAGATTACCCTGATCAGTCCGAACCGGAAGGGTCGCGGTACGTTCCCAGTTAAAACCTGGCTTTACTTTACTTGGGGGAAGTGTGGGGAGCAGTTTTGCGAATTGGCGATAGAGATCCCAATCATGAAAGCTTCCTTCAGGGAGCTTTTCTGTTGTATCGACCGTGGGGTAGCCCAATTTTAGAGAGAGGTCATAGGTTGCTTTATTAAGCTGATCAATTAATGCCTGCTTCTCTTCATCTTTGACCATGTCCGAGGTTATGGTAATGTCTCCGGCCTTAAGGCTGAGCTTTTCTGCATCTGCTGACGTGCCCGTCAGGGTCCCGTTGATGAGTGTTGTCATGGAGGTTGTTGAATCTTTTTGCGTAAAAAGTCCCTGGGATTTGTATTCAAAGGAGTAGAGCCACTGTTCATTTCCGCTATAGTCAAGAAGAAGAAAGAGACCGTCCTCTTTTTTATTGCACATGACCGATAAAAGCCCTAAAACAATGATTGCTCCGAGTATCGATTTTTTCATATCAAATCCCTGTGTTAAAGTTGATAAGTATTTCTTTATACGTGAAATTAGAATATAAAAAAAAAGCATTCAAAGTGAAAGCAGAAGTGTGTAAATTTTCCATTAGTTTTTTATAATAATAGAAAGTGTAGTTTTATGTCACACAAATGCTGTTTATAAAAGAAATAGGCCAAAGCAAGCTGTAGAAATTCTTTGATTTCCAGTAGGTACAGCTATTGGAATAAAGCTATTTTAAGGGGCATCTTTTTTTTTTGAAAAGGTATACTATAAAAAACATGAGCACTCAACCAGAATTTGTAGAAGAGATTAAAAAAGCAGAACAGAGGATACGTCCCTATATAAGAAAGACTTTTTTAGATAAATCATTGGCACTTTCTCAATGGGGAGGTGCTTCGGTTTATTGTAAAATGGAAAATAGCCAGTATACGGGTTCCTTTAAGGTCCGCGGAGCCTTAAATCGACTATTGGCTCTTTCTCCTGAGGAGAAAAAAAGGGGTGTTGTTGCTGCCTCAACAGGCAACCATGGCGCTGCGGTAGCCTATGGCTGTTCAGTGTGTAGTATCACAGGAACCATTTATGTCCCGCACACAGCATCACCGGCAAAGCTTAAGACTATCACCATGTTGGGATCACCAATTGAAAAATTTGGCAACGACTGTGTTGAGGCCGAGGGTGAGGCGCGACGTGTTGCTCAGGAAAACAAGCAGACCTACATCTCTCCCTACAATGATCTGCTTGTTGCTGCAGGCCAAGGTACTATTGGTGTAGAACTTATGGATCAACTGGCTTCGATTGATGTGCTCTTTGTCTCTCTTGGCGGTGGCGGATTGATAAGCGGCATAGCAGCCTATTGTAAATCCATCAATCCTCGTATCCAGGTTATGGGCTGCTCACCGGAGAACTCTAAGGTGATGATTGAATCAATAAAAGCTGGTTCGATTCTTGATATTCCTTCACTCCCAACCCTCTCTGACGGAACAGCTGGAGGATTGGAGCCCGAATCGGTAACCTTTGAGCTTTGTCAATCTCTTGTTGATGAATGTGTGACAGTCACCGAAGAGGAGATTGCTGACTCGCTGCGATTCGTCATGGAGACCCACCATTGTATGATTGAAGGAGCTGCTGCAGTTGCTGTGGCATCCTATAGAAAAACACACAAACGATTTCGAGGGAAAAATGTTGCCATTGTTCTCTGCGGAGCTAATATTGGTTTGGAAACCTTAAAGAGCTTACTTAATCAGGAGAGCTAATCCCCATGCTTACTCTTTTAAAAACCCAATCCTATACCGTATATGTGCTCATGCTCGTGGCTACAGGAGTGATACTCTTTACCTTACGAAGTATGGCCAAGGAGAACCGGTATAAGCTCATTATTGATTCTGTAAGCTTTATCATCGTTGCAGGACTCATTATTAAATTTACACTCATGCTTGCAACTCCTAAGCCTGTTCTTATAGCACTGGCGGTATTACTGGGAGTTCTTTTTGTTTTAAGCAGGCTCTATACCTTCTATTGTACCCAGTGCAACCGCACGTCCTATAAACCCTTTATGCGCCCCTCAACCTGTCCAAAATGTGGAAAGAATCTCTATACAAAGAAAGAGGAGAATAATGACGAACTTTGAGAAAATCTGTACCCTTGACAATGAGATACAATCGCAGATCATAGATTCTATTCTTACGGAAAAGAACATCCCCCATGTGATGCGGTCCTATCATGATACAGCCTTAGACGGTCTCTTTCAGAATCAGAAGGGCTGGGGCCATATTGAAGCCCCAGCAGAATTTCGTGAAGAGATTTTGGCAATCATTGCGGATCTTGCTAAAGAAGATTCCTCCGAATCGAACTAGTGGGTAAGCACCATATGTGTATAGAGGGTTCTTTTCTTGCCGATTGTTAAGACAAAAACATAGAACCCACTTCCCAATTGTCTTTGGGCATTGCCCGTTCCATCCCATTGTACGCTATGCTTGCCAGCACCGAGCACTCCAGACACTAGGGTCTTAATTACTCTTCCCTTTATGTCAAAAATGTGCAACGAGATATGTTCCTTTGCATCCTGTGCATTGAGCACAAAGGAGAGCTGCGCGTACTGATGAGCCAAGGTCCTCAGGGATAGATGTGTCGCCACTCTATGCCTGTTATCATCTACTCGTATGGCAATGTTGCCTGTTTTCGAAACCATCCTAAATAAGGAAAAGTGGGGGATTGAAAAGGTGATAGTATTGGCCGCAGTGTCACGGGAGACAACAATCATTGAATCGCCCAAGCGCCCAGTGCCCGTATCGCTATCGAAATAGAAAAAGGGCACCAGGGTCATTTCATTAATGCCTTTCACATCCTGATCTTTGTACTGGACGGTCATGTACACCGTATCTTTAAACACCAATCCCGAGGGAGAGAGTTTTTTCTGCACTTCCAAAAGACCACCACCGCTGATCACCGGATCATCGCCTTGAAGAATAGGCGATTCATAGCCAATGGTCTTTGCCACACTATCAGGAAAAACCACTTCGGTCCCCTTGGGAACCCGCAGTTCTGTTCCTGCACCATCACTAATAAGAATCTCGCGGGTCGTGCGGTTATTGCCATCCAGAAGAGCAGTATCCTTTGCCTGAGCAGTAATGGTAAGAAGATTTGGACCAATAAGTTTTTCTGCACCGACGGTTACTTTAACATCCCGCACACCGGTTGAAGCCAACGAGTCAATCGCCACATCGGCAAGGAGCGTTATATTGCTGATAACACGAATATTACTCACGGTGATTTTTTCGCCCAGGTCAATCGACACCGAACCGGAGGTGAAATTAACATTAATACCATTAACCATCACTTCACCGCTGTTACCGCGGGTAATAACCGATGGTAAAAAGCGGGTAATCCCCTTGGCTTGATCAGGGATAAAGATGTCCTTGGTGATATTTTCGGTAAAGGATTCAATAAAACTAAAGGTACCTAAATTACTACCACTGGGTGGGGTAACCCAAATCTTATTGGTCCCGCCACCAACGGTCAGTGAGTAGTTTCCCGAAGGATTTGAGATTTTATCATCCCAGGGGGGAAGTTCTGCACCATCCCACCGTTTTGCAACAAGCTGAGCACCTACAACTGCCGTACCTGCAGGATCTCGCACAACACCACTTATGGTTGGGTAAAAGGGTAAGTAAATGTTGAGTGTCTCCGGCTGGGTTAACTGCAGTGTGTCAAGCACTGTGTGCTCAATGGTTTTAGGGATGCCGGCTATTTCCGTGTTCATGTTTCGCACCCGTAAACGATAGGTGCCCTGCTGCATTTTAAAGAGATAGGAGCCGGAGGCGTCGGTCTGCTCCATCCATTGGTTCATATCCTTTTCAAGGGCAACTGAAATGCCCGCAACCGGGGTACTATCAGCGCGAAACACTTTTCCTGTGAGTTGTGCACCCTTAGAGAGCACTATGGTAATAGTGGTATCCTTTGTTACGGCAATCTCAAAGGAGAGTTCCACGTAATCGGAGTCCTGGGGTGGATAGATCCAGAGCTTGTTGTTACTATTAAATACATAGAGCCGACAAATCCCTGCGGCATTAGTAGTATCATGATCCCAGGGGGTCATTTCCGAGCCTTGCCACCGTTTTGCCGTGATACCCACATTGGGAATCGGCGTGCCCGCTGTGTTGACAACAGAGCATCGCAGTGATGGATAAAAGAGCGTTGAAAGATTCAATGTTGTATCCGAGGCAAGATGGAAGGTATCGATTTTTGTCTCCTCCAAGGTGCTTGGCACCCCTTGGGCTGTGCCATTCATGCCATTGCGCAGTCGAATACGATACATACCCGGATTCATCACCTTAGAATAAAAACCCTGTTCATTAGTTGTTGCCTCGTACTGCTCCATGGGTTTCTCAATAGCAACTGTAATGCGATGTAGGGAATCACCGGCAGGTGTGGTTACCGTTCCCGAAAGAGTAACTAACTTGGGCAAATAAATATTAAAAGTGGTGTCTGAGGATATGGTATCTACAAAGGTGATCTGCTCGGCCCCTTGGGGAGTAATCCAGAACTTAACACCACCGGGACGCATATACAAAGAGTAGGAACCATCACCGGTTGTTATGTCTCGGTCCCAGGGGGTCATCTCTGAGCCCTCCCACTTTTTGATCTGCATCTGGGCATTGGCAAGGGCAGTGCTGTCGCCATCATGAAGTTTTCCCTGGATATGAATATAGGCAGGCATCGTGATGTTCACAATGGTATCATTGGTCAAGTTGAGATTGCTGTGCGCAGTATGCTCGATGGTTGCTGGCACTCCTTGGATCTTTTTGTCCTGGTTCCGCACTCGCAAGGCTGTATACTGCCCAGCATTGACCGTAAGTGCGTAATTGCCCAATTCATCGGTCATAGTCTCTGCCTGAGGCATGCCATTGTTCTCTAACACCACAGTTAAACTTTCAATTGGTACAGCATCGGCTCGCTTTACTGTGCCACTCAGAGCAATTTGCTGGGCAGATACTGAGAGAGAGAGAATCATGATAATGGTTACAAGCTTGACGGTGTTCATGAGGACCTCCTGTTGACAGGTGAAGATGAGGGGTTATAGCATTTATTATCTATATTATTTTTAAAAGCTTTATTATTTTACCACCGCAAAAAAGTAGTGTCAATAGGGAATGATATGGGTATAAAAGGGTGTTAATAGTATTATGCTATTTTATAAATTTGGACGCCTTCTTGAATGTTAAATAAAAAGATAAGAAATTTGGGCGTTACCCTGCTTTGCAGGGTCGCCGTGGTTCCAGGCTTACCTCCGGTCGGTCCTCGCTATGCTCGGACTGGCCTTCGGCCACCTTCCACCTGGCTAACGCAAAAGATTAAAAGATTGTCAAAGGTCCAAAGTCAAATGTCGATAATATCTTGTAGCTTTTTTACATTATAGCTCATTTTAGGCACTCTAAACTCTGCACTTCTTTTTTCATGGGGCTCTACTTGTCCGCACCTTTTGATCCGTCTAATAAGCTGTGTTGGTTGGATTATTTAGCTATTATTACTGTGATTGCTTGAATTTCTTGATCAAAACCAATTAATTTTAATTTATTATCGCAAGAATTGAGACCTCTATCAATTTGTTTTTTTCATTTTAACAATATGCCGTGCCCCGACCGTGAGGGAGGTATTTTTTTATGAACGCTTCTAAGCCAAATAATTCCCATACTTTCAATTCCATTGGTCCAGCAGGATATTTTATAACCTTTCACACCTATGGAACCTGGTTGCATGGTGATGGCCGTGGATCAATTGATCAGCACCAATTAGTTTTTATTTATCGCAAGAATTGAGACCTCTATCAATTTGTTTTTTTCATTTTAACAATATGCCGTGCCCCGACCGTGAGGGAGGGATTTTTTTATGAACGCTTCTAAGCCAAATAATTCCCATACTTTCAATTCCATTGGTCCAGCAGGATATTTTATAACTTTTCATACCTATGGAACCTGGTTGCATGGTGATATCCGTGGATCAATTGAACGACATGGTCAAAATATTCCGGGAACGCCAATGATTGAACCAGACTCATCACGAGTACAATTCGAAATGAGTCGTTTGAAGCAACCCCCGGTAAGATTCAATCTCAAACAACGACAAACAATACAATCAACAATGGTTGAGATAATCAATTACAATACTTGGCAACTACATGCTATAAATGTGCGAGTTGAGCATATTCATGTGGTTTTAACTGCACAAAAATCACCAGAAAAGATAATGAATCAATTCAAGTCATGGAGTACCAGAAAGATGCGCGAGAATAACCTTTGGAAAAGTAAAAAGTCACCTTGGTCTCGCCATGGGAGTACCCGATATTTATGGAATGAAAAAGAGATTAATGATGCATGTAAATATGTTTTATATGGACAGGATACATAATCCCTCCCTCACGGTCGGGGCACAGTATACAATAAACTTTTTTCATAGTTTTCCTTTAGTACAATACCATAGTGTATAAATACTACCAAATTCTTAATAAATCCCTCCCTCACGGTCGGGGCACAGCATGCAATAAACTTTTTTCATAGTTTTTCATTTAGTATGATAACTTATTATATAAATACTGCCCTATTCTTAAATAATTCCTCCCTCATGGTTGAGTACGGTATCCAATATGCTTTTCATGCTAATAATATCAGAGAGGACAACAATTTTAACCAGGAATTCGTCCAATTTACCCAAGAAGAACACACTCTCACCCAAAAAGAACAATAAATGAGGCAAGAGTACTAGGTTTTCAGCAAAGAGTACTAGACTTTTAACCAAGAACACTAGCCTGAGAGGCAAGAATACTAAGTTTTTTGCCAAGAATACTAGCCAGAAAGTCGATTCTAGTCTTCCGAAACCCAATATGAACACTCTTTTTATCGATATTTGCCCTCTTTTAGTGAATATATGACCACTAAAACCCGATATTTACCCTCCCAGACCCAATCGGAACAGTCGGTATTCGGTCCCATTTTATTTTTCCGAATGCAGTTTTGTCGGAACCCAAGCATAACTTAGGAACTTCGTCCACAAACATTTTTCCGGAGATGGTTTTGCTATATGTAGAGCCAAACGTGGAATCGTCGATATTTTTGATGTTTTTTTACGTAAGAATGTAAAAAATATCTGTAATAACGAATATTATACATAATAAAAAATGATTATTGAAGAATGTTTTTTATATATGCATTTAAAAATTCGACATGTTAGTAACTTGAATGATCAATATTTAATTAATGTATAGAGGGGTAGCCAGAGATCCAGCTGAATGGGGCGCTACAAAAAGTTGCATTATGGTGGGTTGGCCGAGCAGGCCAAACCAACAGAATGTTAATTTTTGTTGAGGACTATTTAGCTTAGCTCTGGCGCAGGGGAGACTTCCCCACCCAGAATTTTATAAATAAATTGTTAAATAAAATCAATTTAAAACATCACTAATGCCGTAATTAAAAACAAATTGCCTTCTGATCGATATATTTTATTTATCAATTTAAACTTTTCTACTCAAATCTATTACAAATAAGGTTGATAATGGACAACGTAACCCTCACCGCCTTAATTCCTGTTTTGCAAACAGCCATAGGTCCGGTTATTCTAATTTCCGGCATTGGATTACTGTTACTCTCAATGACGAATCGTTTGGGCCGTGCCATTGATAGGGCCCGTGATCTTGCCACAGATCTTCCCACAGCCAATGAGAAAACGCAAAGCATTTTAAAGGGTCAGATTCGCATTCTTTGGAGGCGGGCGCAGCTTATTCGCATTGAGATTATGATTGTAACCTCAAGCGCGCTTTTTGCAGCGACCTTAGTTTTGGAGATATTTTTTGCAGCGCTCTTTAATTGGGCTGCTCAGTGGCTTATTGGTACAACCTTCTGCCTATGTATTCTCTCCCTTATTGCAGGTCTTGTGCTTTTCATCTATGACATTAACTGGTCTCTTGGCGCGCTCAAGATTGAGCTTAAGGTTGATGAGAAGAATTCAATAAAAAAGTAAATAGCTAGCTCTTCTAAAAAGATTAATTTAATTGTAACACTTTTAAAGATTGTGTCGTTTATATAAGCTAATGGCCCCTTTACTCCTCTTTTAATAAGGTTATATAATGATTCGAAAACGACTCTTTTCTGTGCTTACCAGTGCTGTGTGTAAACAAACTAAAATAGTTCTGATTGGCTCATTGATTGTTACAGCTTTCATGATATTTGTGACAACAAAAATGAGCTTTAATATGGATTTTGCCAAACTCCTTCCTCAGGATTTACCGGAGGTTAAATCCATTTTAAAAATTACCGAAGATTTTGGCACCTCATCCTGTGAATTCTTTGTTATTGAGAGTAAATCCAAGGATGTGGAGCAGATGACAGCCTGTGCAGATAAGGTTGCAGAAAAGCTATTGGCACTCACCTATAGTGGCCAAGGCATTAAAGTTTTTGATTCTACGGTTCCGCCACAGGATACCATTAACATACTTGATCGAGTGGAGTATAAAGTCGACCGTGACTTTATCAGAACCTTTGGCTTTCTTATGCAAAAAGAGAGGGACCTCTCACGGGCTTTGGCAATGTACTCCTCTTTACACATGGGCGATCTTTTAAAAAATATTAATGATAATTTTGAAGCAGAATACATTGATGACCAAAAGAACCTCTCCTCCTTTGACGGGGAGACGCGAGCGGTCTATGGATTAGAGGGAATTTATTCTTATGTAAAAGGGCAGAGAAATTATTTACAATCAGGAAATGTTGATGAGCTTGAGGAGGGGATTGATCTGCTTCTTCAGGGACCAAAGTATACGATCTCTCCGGACAACTCCTTACTTATCTTGAAGATGGTGCAATCTCCCTCTATTGGTGACAACTTTGCGCCTCTCAATGCCTATGCAGAAAAGGTGAAAAAGATCATACAGGAGATGGAGGTAGAGTACCCTGATTTGGAACTGGGTGCAACAGGTCAGGCCATCTTTATGCATGATATTATGGAGAGCAATAAAAAAGATTTTGGTATTCCCAATCTAATCGCTGTTCTCCTTATTTTATTTCTTTTAGTTGGCGCCTTTGGCTCCTGGAAAAATCCCTTTTTAGCCATAGTAACCCTGCTTGTTTCTCTGGTTTGGTCTCTTGGTATGATTGCCCTTATCATCCATCAGCTCAATTTCATATCAATCATATTCATTCTTATACTTTTTGGTCTTGGTATTGATTTTGGAATTCATTTTATTTCGGGGTTTCGCGACGGACTTGCCCAAGGGAAACCAATGGACGAGGCTGTGTTGTACATGTATGAAAAGTATGGAACCGGCGTTATTACCGGTGCCTTTACCACAGCCTTTGCCTTTCTCACCCTGGCATTGACCAAGTTTGACGTGCTTGCAGAGACAGGACTTGCCTGTGGAATCAGTATCTTTACCTGTCTTATTGCTATGCTTGTGGTTTTACCGGCTTTGCTGGTTTGGTATAACAAGGGTTATTCCCTATCGGCTAAGCTACTTCGAAAAATAGGGTTGGGGTTTTTGGTGAATGCTTCTCGAAGCATATACACTATCATTGGTCGAGTAGCAAGCTCTCTTGTGGTGACACCTTTACAAAAGGTACTCACCTTTTCCTTTTTAGAAAAAGTGGGCTCTATAACGCAACGAGTTCCTGTTGCGGTTGGTGTGATATTAGTTGCACTGCTTCTTTCGGTTGTATCCTTTATGTCAATAAAAACTATTCCCTTTGATTACAATATGATGAACTTAGAGGCTAAGGGGATCATGTCTGCGGTTAATCAGGATAAGATCCTTGATAAGTTCAATATGTCACCGGACGTTCTTTTTATTTTAGCCTCGAATTTAGAGGAGTGCCGAACCTATGTTGATGAACTTAAGGCAATCGGTGATAAGACTGACCTCATTGGTAGGATCGATGCTATCTCCGAGTTTATACCCAATGAGTTTGTGCAAGTGGCTAATAGAGAAACCCTGCAATCCTTTAAAAAACAGCTACTCAATTTAAAGACACCACGATCTCTTTCGCAAAGGGAGAGAGAAAGAATTACACAGGAGCTTACCCGACTCCATAAGAATATTGTAGAGATTGGTGAGTTGTCAATTGCTTCCCATGGGGAACATAATAATATAGTACAAAAATGTGATGAGATTGTTGGCAAAGAGGATCAGCACAGTTTCCTATTGGCCTTTGCAAAGGAAATAAAAGAAACTACCGTTAATCCTGCACGATTGGATTCTGCGCAACTGCATACGGCAATGATCATGAAAACAAACCTTCTTGACAAGTGTAATGATACCCTTCTGACAATTGGATCACTTCCACAATCAATACAGGAGCGCTATGTAAGTCCCAAAACGGGTAGTCTACTGCTAACGCTTTATTCTCGTGTACAGATTTTTGACGAGCAGGTGCTCAATCGATTTTTGGAACAGATACAGGGAGTGTCCGGTGCGGTTACCAGTACTGCCATCAATAGCTTTCTCTTTCTTCGGTTGATGATAACCGAAGGCCGTGCTGCAACGATCTGGGCGATTATTGCCATTACTCTCTTTTTGCTTATTGACTTTCGCTCTTTGACCTATACCATATTTGCCATTATTCCCTTAATTATTGGTGCTTCTTGGATGTTTGGCGCCATGGCACTTTTGGACATGAGCTTTAATTTTAATAATCTCATGGCCTTTCCTCTTATCTTAGGGATCGGCATTGACGATGGTGTGCACATGTTGCATCGCTATCTTGAAGAGGGAAAGGGGAGCATGCGCAGGGTTATGAAGTATACGGGGCGTGCCATTCTTTTAACCTCTCTCACAACTATTATCGCCTTTGGAGTCATGGCATTGGGTTCTCGTCGCGGTATTGCAAGCTTTGGTTTGGTGATTGCTTTGGGTGTGGCTTTCTGTTTTATCACTTCGGTTTTTGTTCTTCCTGCCATTGTAACCCTCTATGAGAGGATTGCAAAAAAGTAGCAGGGTCACTGTGGATTAAAACAGGGTAAACAAAAAGAATTCAGGGATAGATGTAGCATTCCCAATGCCAGATTATTATCATTATAGTATATTTAATTAAATTCGTAAGCGCACACAACCAGTGTCCTCTGTCTAAATCATAAGGAGTTTTTATGGCATCAGTGATTTTTTTGATTATTTCGATAATTGGGGTAGCTTTGGTGTTGCGATGGGCATACTGGGCCTATAAACGAGCTGATCTTGAAGAGAAGGTTGAAGAGAAGATGCAGGAGTCGGAGCTGCTCCGCGATGAGGCAGAGAAGATTGAATCCTTTAGAGAGCATCGAGGGGAAGAGGAGGAGGAAAAGGATGAACAAATCATTGAGGAATTTATAGAGGAAAAGGTCCATACGGAAGAACCACAACCCAAACAGGAGGAGGACCAGAAGAGGGAAGAGACCAAAGAAGATGAACCAGAGGTAAAACAAAAATCAGCAAATGATGAACTAATTCAAATAATCGAGGATGACATCACTGAATCAGAGGATGTTTCCGATGAACCATCAACCAATCAACAGGAAGAGGAGAAGTAGATGAAAAAGTACTTCGTTCTGGCCATTGCAGCAATAAGCATTGTGTTAATAGTAATTTTTGCCGGAAGTATCGGCGAAACTAATAATGAGGGTTTTTATAAGGTCAAGCAGGCCTTTTATACCGGTACAATGTCTGTCCGGTACTCACCGGGATTCTTTTGGCAGCTCTTTGGGAGGATTACCGAATACAAAAAGACCGGTGAAATATACTTTTCAAAGTCACGGCTTGATGGCGGCAATAATGAGGCTGCTGCACCGGTTGAGGTGCGCTTTCGTGATGGCTCTACCGCCAAGGTATCAGGGGTAATGAAATACAAACTTCCAGCAAGTCAAGTGCAGCAGCTCCAGATTCACGAAGACTATACCGGTGATGAAGCGGTGAAGATGATTTTGGTGCGCAACCAGGTGATTGAGGCAATAAAACAGGCTGGCCCCCACTTTAAGGCAGAAGAAGTGTATGCTGCCCGGCGATCGGAATTTACCTCACTCTGTAACAAGCAGGTAACCGATGGGATCTATGGTGTTGACGTACAGGAATTAATCACCTTTGATGCCGATAGCAATAAATTTATTGATTATAAAGTAAATATCAAGAAAAGTGAGACCGGTGAAAATATGGTCGAGAAGAAATCTCCCTTTGAAACCTATGGCATTTCAGTTATCTCCTTTGCAATTAAGGATATAGATTTTGATTCAAAGATTGATGAGCTAATTGCAAAAAAGAAAGAGGCGGAACAGCAAAAGGTGGTGGCCAAGGCCAATGCAGAAAAAGCGAAACAGGACGCAATCACTGCCTATGAACAGGGACAAGCCGAAATAGCCAAGGCCAAAGCCAGAAAAGAGGTCGAAAAGATTGAGGCGGTAACTGAAGCACGAAAAGCTTTTGAGGTAGAAAAATATGAAGCCCTTAAAGCTAAAGAGACGGCAAAGAAAATTCGTGCCCAGGGTGAGGCCGAAGCTGCTGCAAACAGGGCAAAGGTCGCGGCTGGTCTAACTCCACAGGAGCGGGCTGAATGGAATTATAAGACCTCCGTTGGTGTAGCTGAGCAACTTGCTAAAGCACAAATGCCTGAAATTGTCGTTGCCGGCGATGGCAAGGGTGGTACCAATCCCCTAACCGGAATTGGTATTGATTTTCTACTCAATATTAAAGAACGCTTAAATAAGAATAAGAAATAAACACAGTGGAATTGAAGTGTTACATAGGGTTATACTATAATTAGTATAACCCTATCTTTTCAAAATGAATTAAAAGGGATTTTTCTCTGATTATCATATGTCACTTACCTACGAAATAGATCATCTTTTAAAGAGAATTGCTAACATCTCCACTCCGGTGTTTGGTACAGACTGGGAGCCCAATCCCGATGAACGAGATGTTGCTTCTTCCTTGATGCTGTTTTTAGAGGAGCATCGAATACTGTTTGAATTTCGCCCCATGGGCTATTGGACTGTTGCCCGTGAATCCATAACCTATGATGAAATTAAAAAATCTATTCAATTAATACGGAAAAAAGTTGCTACCTATTTAAATGAGGTAGATCCAAATTCCAAGCTTTATGAAACGCTTTCTAAAATACGAGATACCTGTGCTACCTTTTTAAATAACGCTCCGGATCAGTTGAAAGTATTAAAGACACTCTTGAAATTGGAGAAAAAAGGTAAAACCGAGAAGGCCGAAGAGTTCAAGAAAAAACAGCATGATATCGAACAGATCGAGTCCGATGCTTTTAACCGAGAGATTCTAAATTTTAGGGTGACCTTTTTAATTCTTATGGGAAAGCTTCTTTTAGCCTACGATATCACCTTGCAAAACAGATACAACGACTATATGTGTGCGCTTGAGTATCTTGCTTTAATAGGAAAGATTTAGTTTTCTTTCTGGTGATGTAAAAGAGTAGGGAAGGGGCTCCCCGCCCCTTATACCCGGCAAGGAAAATGCTTATTATATCCCCCTCAGCACTTCGTGCTGCTTCCCCCACGGGGAAATGAGTGCGCAAATCATAATTAATATCTGCTTATATTATTTAAATCTGCTCCTTTTAACAAATAAAAGATTAAGAGATTTACTATATTTATAGCTTAGTCACTCTTACAGAGCAGTGTTTCCAGCAGGAGATAAAGTATGAAAATAACCAAAGCAGTTATTACAGCGGCGAGTAAAAGTCAGCGAACGCTTCCGCTTCAGACATTAGTAGATCGGGATGGTGAAGAGAAATCGGTCCTTAGGATAATTATTGAAGAGACGCTCCGTGCTGGTATTGAGGAGATCTGTTTGGTTATCTGTCCCGGTGATGAGAAGAGCTATGCAAAGGTAGCCGGTGATCATGCTGGACGATTGCATTTTGTGCATCAAAAAGAGGCCTTAGGCTATGGCCATGCCATACAGTGTGCACAGAAATTTGTTGATAATGATCCGGTACTCCATTTAGTAAGCGATCATTTACACGTGAGCCGCTCCTCTGAGGGATGTGCTCAGCAAGTTGTTGCCACTGCAATTGCGGAAAAGTGTGCTGTTTCTGCTGTTCAGTCAACTCCAGAGAGTGCGCTTCGGCAATTTGGTACTGTGGCAGGACGAAGTATTCGCGGCAAGAACAACCTCTATCGTATAGATAGGGTTGTTGAAAAACCCACACCAACCGTTGCAGAGCAGACCTTAATTGTCCCTGGACTCCGTTCGTCCCACTATCTCTGTTTCTTTGGGATTCATGTATTAACACCCCTGGTTTTTAGCATTCTTGAGGAGAAATTAAAGATTGCCCAGGATCCTAAAACAATTACCCTCTCTGATGCTTTAGAAGAGCTTGCTAAACGAGAGGAATACTTAGCTCTGGCAAACCTGGGCTGGCGATATAATATTGGCAAGAAGTATGGTCTGCTTACCGCTCAAATGGCGCTCTCCCTTTCTGGTACTGATCGAAATGAAGTGCTTTCAATTCTTGTAGAACTTTTGGCACTGCGTGAAGCGGGTGTGTCTAAAAGTGATTCCCTTAATGAGATTATCTCCGGCCAGTGAAAGGGTATGCATGAGTAAACTATTAGACATCATCACTGCCACTGATCCTGCCCTACGAGATCGTTCTATAGAGAGCTTCTGTTTGGATGCCTCCTTAAAGACTCTATTTAAGGAGTGCGAAGCACTGGATCAATTTTGGCGTCTATGCCCAAATTTGTATGAGCGTGTGCGGGCCCTCTTTTTTCTCTATGCTATTCATCGATATTATCTACCTCAAAAGCTTTCTCAGAATAGCGTTGGGCATATTCCCTTTAGTGGATATACCGTACTTCTCAAACGGCGCTTTGAGGAGGCTATTGATATCTTTTTAGATGCTCAAAAGCAACAGGGGCAAAGCTTTGCAATTTCCAGCGCCTTGGCTGAGGCCTATCATCAATTAGCTTTTCAAACATTGGCAAACCAAGTACGGACCAGTGTCCGATCGGTGCGCGGAAACCAATGGATGTTTCGTATTGGTCATCCTCTGGATCACCCCTTACGGGTGTTGCCTGAACTCTGTGAGGTTGACCCACAGTCAAAATTATTCCCCATTGTTAAAGAGCTTACACCGGTACGCATGGACCTTTCCCATAGTGGTTGGAGTGATATTTTCTTTTTAGGTATGGATTATCCCCAGGGTGCACAGGTGCTCAATGTGTCAATTGATCTCTCTATTCGAGGCAAGGACCACGGAGAGAAACCAAAACCACCTATAGAAGTCTATTTTAGGATTATTGATGAACCGGTTCTTAAGCTTACCAGTGTTGATCTCAATGCCACCGCTGAGATTACCTCAATATACGAAGTGTTTGATTTTGCCAAGGATTACCTGGGATTGCTTAAAGCGGCTGTTATTGCCTCAGGTATTGTCCTGCCGGGCATGGAAAGCGCTGATCAACCGCTTTCCGAGCTTTTTTCGCGGATTATTAAACCGGGTCATGGGATTGAATTGGTGAGTAAGGTTAATGGTATTCCCAAAGGATCCAGATTGGCTGTATCCACCAATCTTTTAGCCAGTCTCATAGCTGTGTGTATGCGTGCCACTGGCCAAACGGAAAGCCTAACAGGACCCTTGACAGAAGCTGATAGACGCATTGTCGCAGCCCGCGCCATATTGGGTGAATGGTTAGGTGGATCCGGTGGTGGATGGCAGGACTCTGGTGGTATTTGGCCGGGGATGAAATTGATATGCGGTGTTGCTGCCCAGGAGGGTGATCCTGAATTTGGCATCAGTAAAGGACGGCTTTTGCCTGACCATACAATCTTGGATACAGAGGCGGTTTCAGAGGAGCACCGGAAGCTGTTGCAGGATAGCTTAGTGCTGGTACATGGTGGTATGGCCCAGGATGTGGGGCCAATTTTGGAAATGGTAACTGAAAAGTATCTTCTACGGTTAGAGAAGGAGTGGCACGCTCGTCATAGGGCAACGGACCTCTTTTCTGCCATTGTTTCTAACCTTAAAAAGGGTGATATCTCTGGTCTGGGTTCTGCGACAGAGGAAAACTTCTTTGGGCCGATTCAAGCGATAATACCTTGGGCATCCAATACTTTTACTGAGTCGATTATTCAACAGGTAAAAGATGAGTTTGGTGATGACTTTTGGGGTTTCTGGATGCTTGGTGGGATGTCCGGCGGTGGAATGGGTTTTATTGTTGAGCCTACCCGAAAAAAGGAGTTGCAAGATCGTCTGTCTGATATCATGGGAGCAACCAAAGAAAAAATGCAAAAAGCTGTACCCTTTGCTATGGATCCTGTTGTCTATGATTTTGCTATTAATGAGAAGGGGAGTGTTGCCCAGTTGTTGCGCAGTGAAAATGCTCTTTTACCCTTAGAATACTATACACAGGTGATGCCAAAACTTCTAAGACAAGAACAGCACCAGCTGAGTCAATCCAGGAAACATGAGTTGAGTCAGCTTGGGTACGCCTCACGAAAGAATCCAGAGCTGTCGGGAATGGTTCATGCACTCTTTGATCGAATATTGCCTAGTATGGAAGAGGCAACAAAGGTGGGGGATAGCTTAGAAGAGCTTTTAAAAGAGTATGGTTTTGACCCGGTGCAACATGAGAATATTCGGGCAGATCTCCGTAGTGGTAAGATCGGATTGGCTCAGAATCAACTTGCCGCAAATGTCGAGATCAGAGATGTTGTTAAGGAACAAGTTGTTGATGCAACCGAGGGTCTTGGACAATCCTATCATGATAGTGGCATGGCAGCACTCAGAGCGGGAGAGGTTGCTGTAGTGACTCTTGCTGCAGGTTCGGGAAGCCGTTGGACTAAAGGGGCGGGTGTGGTCAAGGGAATAAACCCCTTTTGTAAACTATCTGAAGAACACCGAACTTTTATTGAAGTACAACTTGCCAAGAGTCGTCATACCGCAGAGATAGTAAAAAAATCAGTTCCCCATATCATAACCACAAGTTTCATGACCCATACACCTATCGAGAGATTTCTTCAAGATTGTAATAGTTATGATTATCAGGGACCACTCTACCTTTCATTGGGTCAATCAATTGGTTTACGTATGGTACCCATGATTCGTGATCTCCGTTTTGCCTGGGAAGAGCTTTCTCAGCAACTACTTGATGAACAGGCTCAAAAGGTTTTAGAGAGTGAGCGTGCTGCATTTATCACTTGGGCTAAACAATGTGGTGAGGGAGCAGACTATAGAGATAATCTTCCCCTCCAATGTTTGCATCCGGTTGGCCATTGGTATGAAATACCAAACCTTTTCCGTAATGGTACATTAAAACAGGCACTTGCAGAGCGCCCACAATTAAAACATTTACTGGTACATAATATTGACACTCTGGGAGCCAACCTAGATCCTGCGCTATTGGGATACCATATTCAAAAGCAGAAAGCCTTTACCATAGAAGTGATCAACCGGGGTGTTGAGGATCGTGGTGGTGGCCTGGCCCAAATCGATGGGCAGGTTCGATTGGTTGAAGGATTAACATTGCCCCGGGAAGAGATTGAGTTTGACCTTTCATACTACAATAGTAACACCTTTTGGATCGATATTGATATGTTATTGGACCTATTCTCTCTTACCCGATCGGACCTTGACAATGATGAAAAGGTGTTGACAGAAGTACGCAAAGTCGCAGCTCGAATGCCGACCTATGTGACCCTTAAGGAGGTTAAAAAGCGATGGGGTAAGGGTCAGGAAGATATCTATCCCATTGCACAATTCGAGAAACTGTGGGGCGATATGACTGCGCTACCAGAGGCAACCTGTCAGTATATGGTTGTTCCTCGATTTCGTGGGCAACAGCTCAAGGAACCAGCACAATTGGATGCATGGCTCAGAGACGGCTCTGCTGCCTTTGTGGAAAATCTTTGCACATGGGAGTAATTAAATCCAGATTATGCAATAGGAAGCGGCGCAGAAGCACAACCCTATGCCCATTAAGACTTTCAGGCTTTTCGGCCATATCACCCTGTAGATATGCCCTTCAAAACCTTCAAGTCTTACTAAATCATAATCTTGCACTTCTGCATCTACTCCTACTGCATAATCTGGGTTAAACCATCAAGACTTGAGGGGAATTAACTCCACCAATACTCCCTATGAACAGAAAAAAAAATAATCCCCTCCCGATTCATGAGAAATACCAGGAAATCATCAGCACCCTGAAGAGAGAGCAGGTGTTGGTTGTTGTCGGTGAAACCGGATCCGGTAAAACCACACAGCTACCACAATTTTGCCTTAAGGCTGGCTTTGGAAAAAAGGGCTCCATAGCAGTAACACAACCAAGAAGAATTGCTGCTACTGCCATGGCAACTAGAGTAGCTGAAGAGTTGAACACAACTCTGGGAGCACAGGTCGGCTATAAGATCAGATTCTATGAGAAACAGAGTGGCCAAACAAATATCCTTTTTATGACCGATGGCATCTTGCTCAATGAGATCCTCTCCGACCGACTCTTAAAAAAGTATCAGACCATAATTATTGATGAGGCTCATGAGCGCAGTATCAACATTGATTTTTTGTTGGGCTATTTAAGAAAAATCCTTCCTAAGCGGCCAGACCTAAAGGTAATTATATCCTCGGCAACCATTGATCCAACGCTGTTTTCAAAGGCCTTTGATAAGGCGCCCATCATAGAGGTTTCTGGTCGTCTTTTTCCCGTAGAAGTGTGGTATCAGCCAATTGATCAGGAGCTTCTGGATGCAGGGAAGATTACCTATGTTGATGCAGCAGTCCAGGCTGTTGAAGAGATTGTCGGTGCTGGAGATCCCGGTGATATTTTGGTGTTTATGCCAACAGAGCGTGATATCCGTGAAACTATTCAATTGCTTGACTCAAGGAAGTTGGCCCATACTATTACATTGCCACTTTTTGCTCGACTCACTCGATACGCACAGAACCGCATCTTTTCTCATTTTAATAAACGAAAGATCGTGGTGGCAACCAATATTGCTGAAACGTCCTTAACGGTTCCTGGTATTCGCTATGTGATTGATACTGGTCTTGCACGTATAAAATCCTATGCACCAAATTTACGGGCCAATCGATTGCCCATTGAAGCAATCCCGCAGGCAAGCGCCAATCAAAGAAAGGGGCGTTGTGGCCGCGTGGCCGAAGGACTTTGTATTCGACTCTATTCTGAAGAGGATTATACTCATAGGAACACCTATTCTATTCCGGAGATAAGGCGTTCAAACCTTGCCGGTGTGATTCTTACTATGTTAGAGTTGCGACTTGGTTCAATCGAGACCTTTCCCTTTATCGAGCCACCGGGAAAGCGGGCAATCCAGGACGCCTTTGCACAACTACGAGAGTTGGGTGCTCTCAATGAAAATAGGGAGTTGACAAAATTGGGTCGTCAGATGGCTCGGATTCCCTTGGAGCCTCACATTGCGCGCATGGTGATTCAAGCACGAGGAGAGAAAGTGCAACAGGCTGTGTTGATCATTGCAGCTGGCCTTTCGATTGTAGATCCCCGGGAGCGTCCCTTTGACAAAAAGGATGAGGCCAATGAAATGCATAAACGATTTGTTGATCAGCGGTCCGACTTTTTAACCCTGCTGCAACTGTGGCAGCACTACCAAAAAACATGGGAGACCCTTGGCTCTCAGAGTAAAGTGCGTCGATTTTGTAAAGAGCATTATCTCTCCTATAATCGAATGCAGGAGTGGCATGATGTTCATCAACAGATTTCTCAGGTACTACGGGATGCGCGATTTTTAAAATCAGAGAACAAAAGACCCTCTACCGATGCCATACATCGCTCAATATTGGCTGGACTTATCACCAATGTTGCCAAGATTCATGAGAAAGAGGGATACACTGCTACTAAAAACCGGCAGGTTTTTATTTTTCCTGGCTCTACTCTCTTTAAAAAGGGAGTGCCCTGGATCATGTGTCATGAAATTGTAGAGACCTCACGGGTCTATGCGCGAACAACAGCACCCATAAAGCCCATCTGGCTGGAAGAGCTAGCACCGGCTTTATGCAGATATAGCTATAGTGATCCCTATTTTGATGAGGCCACTATGAGCACACGGGTCAAAGAGAGGGTGCTGTTTTTTGGCTTGCCCATTATTGAAGGGCGAATTGTTGCTTTTCGTCGAATTGATTCTGAAGCTGCAACAGAGCTGTTTATTCGAGAAGCATTGGTAAACCTTATGTTGAGGACGAAGCATCGGTTCTATTTACATAATAAGAGAGTAATAGAACGACTTCGATCAGCAGAGGCGAAAGTACGAAAACCGGGATCCCTTGTTGATGATGAGAAGATTGTTGCCTTTTATAAAAAAAGATTGCGCCATGTCTCCTCTTTGCAAGATCTTACCCATCTCATTGGAAAAAGAAAAAGTGATAGGTTTCTGTATTTACAAGAGAAGGATATCAGCATCGCCGATGTTCCTGATCAGGTAAAGGAGTTTCATGACACCCTGTCAATTGGCCATAAACATTATCCTTTAGAGTATATCTGTGATCCGGGAGCGAAAGAGGATGGCTTGACCGTGACCGTGCCAATACAAGAGCTTTCATCGCTGCAGCAGGAAACCTTTGGATGGTTGGTGCCAGCCCTTTGGGAAGAGAAGATACGCTATTTACTTAAAAGCTTGCCCAAATCAATACGGAAACAATTTGTGCCAATACCCCAACATGCTCCAAAAATTGCTCAAGCAATGCAATATGAGCCAGCCCCCTTTAATCAAGTTCTCTGCAATGTAATCAGATCTCAGTATGGTATTACCATTCCTGAGCATACCTTTTCTGAAGAAGAGCTCCCTAATCATCTGCGCATGCGGATTAAGGTTGTGGCTGAAAATAAAAAGACTCTTGCCATTGAGCGGAATCTGCAAAAGCTACAAAAGGAGAGCCACACAAAGAGTGTAAAAAGGACTGTTTCCGAAACAGTTTATAAAAAGTTTGAGAAACAGAGTATTGAGCAATGGGATTTTGGTGATATTCCTGAAAGAATTGAGGTGGTGCGCTCTAAGAAGGGATATCCTCTCTATGGGTATCCTGCTGTGGTTCCCTCAAAGAGATGTGTGGATCTTAAGCTCTTTGCAACTTCAGATGAAGCAGCCCAGAATCATCCCTTGGGAGTGAAGAAGCTACTCCAACACCAGCTACAAAAGGAGTTTGCCTGGCTTGAACGAGATCTTCGCTTTTCTAAGCTTTTGAAAATTGAGAGTGCTCCCTTTGGCGGTGAATCAGTTTGTAAAAAATCTCTTTTTAAGGCAATTGTCAATCATGTAACAATGGTTCCTTCACCACCACCAACAACCGCTAAAGCATATGCTGCTCTTTATGAGAAAAGCATAGTCACTTTAAAAGGTCTTGGCCACAAAGCACTTATGCTTTTAGAAGAGATGTTCAAGCTGGCAAGAGAAAATATTACCCTAATTGAAAAGCTTGCCACAAAGAGTAACTTAGCAGGACGGCAAAAGATTAAAAGGGAACTCCAATCCTGTCAAGAGAGTTATCTGGCCCATTTTAAAGAGGGTGCTTTGCTCTTCTCGCTCTTTCTTCAATACCCCCGTTATTTTAAGGCGCTCACCTTTAGAATTGAAAAGGCCTTTTTAGCACCAGCCGCCTATCAAGAGCGGATGAACAAACTCCTCCCTTTTATTGCAAGGGCAGAAACAATACGGGGTGGAAAGGATATTGTGAACCATATGAATCGACACCTTCTATTAGAATATTTACATATGGTAGAGGAATATGCCATCTCCCTTTTTGCACAGCAGAGTAAAACATTGTATCCAATCTCAGAAAAGAGACTCCTTAAAAAGCTTACAGAAATTGATCAGATTGAGCAATAGTATTTATATGGTGCAAGCTCAGGTTCACCTCAGGAGATGAATTTTCTAATGCACAAATTTGGTTTATATTATTTTTCTTAATAGGTAGATAGATACTGTTTTAAAACCATAGTAAAGGGAAAGCAAATGCAGTGCAAGGGTATTACAAAATCGGGAAATCCCTGTAAAGTTTCGGTCGGACTATCAGATGGGTATTGTCGAATGCATCAAGACCAAGCAGGTGCACAGGCACCTGCTCCCAAGGAACCAGAAAAAGAGCCGGAGCAGGTCTTTGCCAATGACGAAGCTGTTGCATCAATCATTGATGAGGAAGGTAAAAAAGAGAAACACCTCTTTTGGATTGTTTCAGCCATACTTACCCTGATCGTAGTTATGTTGTTAAGAAAAAAGGATAAGTAGTACAATCGTATAATGGCCTTTGTCCACTTTCATATTACCAACCCACTCACAACAGTAACCCTTTTTGCTGAGCAGAAGGATACAAATGATATTGCTTTGGTGGAGATTCTCTTTGGCACCTATTATGTATATAAGGGAAAGAGGACAACACACTCAAATCATAAGACGTTGGTAACCTATGGAAAAAAAATCACTCGATTTTTAACCGGTACAACCAAAGAGCTCTCTGGAATCAATCTTTCCCTGTCAGGGTATACTCCATTTCAAAAAAAAGTTTTACAATGCGCAAAAGCAATTTGCTGGGGTCAAGCTGTCTCCTATGCTGAATTAGCTGAACGGGCAGGTTCGCCAAAAGCAGTTCGAGCTGTAGCCAATGTTATGCGGAACAATCCCTTTCCGCTTATTGTTCCCTGTCATCGGGTAATTCGAAAAAACGGAACACTCGGTGGCTTTGGTGGAGAAACAACGGGAAAAAAAATCACCTTAAAACAACGTTTGTTGAAAAATGAGGGAGTCACTCTCAATTGATACTAATCATGTAGGATTCTACACTCATTATGAAAAAAAATTATATCCTGGATACCACTGTTTTACTCTATGATGCGGGGGCACTCTTCAATTTTGAAGAGAACAATGTGATTATACCCATCACGGTTATTGAAGAGATTGATCGACTGAAAAACGATATTAGTGAAGCTGGGAGAAACGCTCGACAAACTTCCCGCATATTGGATAGCCTGCGCAAAAAGGGATCGCTCTCTGCTGGTGTAAAGCTTGACAATGGCGGCACCCTTTTTGTCACGATTAGCTCCGATAGCAGCATGTCTGCAATTCCTCAGGTGTATCACGAAAAGAAACGGGATATATTTATGCTTGCCACAGCGCTTGAGGCGCGGGCCCAGCATGAGATCCCTACGATCCTGCTCACCAAGGATGTCTATCTCCGCATTAAGGCTGATGCCTTAGGCATTGCTGTGGAAGATTACGAATCGGATCGGATGGATATAGAAGAACTCTATACTGGTTGGCAAAAAATTGCTGCTTCCTCCTCAGGGATTGAACTTTTAAAGAGTGGCAAATCCATACCCAGTCAAAAAGGTGGAGTAAATCCCAATCAATACCTGGTTTGTGTTGATGAAAAGGATCATGATACCTTTGCCTTTGGGCGATTTAATCAGACTGATTCAACGATTCATCCACTGGTCCAGCAAATTGACAAGGTGGGCTGTAGAATATCTTCACGTAATAGAGAGCAGGCCTTTGCCTTGGATGCCCTCCTCAATGACGATATTGGATTGGTTACTTTGGTTGGTAAGGCTGGAACTGGAAAGACACTTTTGGCTGTGGCCGCAAGTATTTACAAAACCGTTGATGAGAATGTGTATAACCGTGTATTGGTAGCGCGACCAACCTTACCCATGGGACAGGATATTGGATATTTACCAGGGACGGTCGAGGAAAAGCTGACTCCCTGGATGTATCCCATTGCTGATAATGTGGAGCTTATCATGCGGAGCGAGGGAGTGGGAGGTCGTAAAATTCGAGGATTTCGTGAGCTTATTGATATGGGTATATTGATAATCGAGCCGCTCACTTTTATTCGGGGGAGGTCAATCCATAATCAATACCTCATTATAGATGAAGCGCAGAATCTCACTCCACACGAGATTAGAACGATCATTACCAGGGTGGGTGATGGAACAAAGATTGTTCTTACCGGTGATCCCTATCAAATAGACAACCCCTATATTGACTCTTCAAGTAATGGGCTTACCCATGTTGTGGAAAAATTTAAGAAACAACCCATAACTGCCCATGTGACACTGACCAAGGGTGAACGGTCTGCTCTTTCGGAACTTGCAGCAAATCTGCTGTAGACCATTTTCATTTGAAAAATTATGTACATCCTGCTATCTTGAAATATATTACACATTAGTACCTTTTTTTAGGTTTTTATTTAGTTTTATCTAGGTACGCAACGAAGGAATGTATCGTAGGGATAGGGATAATCTCTTTATCCTACTATTAATAATTTAGAGTGAGGGTAGTATGGTTACAAAAGCTGGGGGAGCTGTTTCTTGCTTTGTTGTTCTGTTTGTTATTGGAGTCTCTACAAATCTTTTTAGCAATAGTTTGCATAAGCCACAGGTCTATGCCAATGGCCTCTTTGTAAAGAGGAATGATGCTGCAATCCGGGATGTAAAAAAGAGTGAGTATCGCAAACGTGAATCAGAGAATGGACACTTCTCCTGTCAATACACCTATGGCTCGGATGGACACATTAATAACCTAACCTTTTTTAATGGAGACAAGTTAATCTGTCGGATAAGAGAAACAAATGCTCACTCTGTAAGGATTTCAAATAGGGGTTATTTACTATTAACGACAATTAAGCATACACCGCAATACTCCCTTGCCTTTACCTTTTATTCTCCACAGGGAAACCTGATTTATGCACATTCAGCAGTTCGCCCAGAGGTCTCTCACTTTTCTCGCCAAGGGGATTTTTTTGGGGTTAGTTCAAAGGATTACTTAGAGGTCATTGATCTTAATTCAACTGTAATACAAAAATATAGACCGGGGAAGAAGTTTGCTATTTCTGATGATGGCTCGGTTGTAGCGGTTGCCTATGAGAGGGGGATTTCTCTCTATAAAAGCGGTGCACTCATTCGTGACATTATTACCAGCAACATTTATAATCGTGATGTTGCTATAACATCTGATAATGGTCATGCTGCTACGATTGATATAAATACCTTATCACTTTATTCAATTGCTGATGGTTCATTGGTCTATTCTGACAAGCTATCAGCCAATGAATCCTTTAGAGAGCTAGCTATTCAGGACATGACCCTCTATGGAGCCGTTAAATTTGAGGATCACAAAACGCGCAAAGGTATCCTAAAGACCTATGAGCTTGGTAAAAAAGGTGTTCTCCTACATTCAACTGAGGTGGTTAATAGCGAACCGTTAAAGACAAGTGGCATAAATATGGAGGCCTTTAATAAAAAATATCGATCCTCTGCAACGGATAAAGAGCATCAACCTATTCCCTGGCCCTTTAAACCGCAGGATCAACCACATCAAATGTGGAACAATTATGAAGCGTTAAATACCAGCGGTGATGGGGTCATAAATACTAATTATCCCTATTTACACCAGGGAGTGGATATGGAGGTCAATGCAAATCAACCCTGTTACTCGGTAGATACCGGTATTGTTAAGTATCATGGAGACAAGGGTGGCGCTGGCGAGCTCTACTGGCGCATTGCCGTCCCACCAACAAATGTCTCGGGGTATAGCAACGGTTGGCTCTATGCTCATTTGGTGGAACGCTCTATTAACTATGATGTGGGTGATCGCATCAGGCAGACCGGAGTGCATGTTGGTGATATCATAAAATGGTATGGCAATGTTGAT
Organism: Chitinivibrionales bacterium; assembly: GCA_028278335.1. Taxonomy (GTDB): domain Bacteria; phylum Fibrobacterota; class Chitinivibrionia; order Chitinivibrionales; family JANQEN01; genus JANQEN01. Next base: position 34,473 of record JANQEN010000065.1, on the reverse strand, counting down.
GCCCATATCCATTTCTGTAATATTCGGGACCATGGCAACACCTGGAGTTTTACAGATGATGAATGGGGCCTCACCTTCAATCCCGAGATAGTGCTGACTCCCAACAATGATACGTCTTCACCGGTTATAATTCAGGCACTGAACAATAAATCGAAATTTGCCTATTGTAAAAATAATGAAGGCTACAATACAACCTCACGAGACTATTTCTATCCTGACAGTGCTCGGGGAGGACTTAATGGAGATATTGACATTTCGGTAAATATTTATGATTATATTACCTATCGAAACTTTACCCAACCCGCCTATAGAATCTATTACTGGATCAAAGGTATTGATCGTATCAATTGTTGGAGTAACTATAATAAACTTATTGTTGATACGACCCTGGCACAAATACGAAACCATGCATACAGTCGATACAATGTTCCAAACTATAAAAAGCCTTCCCAGGTTATGTATAAGGCCGACGATGTCTTTATTCCTGGTGGCTGGTTCAACAGAACCCGCAAGTTTGCCCATGTGCTCACCAATAATAATGGCGACTCTGTGTTGACAAATGGAGAGTTAGACTCTTGCCTTCATACAGCCAAGTATTTTGATGGTTGGTATCGAGTATATGTAAAAGCCTTTGATTGTAAGGGTAATATGGTGGTTGATAGTGAAGATGTCTACTTTAATAACGGTAACAATGATCCTACCCCCATATCACTAAATCGAACACCTGAGAACAGCACCTTCTTTGTTTCTCATACAAAAATTTCCCAGTCTCATGCTCCAATCAGATTTACTTACTATATTCCAACAGCAGCAAACTACTCGCTGGTACTTTACGATCTTGCAGGAAATAGAATTAAGACGTTGGTTGATGGTGTGCTCAAAAAGGGGCGCTATCGAGTTGTATGGGATGGAACCGCAAAGAGTGGAGAGCGCGTCAGCAATGGGATCTATGTCTATCGATTTAGGGGCTCCACGTATAATGTCTCAGGAAAAATTACCTATAGTCAGTAATGAGGAAGCAACTAAAAAAGAGACTCAGCTTTTTCTAAGTCGGAAGGTGTAATCACCTTGAATTTTTTAATGTCCCTAAGTGAGTACCCATCGTGGGCCTCAGCCTTAAAAAGCTCTGTGGTGTCACCAACAATGACATAGACAAATTTTGTTGGATCAATATGCTTTTTTGCTGCACCAGTAACATCTTTTATTGATAGAGCATTAATCTTTTTAGGATACTGTTGATACAGATCGTCAGGGCGACCATAGTACTCGTTCCAGGAGTAGATATCGACAATATCATCTTTGTTACGAAAGGATGAAGGAAGGCCATCGATAAATACTTTTTTGGTATTTGCAAGCTCCTCTTTGGTAATACCCTCTGTAAGAATTTTGTCAACCTCTTTAAGTGAAAGAGCAATAGCTTTATTGACTGTTGCATGTTTGGTAAAGAAGGAAATATTAAAGGTTCCTGGAAAGATATAGTTGGACTGAACTTTCGATCGAATTGAGTAGGTAAGTCCCTCATCAGACCTAATTTTTGACACCAACCGTGAAGTAAAGCTTCCTGCACCAAGAATACTATTGAAGACTGAAAGGGCATAGTAGTCAGGGTGGGGACGCTTAAAGAGAGGTTGACCAATACGGACATAGGCCTGGGATATCTTTTTTTGTACTATCAGATACTGTACCTTAGGTTCACAGGAGATTGGAGGAAATGCAATTGGTGCTTTTGCGTCATCCTTTATTGGAAAGAGAGTTTCGACCTTTTTTATCATTGCCTTAGAGGAGATATCTCCGGAAATGGCAAGTATACAATTTTCAGTACGAAAAACCGATTGATGAAAGGCCTGACAGTCTTTTTTAGTAATTGATTTGATGCTATTTGCTGTTGACAAACGGCTGTTAGGCATTTGTGGATAGAGTGCTCGTTCAAAGCCAACAGAAAGTATGGGGCCGGGATTGTCAAAACGATGTTTGATTCGCTGAAGATAAATTCCCCGTTCCTTTTCAATTTTATCCTTGTTGAAGGCCGGTTTGAAGAGAATTTGCTTGAGAATAAAGAGGGCTGTGTCAGTGTGTTGGGATAAGAATTTTGCGGTCACTTTAAGTTTTGATTCCGATAGTGACAAAGAATAGGACATGGCAAAATGGTCGATTAAAGCATCCAATGAGTCTGCATGAAAAGCCTCTGTGCCACCGGTGCGCATGAGGTGAGTAGCAAAACTTCCTAGCCCCTCTTTGCCCTTAGGATCATTGATACTCCCTACTCTAAAAAGTCCGACAATCGTTACCACAGGAAGGGAATTGTCTTCGGCAATATACAGTTTTAATCCGTTAGCACACTCTGTACGATAGGGTTTTCCCAGAGGTACCTGCCAATCCAACTTGTCATAGCGTAACTTTGACGGATGGTTTGGGGTTTTTGTTTTTTTACACCAGGCATGGGAAATAATCGAAGTGAGTACAATCGTGCTTACTAGAATAAAGTACGCTCTCTTTTTCATATGAATTTATTGTCCTTAATTAATAATTAGCTTCTTTGGATTTTTTATTGCTCTTCTCTTCAGTTTGTTTTTGCAGTAAGCGTCCAACAGTTTTAAACTCAGGATTACAGTATTTTTTAACAATAGTTGGCACTGTCTCTAAAGAGACCTTTTCAATATTTTTCGGATACTCTAAAAGGTCCTCCCAGGAACCTAATCGTTCAAACCAAGCAACTTGATCGGAGAGTCCTTCTAAAAATTTAAGCTTTTTAATAAAGAACATCTGAATTGAATTTTTAATCCGGTCGAGTTCTTTTTGTGTTGGTGTCGTGCCTGCTAATTTATCCAATTCCTCTAACAGAGCTTTTTCAACCACCATTGGATCAGCATCAGCTTTGAGATTAGCCCAGGCATAAAAATACCCGTTGTGTAGATGGTAGACCGTACCTGCACCGGCATCGGTACAGGTTTTGTCCTCGTTTACAAGTCGTTTGTAGAGACGACCACTTCTTCCTGAGAGAATACCCTCTACTATGTCAAGTGCAAAGAGGTCCTCGTGAGGATATCCTGGGATGTGGAATAATATGTCAATGCGTGGTTGAACATCGTTATACACGGTAAAACGGGTTTCACCAATTGGCGCGGGTTCACGGGTAACAATCTCCTCTTTGGGGACCGCAGCCCGGGGGATTGGCTCAAAGTAGCGTTTGATTAGGGGGAGTGCCTCTTTTGCATTGACATTTCCAACTAATACAATAAGCGCATTGTCCGGTGTATAATACCGATTCACATGGTCTCGCATCTTTTTTCGTGTGTAGGAACGAATATCTGACATCCAGCCAATAGTGGGAATACGATAGGGATGGGCCAGGTAAAAATGGGCCATGAGCTTTTCCCAGTAACCATTTAAGGGACGATTCTCATAGCGCATGCGACGTTCCTCGGTCACCACATCTCGTTCACTATAAAATTCACGAAGAACGGGATTTGCCATTCTATCAGCTTCAACCCAACAAAAAAGCTCTACCTTGTTTTGTGGTAGCGTAACAGTGTACGCTGTAATTTCATCAGAGGTCCAGGCATTGAGATAGGTGCCCCCATTATTTTGATAGGTCTCCCATATTTCGTCTTTCTTCATATACTTTCTTTGCTGATCTAAAATGCCAAAGATCTGTTTTCGATAAGCAACTATGGAGGAGTCCTTTTCATCAGTGCCCTTATTTTTTAGATCAACAATAATCGCGTCAATGGAGTCGATGGTATTCATAAATGCCTTCTCTTTTTTATAGTCTTTGGTACCCATACGCTTGGTACCCTTAAACATCATATGCTCATACATATGGGAAAGGCCAGAAGTGCCGGGACCCTCATACATGGAACCCATGAAATAGTAGAGCCTGCAGGAAACCACTGCCACGTTGGTATCTGGGATGATTATAACTTTAAGCCCATTGGAAAGTGTGTCATACTGCACTGGGATTTTTAACTCAAAGGCCTGAGATGCACAAATAAGTACACCGAATACTAAAGCGGTTATGATGTTTCGTCTCATGATTCTCATTTCCTTGCAGGGAACAAATTCAATAATTCTTTTTTTAAAATAGTTGATGGAAAAAGTAATGAGCCTTTGCTCTACTAATTTGTTTTTAAAAAAATAAGACCGTCTTTTATTAGAAAAATACTAAAAGCTATGAGTATTAAACCTAAGGCTTTTATGATATAGAGGTATGCCTTGCTATTGAGAACTGCCTTGGATTGGTCGGTAAGAAGGGCAACGACGATTTTAGAACCTACCAAAGCTACATAAAAAATACCAATCCACAGCGGCGCTAATAGAAAATGCTTTGAAGCAGCTTTGAGTGTAGTCGGAGCACCTATTAACATCCAAAACAGATAGGGGTGGGGGCTGAGAAGGTTGGTTATAATTGCTTGGTAATAAGGTTGAGGTGCCTGGGAGCTGGGCTTTAAAGTGTGAGGACTAATTCTAAGACTATCCCAAGCTAAATAGAGAATGAATCCGGCTCCTGCAAAGGAAATTAGGGCCAATATCGTATGGTAATTGGAGAGTTTGGTTAATAGGAAAAGGGTCGCTAAAAGAATTGGCGCATCAGTAAATATAGGGGCACAGGCAGCTCTTATACCGGCCCCCCTATTGTATCGAAGGGTGTTGGTGATGACCAGCGTCGTGAGTGGGCCCGGTGAAAGTCCAGCCATAAGGCCCAAAACTAATCCAGAAGTTATATACTCGATTATCACTTCCATCAATCAGCTACCTGTACAAGGCTATGATTGTTGGCCGTTCGCATCATTGTTTCCCTTCTCCTTTGACAATACGTACCGTCGTCCCAATATTAAACCAACCGGGCTTATAACAGCAATACATCCGTAGATCAACCAGAGCGTGGCTGGGTCCTGCGCACCCTCAGCAGGGATGAATTTATCAAGCATAAAACCGGAGTAAAAACCGGTAGTAAATTTTGCTAAAAACCAGGGTAGCCCGGCAAGTCCCATATAGAGCCCGACCTTTCCCATGGGAGCAATGCCAGCCACATACTCTAAGAAGCGTGAAGACCATAGGGCCTCTCCAAAGGAAAAAAGAATCACGTACGTTAAGAGGAGTGTGACATTGGGCCCTGTGGCTAAAATGAATGATGTCGCCGCGGTGACAGTGGTGCCAATGATCATCATGTCAATAACCTTTGCCTTTCTTGTTAGAGCGGCAAAAAGTGGAACAAAGAGGACAATGATGAAAGGGTTGAGTGCATGAATCCACTCATATTTGTCATGGACCGCTTCGGGAAAGGCGCGAAAAATATAGTCTGGCATGGTTAAAAATTGATGGGCAAAGAGCGTTCGTACAGGAAGAAGGATAAAAATGAAAAACATAAACCGTGCATCAGTGGCAAGTTCTTTAAATTTAACCAAGAAATCAAGAACTGTTTCTTTGAGTCGTAAACTCATTAATTTTTCAACCGCTTTTGTTGACTCCTCTGGTTCCTTGACAACGCGTTCTGTCAATTCAACTTTCTTTGTAAAGAGACTTATATGAATAAGTAACATGAGGCCGGTTATAGCGATACACATCCAAAATACGCCCTCAATACCCCACCCTAAACCGGCAACCTTGGTCACGAACATATCAACTTCCTGGGTCCTGATAAAGGGGGATACAAACATTTCGGCAACAATACCCAAATTCATAATGGAGTAAATAAGACTGTATCCTATTGTGGCGGTCCGTGGATCAGTATACTCTTTTACGCCAGCATAGAGGGCGGGTTGTAAAATGCCAGAGCCCAGAGCAACTAACAAGAGACCTGTCCAGGAAGAGATATAGGAGAGGCCCGCAAGTTGCGGTGCCAACACTAAAATAATTCTACCAATGACAAAGAGGATAAGGGCAACAGAAAGAGTTTTGCGCACTCCCAGTTTGTCTGATACATAGCCACCGCCAAACATAAAAAGTGTGACTAAGCCAGTAAACCAGGAGACACTAATTGCGGTTACCTGGTCGGTCATACCAACTCTGGTTCCCAAGAACCGTGTGAGGAGTGCTAATATTCCAAAATAGGCAATGCCATCACCGAAATTGACAATGTTAATCAGCCAAAATCCTTTAGATGCGCCTAAAAGAATTTTAAAGTTATCCAGAAGTGAAAGGTTTTCTGTTTCAGTTTTTTTGTTTTCCACAGGATATCTCCGGTAAATTGAGGTTTGTGAGTCGTTTTGAATGCAAATGATTCGGAAGATGCAAAATAATTCCAAACTATTTATACTGTCAAAATCCAAATGAATTTGATAGTTGTTATTCGGTTAACCAAATATTTACAGGTAAGTGTTGATTTTTCATAATCTTGAATTAATTTATACGGTGAGGGCAAACAGAACAGCATTCAAGAAATCCAGAAACCATAGCAAATTCGTCTTGACCTCTATTGCTGGGGACCACTGTACTGCAAAATGTACAGCTAATATCACTGCGTGATTTATGATACAAATCAGGGGAGCGAAGAATGAAAATGACGTTTTCAGTCTCTAAGGAAGAGGGTTTTATCATTGTTTCCATGACGGGCAAGCATCATGTTGAAGATTTTGTTCAGTTTTACCATGAGCTGTTTGCCACAAGTAAATCGGGAGCAATCGATGCGGTAATTTGGGATGCCCGCAATCTCAATGTGGGTCATGTAACAGAAGCGGAGATTCGAAATATCATCCGCGGTTTACAGAAAAAGTCTGATCCACAAAAGGGGGGGAAGGCTGCCTGGGTGGTCGATAATAAATTGGGATTTGGCTTGGCACGCATGTTTCAATTGATTTCCTCGGATAAATTACCCATAGATATCAAGGTGTTTTACGATCTTGCTGAAGCCAAAGAGTGGGTCTGTAAAGATAGGGTTACCCTATAATCACACAATTTGATCTATTTATCTTAAAATCCTTGTGTCCAACATCCTTTTTGTTCACTACCAATTTTATTTCCTTTAAATTCTTGTTTATAATTACATTGTAATTATCTATATTTAGAGATTCGGAAATTCTCAAAAAAGTATACTGTTATTTTGGTTAAATAATATAGTTAATGATTGGGTTTTTCCGTTTATCGGGGGATGCGGATTAGTAAACAGTAGATTGGCTCGGTACTCTATTTGTTATCACATAACACACTTCAGATGATACTGCTTAATGCAACTAGTAAATGGTTGAAGATTAAGGGCCCAAAGCTGTAATAATTCCATAAATAATTGACAGATAACTATAGACCAATTCAAACATATCCATAGATGTATGGATTTGGAGGTTTTGCATGAGGAACTGCTGGTATTTGAAAAATAAGCAGAGAAATCCCATTTATCGATTGCTCCTATCCTTTTTGCTAATATTGACATGTGCAACTACTCTTGTTGCCCAAAATAGAGCTGTGGCTGGATCCGGTAGCGGTGTTGAGTTTAATGGTACCAATGGATATATTGATTTGGAAAATCATCAAAATGTTCGTCCAACCTCTGCTATAACAGTAGAACTATGGGTGTTAGTTCGAAGTGCTGAAACATGGGATGGGTTGATTAGTAATGCTCAATATAACGGAACAAGTAATGATCCAGATTATGCTGGTTATCATTACTCATTTAATTCTAATAGATGGTTGTTTTATGTAAAAACAACTGGTGATCCCGGATGGACTACAGTTGGAACAAATGATAACTTAATTGGTGATGGTTGGGTTCATCTTGCAGGAGTTTACAATGGTTCTAATGCAATATTATATGTTAATGGCGCAGAAGTAGATAGAAAATCTGCTTCAGGATCAATTAGTTGGGTATCAAATTCTCCTGATAATACATGGAGAATGCGCCTTGGTACTTACTATGATAGGAATGAAACGGATACAAATTATTTAGATGGCGCCTTAGATGAAGTCCGTGTTTGGAATGTGGCCCGCACTGCACAGCAAATTCAAGATAATATGTATAATACCATGGATAGCACATCCAATGGTTTGTTAATGTACTACCGGTTAGATGAGGGTTCTGGAACAACCGCCAATGATTATACACCAATTAATCAACAGGGCACTCTTTCAGGCGGGGCATCCTTTATTAATTCAGAGGCATGGAAGTATCGTATCACAAATGATACAACACCATTGGTTCATTTTGCTGGGTATGATCCTGATTTGGGTACCATAACCATTTCACCTATAAATTCACCAAGCCAGGGGACCTTTGGGTCAAATAATGCTGCCAAAACTTGCATCTATACTCCGGCGGTGTATCAAACTGGTATTAAGACCTACTCCTATGAGGTTCGCGATGCTGATGGCGCCGATACCTTTAGCATGAATGTTCGTGTTGATCCAGCTGCTCCAGATCCCTTTGTCTCTGACCATCCTGACCCTTTAACGGTATCTGTTGGACAGCAAGCCACTTTTTCAATAACCGCAGCCGGATCTGGTACTCTCCAATATCAATGGCTTTGGCAAAAAATAGGACAACCTTGGCAAGAAGATACAGGTGCTACCTCATCAACTTATACCATTAACTCTGCTACCTTAGACTTAGATAGTAACTTTTATCAATGTCGAGTGAGTAATGGCTCTGGCACAAAATGGAGTGAGCCTGCAATGCTTACCGTGCTTGCATCAAGTAATGTTGAGATCACCCGGCAGCCAATAACGCCTCGTGTAATTGCCACTGGAGATTCGGTTCTCCATAGTGTTGTTGCTACAGGAACGGGCACTCTTACCTATCAATGGGACAAGTATTCTACCGCTTGGGCTGCAATTTCTGGCGCTACCAGTAGTGAATACGGTATAAATCCTGTGGCCAAGGCCGATGCTGGAGCCTATCGAGCGAGGGTGAGCAATGGCACCTCCTATGATACATCTATAACTTGTAGCCTTTATGTAAGGGATACTGTTCGAATTGTAGGTCATCCACAGGATAAGGCAATTGATGTGGATTCAACCGCAACCTTTACAGTAACTGCTGTGGGTGACGATCTTTCCTATCAGTGGCAGATAAAAAAACCAGGAGCCGGTGAAGTGTTTCAGGACACTATAAATGCAACTCTTGCTGCACTCACAACGTCTCCAGCGACCCTTGCCATGAGTGGCTACCAGTATCGCTGTATTGTATCCGGGGTGGTTGGGACACCTGATACTTCAAATTCAGCAACATTGGTAGTTGGTCAATCAATAAAGCCTCAGATAATTACAGAACCAGATTCTCTTTACCTTACTGCGCGAGGGGGAGCGGTTTCCATGGTTGTAGAGGCAATCGGTTTAGCCCCGCTCTCTTTTCAGTGGGACAAGTTTAATACATCAACCTGGGAAGCTGTGAGTGGCGCAACCAATGATACCTTTGCAATTGCCTCGGTTGGTGATGCACAGGTGGGAGTCTACCGGGTCAGAGTTTGGAATGATTCCGGCCAAGACACCTCAATACATGCACGACTTGCCTTGGTCGATTCTGTAAAAATTACCAAAGATCCCAATGATACCATTATATTTCCTGGTTCAACCTATCGGTTTGTAGTGAGTGCCAACGGTACGCCTCCAATTACCTATCAATGGCAAAAGCGACCACCGGGTGGTCAGTTTTCAAACATTCTTGGCGCAACCGATTCAATCCTCATTGACACAGCACGTGCCACTGATGATAACATGTGGTTTAAATGTATAGCCTCTTCAGGGCCCTTTCATGATACCAGCGGTGTGGCTGAATTGACTTTAGGGAAGCTGCCAAATTTTCAATCTCACCCTCGTGATACGGCGATAATCGCAAACAGTAAAGTGACCTTAGGTGTCAGTGTCCTCGGTACACCAGCACCAGTCTTACAGTGGTACTTTCTTCGTCCCGGTGCATCAACACCTAGCTTGATAGATAGCTCATTTAATAGCACCTATATGGTGCAAGATTCAGCCAAATCAGATTCAGGCTATTTTTATGTTGTAGCGAAGAACACCTTTGGGAGTGTATCCAGTGATACCGCTATGGTCCATGTGCTCAATCCTATAAAAATTACTCGTAATCTCTCACCGGCGATTCAGACTATAAATGGGGGCGCTGCGGAGTTTTTAGTTCTCACTGAATTTGGTGATGGTGCTCTTTCATATCAATGGTATGTGAACAACACCCCTATCTCTGGAGCAAATCAGAATATATATAAAATTGACAAAGTAGATTCGACGACGCATAGTAATAATGAATATCATTGCGTTGCATCCAATACTTTTCAGGGAGTCTTAAATAGTATCTCGACTGTGGTCCCCTTGGGCAATGAAAAGAGTGTCGTATGCCAATTAATGGTCGGTGATTATTATAATCCCTTTAAGGTATGGGTAGAGCGTATTGATATTCATAATACCAAACAGGTGCGGGTAAAACTGTGGAGCAATGTCAATATTTCTGATTTTCCAACAACGGGAACTCCCTTAGATAAATATGCCGATTCTCTTTGGATTATATACAAAACAAATAGTCAGCCCATGCATGAGAGTACAGCTGCAGTGGCACTTTTTTCAACCGACGAGGTAAAAAAAGCAACCGATACTTTACGAAAGACAATCGATGTCACCGAGCTTAAACCTGGAGGAAGTCTTCCTTTTCCCCATGATTCCAGCTACTATTTCGCCAACTCCATTAAATGGCGAGTGCCCGGAAGTCAAGACACTATTCTTCGCCCATACACCTATGAGGGCAATGGGGTCTTTATGCTCGATACCACTGCATCACCCAATAGACTTTTGGTCTCAGGAACCTATGTTGATAAAACCGATTCAGCAACAATTACCATTGATAGTGTTGGTAATCTCAATCAAAATGACGATAGCTTAGTCGTAGTACAGTTTAGTAAGTTCAATGATTTTACTATTATTTATGCTAGCGACACCTTTACCGTTGCTCAACTCGTTGCATCCGGTGCTTCCCATGCCTATACAATGAAGGGGCTTGGCATTCTGCCGATCCTTAAATATACGATGCATACCCGTTGGCATATTGTTGGCAAAAATACCTCGGTCAGTGCAGAGCGTAAAAACACCTTTCCTGTTGGGTGGGATCGGCCTCTTTGGACTGGCACATTTAAAGCCGACTCATTAATGGGCGATACCACGGTGTCACCTGATAGAATCCTCTGTCAATGGGATGGGCAAACCGCGGCGGATAGCCTGCGGATCTGGTGGAATACGGATACCATTCCTCATACTCATGAGGTAAACTTACCCGCTAGTCAGGTTCATTATGTTCTTCCTTCCTCACGAGTCAATGATACCATAATTGGTTTGACTCCCGATGTTACCTATCATTTTGGGGCTCAAATATATAAGGATGGTTTTTGGTCGGTTGTTTCACCATTGTCAACTGACTCAGCGCATACCGGTATGGGCGGGGCTGCTTGTCTTAATGTGATTACCGTTGATTCGTGCTGGTTCAATGGCGATAGCAACACGATTGTCGTGCGATGGATCATCAACAACGCTGTTGCGCCCATTGTTAATGGGGTGCCCATCGAAGGAGCAACTTTTAAAGCAGGATATACCTGGCAATTAGGATTGTTAGTTGACACACTCAATCCTCCAACAATAATGGATACAGTGGTGAAGGATACTAATTACACGGTGATCCCTGTTTTAAAACCACGCTTTGATTCTACCTATACTGTTGGATTATGGTTAGGATACTTTAAAGGTAATAATATTGGTATGGCCTCCAAGCCTCGTCCAGATAGCAGTATCTGCCAGGTAACATTACCCTCCTTCACTTGGGAAAATGTTACCTTCTTTGAAAACACTCAGCTTAACAATGAGGTTATTTCAGTAGCAAATGGAAAAATTATTCTTCGAGAAATAACTAATTTTGAAAATGCTGAGACCGATATAATAAAAGCCTACCGACGTCCCGATTCATTACCCCTTCCCTCAGGTTTGGTACTAATTGATGCGATTCATTTTCGTTTTTTACGGTATAACTATCAATGTAGAAGTTTTAACCTCTCTATGCAATACGGAAATTTACCTCCCGGAATATCAAAGGGAGACCTTGGCATGTATCGCGATGTCAATGGTACTATCAGTGTTGTCTATGGATTTTCTGTTGGTGACTCCACAGTGTCGGCTGAGATTTCTCGGGAAGACCTCAATTTGCAATCTGGCTCGTATCCCTTTTTAATTTTGGCTGATACGATTGCGCCTACGGTGATAACCGACGCCTATACGGAGATAGTGGTAAGTAATCAAGATGCTCGAACAGAGTTTACTATTTCTGATAACATAGCAAATGTTCGATGTGATTTTTATTGTGGTGCAGGAAATCGAGATTTTACACAACACGATTCAACCTTTTTAACAAAAACAAACGGTAAGTATACTGGAATAATTCGCTATACTCAAAGTAATAACCCCCTGAGCGAATCCTTCGGTGCTCGCGCATTACTTGTCGTTACTGATGGTATCCGAAGTGATACGATTAATGTGTCCCGCTCGATTCAGACCAGCAATGCAGAAAACTTCTCTATAATTGCCCGGGAGTGGATGCCCATTCGAACACCCATGCCCTTGACAGATCCAACCTGTGCTACGGTTTTTAATACCTCCTTTCCGGGCGTGCCCTGGGAATATGATAAAACTAAATATCGTCTTTTTAGATATCTTGACCCTGTGGCCGATACCAATGGCTGGATGGAGTATGGTGATGAAACAAAGGATTATTTTACTTTTGAACCGGGAAAATTGATCTGGTATAAAACTTCTGAAAATAAAGCACTTGATTTTGGAAGTGGGCATACCACCAGTTTAAAGCAGCCCTATGAGATCAAGCTAAAGGGCTCCTCCTTTACTGATTTTTGCGTACCCTTTAAATTTGCCGTGTTGTTGCAGGATGTACTTACCAGTACCGGGCCTGAAAGTGCTCATTTAGACTTTTACCATTGGGTAAAGAGTGATTCCACCTATGTAGCAGACCCGATCAATATCGCATTGATTGACAGAAGTAAACCATTGCTTGATACGTTATATGCGGGACAAAAAATTGATGGATACACAGTATATAATAACAGCACCGATACTATAACACTAAAGATCCCACCGGTTTGTCTTGCACTCTGTCGAAGAGACACGCTAAAACGATCTCTGGCTTTGAAGGATGAAAAAGCTTGGGACCTCAACTTTCTATGGCGAAATAAATCAAAGGGCACACGGTTTAACAGGTTGATTTGCGCTCAAAATAGTACTATAGGAAACACAACCTTTTTTGGTACTCTTCCTCCTTCCATGAGTAAGGTACGAGTGGGAATTCTTGATACTAACAGAAATACTCTTCACGGCTATGCCATAGCACATGCACAAAATAACAAGGGAGCACTTTTTCCGCTTTCCTTTGAAAATAGACGTGACGAGCAAGCAATAGTAGAATATCGCTTAGGAGACCTTGGTTTACTTCCGGAATCCTATAGCGCAGGTGTTGTCAATCCAAATACTGGAACCTATGAAAAGTGCACCGATTCAGTCTCTGTTGAGATTACCTTGACTGCAGAGAAGGGGCCCTTGGCAACAAGATATTTGGCTGTTGGAACAGAGGAGTATCTAAACCAAGTGTTACAGTGGCTCTCTCCATCGGTGTTTGCCTTTTTAAAGGCCTACCCCAATCCTTTTAATGGCGTTCTTCGTTTACAGTATACTCTTCCAGCTGGCATTAGTGAACTTCGGATAGACCTTTACAATGTGTTAGGGAGAAATCTCTATAGAGGAATCTATCACAGGGGCCTTAAAAAAGGAAAACAGATATTTATTTTAGATACCAGACAGGGACTTAATGGTGGTGTCCTCTCAGCAGGTGTTTATATTTTGCGATTAAGCGCCAAAGATAGCAAGGGTAAAATCATTTATGGCGGTGAAAAACGAATAACCTGTATAAAGTAAGAGCAAATACATTGTAAAAGGTGCTCGTTAAAACCGGCACTAATACTTTGTGTTGTATTGATAGTGCGGCTTTTAATTAATATCTCCGAATTCCTCATTATTATTTTCCGTTGGTGTAGACTGTTTTCTATAACGCATTGATTCATAATCTAATACGATTTAATCAGTTTATGAACGGTTCCCTTCCATGTTTCGCTTTTTCAGTGTTCATTTTTTAGTTTCTGCACAAGAGAGTACCATGTAAATTCTCGTTTTATTTACTCATAAATAAGCAATCTCAAATTTTTGTGATCCCCAAAACATGAGAAGATTGATTGATTTTTATAAAATTTATATATATTTATAGTTAGGTACACTAATTGCTTGGCTGTAATTATATGAACTACAAGAGTATAGTCTTGAACTATAATTTTGGTAACTTCAGTAAAATAAACATGTTCTGTTGTGTTACACTATAGTAAAATTATAAAGCAAGCGATACTCTTTGGTCAATTTACTTAAGGATATATTTCTGTATTGGGATTGCCGATTGGCATAAACATGAAAGCATGGGTGATGCTATGAGAAAAAGAGGTGGAGCGATGAGGAGGGTTCTGCACTTATTATTAGGAGCTCTTTTCTTATTCTCTGCGCAAAGTTTTGCGCAGGATGATTATAGTCAGTGGAAGTTTTCTACAACCATCAATATTAATACTATGAATACCGGTTCTACGGTACGGGCTGACAACTATCCCTTACTCATTAGACTAACGACCGATAATTTTCCCTTTGGCCTAGCCAAGGGCGATGGCTCTGATGTTCGATTTTCTACTGCTGGTGGTGCTCATCTTCAGTATGATATGGATTTTTATGATAGTGCCAATGGTGAAGCGGCTTTTTGGGTACTTCTGTCCGAACTTCATCCAAACAATAATCAACAACCCTTTAAAATGTATTGGGGTAAAGCTAATGCAGCGGACTCCTCAAATCCATCAGCTGTTTTTGGGTCGAGCAACAATTATGCAGCAGTCTGGCATCTTGGTGAAAGTCCGGCTGGTGGGACCGATGCGGTAAAGGATCGTACATCAAATAACAATCATGCCACCTCCAGCGGTAGTATGACCAACAGTGACTTGGTGGATGCTCGCATCGGTAAAGGGATCGACTTTGATGGTGATGATGACTGGTTAAATGCGGGGAGTCACTCCAGTCTTGATAATTTAAGTGATTTAACTATTAGTGTTTGGGTATATTCACGGAGTTGGCCCAATACCTATCCACGGATTTTAGAGAAGAGCAATGCTAGCCGGGATGGATTGAGTTGCTTTATGGCAAACAACACCAGTAATCCTCAGTATGGTGATCGCTGTTATGCTCTTTTTAGGGATATGACTTCTGATACAACAGTCGTGCGATCCGCGGCAGGGACGGTGTCTCTCAATCAATGGGTCCACTTTTCTGTTGTCTTGGATAGAGGAAGCTTTTGTCGAATGTATAGGAATGGCGTAGAAATAAATTATTCAACTAATAGAGTTGGAAACAGTAGCTTAATTTCTGATGCTTCATATAATATGTATCTTGGAAACCGTTCAGATGGTATTCGAGGGCTTGATGGTGTGATGGATGAATTACGAATCGCTACAACACCACGAAGTTCTGGATGGATAAAGTATGACTACCATTCACAAAAGAGTGGTCAAGACATGGTTTCGATCACCCCACTATCTGCTGCAATAATCACTTCAGAGCCAACTCCAGACACCGCTCTTACGGGCAGCTCCGGTGGTTTTGCCATCAATGCCATGGGAGAGGAGCCCATTAGTTATCGGTGGGAAAAGAAGAGTGGCTCCTCTTGGAGCACCATTTCTGGTGCTACATCTAAAACGTATACGATTCCCTCTGTGGCCAAGTCAAATGCAGGAGTGTATCGGGTGCGCATTTGGAACAGCCAGGGACGGGATACCTCAGCTGAAGCAAGCTTGACCGTATTCGATCCACCTCAAGTTACAACACAACCAGATAATCAGTCAGTCTCCTCTGGACAAACCGCAACCTTTTCTGTTGTCGCTACCGGTGATCAACTTTCCTACCAATGGCAATTGGATCCACCAGGAACTGGAGGGTGGGCTGATATTAGTGGTGCCACATCTGCAAGTTATACAACACCTGCAGCTACCAGTGGTATGTCTGGGTCCCGGTATCGTTGTAATGTCTTTGGCGCTGCTGGCTCCTCAGATCAAAGTGACCCAGCTACACTCTCAGTTGAGCAGACCGCGAAGCCAGAAATTGTAACAGACCTTATGTCGTACTATTTAGTGCTTCTTGGTGACACTGCTGATTTGAGTATTGTTGCCGTAGGACAGCAACCATTACGATACCAATGGGAAAAACGTGAAGGGTCTACCTGGAATGCACTTCCCGGAGACACCACAAATACCTATACAATTAATGGAATGTCACCATCCTATGTAGGAGTGTATCGAGTGACTGTTTCCAATGATTCGGGCTCTGCAACTTCTAAGGAAGCAACCGTAGGTATGAGTGACTCTTTACAGATAATAGAGAACCCTAAAGATGACACGGTATTAGTTGGCCAAACCTTTACCTTTTCCGTTGTTGCAGGAGGAGGACAAGATCCAATTACCTATCAATGGCTACGACGGGCAGGAGGAGCTTTCCAAAACATACCAGGAGCAACCAACTCGACCTATTCGAAAGAGGCAGATACGGCGGATAATGGTGTTTGGTTTCGCTGTGCTGTGGCCTCGGGAGCTGAAGCCGATACCAGCCGTGAGGCAATACTCACTTTAGGTTCATTGCCAAAAATTGCTTTGTCACCAAAAGATAAAGCTGTACCGGTCAACGCTAATGTAGATTTGACTATTACCGCAACCGGTATTCCACGGGTTCAATATAAATGGTACTACAAATATCGATCCGATCCACCTACGTTACTTGATAGTGGCTACACCTTGACTGAGTGGAGTCTTACCCGAGCAACTAAAACAGATTCCGGCGCGTACTATGTTATGGTATCCAATAAATTTGGTGACGCACTTAGTGATTCAGGATTTGTTCATGTGTTAGAGGGGGTCACGATTGATCAAAATCTTCCATCCCAATACGTGACGAGACATGGTGGTACTGCACCTCTGAGTATTGGTATTATGGGTGATGGAAGAAAAACCTTTCAATGGCTGCAGGATGGGGTGGCCATACCCGGTGCGACTGTAAGTCGATATGTGATTGATACAGTGGATTCAGCACAGCACCATCGTAAACTCTACTCTTGTCAAGTAAAAAACCAGTTTGTAGGGCGGCTGGATGGGGTGCTTGACACTGTCCAAATAGGCTCTGACCTTTCCCGTCTATGTACATTGGTGGTGAGTGAGTACAATAATCCGTTCAAGCTTCGGGTAGAACGGGTAAGTGATCAAAACGTTACTCAAGCACGAGTAAAGTTGTGGAGTGAGGAGAATATCTCCTCCTTTCCCTATGATGGCTCTGCCTTTGAGCGGTATGCTGACTCTTTATGGGTCTTTTACAAGACCTTTGGTTTTCCTACAACTCTTCAGAATGCAGGAGTTTCCTTGGTTCCCATTAAAGCTATTGTGGATGCCTATCCTGATACACTGATTGATACGATTCCTGTTTCAGAGATTCCTGCTAACAATGATTCCTCATACTATTTCAGCTATTCCGTAAAGTGGCATAAACCAGAGGTTCCACCGGATACTTTGCTTAGGCCCTTTATAGAGGCGAACAAAGTGCCCTGGATCGATACGACCGCAGCACCGAATGGATTAGTCCTTCGCGGGACCTACTTCGAAAAATCAGACTCTATGCAGTTTGTCTTTGATAGTTGTCAAGCTGTTGTGGCATCACGAGATTCAAAGGTCTATTTTCAGGGAAGTTATGTTGAGAATTTTTCTGTTATAGCCTTTGAGCAAACCTTTGTGGCCCATGAATTCTTGGGAATTCCTAGCTTGCCCTTTATGCAATATCAAATTGACAAGCTACCAATTGAAAAGAAAACCCTCTATTGTCGTTGGTTTATTGAGGGTATCAATAGCTCTATTAGTTTGAAAAAGGATACTTCCTTTATTGTTGGCTGGGACCGCCCTATTTGGAGTGGTACCTTTGATGCTTCTCAGGGATCAAAGTCAAATAAACTAAATGTATCCTGGTCTAATGTTGGGGTTGTTGATAGTATGCGTTTTTGGCATAGTAGTACCGACACCATTCCCCTGGAGCACTCCTATGATATTTTGTTTCAGGCTACTAATAATCAGCCAAAAACAATTCCAACTCCTGCACAACCAACAGATAGTATTGAGGAATTAACCAGTAGTACCAAATACAATGTGGCAGCCCAGTTTTATAAGGATATGATGTGGACTCGTATTACACCCATGTCTCGAGATACCGCTACAACAAAGGATTTTGATATTGATGAGAAAGTACCCAATGTCATTTCAGTCGATACCACCTGGTTTGATCCTGTTACTAATGAGGTAGTGATGGAGTGGCATCTCTATCGAACAATTTTTCCACCGCCACCAAATTCGATTTACAAAACTGGATATTCTTACACTTTACGTTCCTTTATTGATTCTACCTTTTTAGTTATAGGAAATGATTCTGTTACCACTGATTCAAATGTTACTCGATTTACTATACCGGATGTACAATTTGACACAACCTATACTGTAGGGTTATGGCTTTGGTTCCAGGAATCATCGACTGGTGGTGAGAGTCGAAAGAACTTCCCCACAGACTCTAGTCGGACAAAAGTGTCAATTCCCTCTTTTACTTGGGAGATAGTCAATTTCTTTCCAACCTCCGGTGCCAATGATGTGGTGCCGGTTGCAAATGGTAAAATAGTTCTGCGAGAGCTCACTGACTTTGGTGTGAATGTACAGCGTGACACCATTAGATCCTACAATCGAATTGCACCGCTTCCTTCGGGCTTCTTTCCAATAGAGGCTCAAGCCTTTAGGTTTTGTAAAAGCAATTACCAGATTCCAAGTTTCATCATTGAGATTCCCTATAAAAATTTACCAGTGGGAGTTACCAAAGATGACCTGGGTCTCTATCGAGACATTGATGGGAAAATGCATGCAGTCCATGGGTTCAAGGTTGATGAGAACATGGTGTTTGCTAAGATTTCTAAAGAAGACCTCAATGTGCAAAATAAGCCGTATCCTTTTGTCGTCCTTGCTGACACTTCTACTCCAGTGGTAACCTATGCAATCCATGAGGAGATCGTTGCTCCAGGTGCAAATGTTCGGACCGAGTTTACCATTCGGGACAATGTGGCGAACGTAGCCACGCAATTCTTGCACGGTCCGGGTCATAAAATATTTGAACGGGTTGATCCAGATACATTAAAGGATACCACTGCAAACTTGACCGGGATCATTAGGAGTGAGTATGTCAATGCTGATTTTGGAACGCGGGCATGGCTGGTTGTTGATGATGGAGTCAATAAAGATACCATAAATGTTTCGCGATCAGTAAAGACAGATCAGGCAGAATATTTTCCCATTGGCGCTATGGAATGGACTCCATTGCGTACCGCTTCTCCTCTGATGGATTCTACGACAGCTGCAATTTATGGTCGTTCCTTTGCTCCACAGGAGTGGGTGTATGATAAAACTAAATATCGACTATTTCGTTATTATACTCCTCAACTTGATACAAATGACTGGATGGAATACAGCGAAACATCGGTAGAACATTTTAATTTCGTCCCGGGGCGACTCATATGGTATAAGACTACAGAAAATGTACCCATACAGTTTGGTGAAGGATACACCACATCTATGCGGCAACCCTATGAAATTGTGTGTAGGGCAGGGACATATACGGATTTTTGTTTACCCTATAAGTTTCCTGTTATGCTGCGGGATGTTCTTGCTACTACCGGGATTAAGAGCGATTCGCTTGAGTTTTACCATTGGGTAAAAGATAGTACCACCTACAAAACAAACAAAATATACGTAGCGTTACTTGACAAATATACACCTCAAGCAGACACATCTGTTCTTATCTATCAAGCAAAATCAGATGGCTATACTGTGTATAATAAAGATACTGCTGATATAATCATGAGAATTCCTCCATTATGCCGTGCTCTTTCTCAACCAATATCCTTAAAAAAGAGAGGTGCCTCTAAAGAACAATTAAGCAAATGGAATATATCACTTCTTTGGAAGGATAGGGAACGACACTCCCTGTATCGAGAGATTATCTGTGCTTATAATAATAGTATTGCTGGGCAGGTCCATGGCAGTTTGCCACCCTCCTTTGATAAAGTGGCTGTTGGAATTTACGATAGTGCCAATAATTCTTTGCATGGATATGCAATTCAGAATAATGTAGAGCAGGGCGGGGCCACCTTTCCCATTGTATTTTCCCATGATTCTGATGAGTTAAGAGGTATTGAGTATACCCTTGATAAGAGTGTGAATGTTCCCGATGGATATGAGGTCAAGGTGTTGAACCCAGCAAATAAAGCTTATGAGAAGGTGATGCATGGTCAAACAGGAAGTATAGATCTTAGCCAAGATGAGCCCTTTGGTATGCGATATGTTGTAGTGGGAACTCCTGAATATCTCAACCACATGTTGCACATGCTTTCTCCGGCTCGATTTGCTATTCTAAAGACTTATCCTAACCCATTTACGGGGATGATAAAACTCCAATATACTCTTCCACCACATATCCGTGAGCTCTCCTTTAGTCTTTATAATGTACGAGGACAAAAGCTGTTGCATAGAAATATTCGTGATGGTCTTACACCTGGAGCTCATGTGTTGACTTTGGATATGCGCTCAAATGTTCGTGGTGCCATGGGTTCTGTATCTGCGGGAGTATATATTCTTCGCATGACGGCAAAAGATGTTACTGGGGCAACCTTGTATGGCGGGGAAAGAAGAATTACCTGTATTAAATAGCGATGAAAAAAGAGAATTAGAAAGGTACCGTGGCTCAACATAAAGGTGATATTGAAACGAATTTCCATGTGCGAAGTTATGATGCAACAATCTCATTAGAAGAATATAATGCACAAAAAAAATTTGATCTTTATATAATTCTTGACAATTTAAGAAGTGCCTTTAATGTGGGTGCCATATTTAGACTCTGTGACGCCATGCGTGTGTCAGGTCTTTTCCTTTGTGGTTACACCGCATCACCCCCCCATATTAAATTAGAAAAAACATCCTTAGGTACCATTTCCTTTGTTCCATGGAAGAGTTTTACAACTGCTTTAGAGGCTGTTCGGTATTTACACAATAAGAGTATCCCCGTATGGGCAGCCGAAACAACATCCCACTCAAAGTCGTACCATTTAGAACCAATTCCACAACAGGTGGGGGTCGTCTTTGGTAATGAAGCATTAGGGGTGAGTGAAGAAGTGCTCAGCGAATGTGATTGTCTTATTGAGATTCCAACCTATGGCTTTAAAAACTCTTTAAATGTAGCAACAGCGTGTTCGGTGATTGGTTTTAAAATTTTAGAGGAGATGGCAAAAAAAAATACAGTTTAATGTAAACTGTATTTTTTTATTCTTATATTAAAACGTGTAGTCTATCGATAGTAGCCAAATCGTTTTTCTTCGCGAAGTCGTTTACGCTTAGCCGTATTAAGTTTGCGTTTTTTCTCTTCACTGGGCTTTTCAAAGTGACGATATTTTTTCACATCGGACAGTATACCTGCTCTTTCACACGTTTTAGTAAAACGTTTCAAGGCTTTTTCAAAAGGTTCACCGTCTTGGACAATAACTCCATTCATAGATTACTTCACCTTCTTTCTAACACTTTAAATTTGAAACACAAAGACCTATAAAATACTATAGTTTAGTTTTTTTGTGCAAGAACATTTTTATTAATACCAAAAACCACTAACTCAGATAAAATTGTGCTATGCTATTCCCCTTGGACATAATCTGCTATAGCCATTCTTTTTAACAGATAGCTGATGTGTTTTTTGCATACATAAGACATATGTCCTTGTAGACAATAATAACCAGTTTTCTCATACAAAGTAGAGCGAAAACCTGCAATTTCCTAGGTAACTATTTTACCGGACCTTACTGAGTGAATTTATATTATAATCAATATTTAGTGCTTAGATTGCTGTAACATATTCCTATAAAAAGGCAATCAACATAATTTTATTTGAAAGATCGACCTCATGACACATTCCGGCTTAGATAATTTTCTATCACACCCCCCGACAAAACTTAAGGGAAAAAAGGTTGGTGTTTTGTGTCACGCAGCAAGTGTGACGAAAAATTATATACATATTTTGGACGCATTGACCGGTTCATCTTTTTGTTCTGTCGGCGCAATTTTTGGCCCCCAACATGGATTATTTGGTCAGACCCAGGATAATATGATCGAATGGGAGGGCGAGCACATACACCCACACTATAATGCTCCGGTTTATAGTCTCTATGGTAAACGCCGTAAGCCCTCGCCGGAAATGCTCCGCAATCTGGATGCTCTGATCATTGACCTCCAGGATGTAGGAGCCCGCCCTTACACTTACATTTGGACAGTTAAACTTTGTATGGAAGCGTGTCAAGAGATGGGGATTCCTCTATGGATTTTCGATCGACCCAACCCTGTAGCTATGGTTCCCTTTGATGGTCCTCTATTGGAAGAGCAATATTTTAGCTTTGTTGGTGGCCTTGAAATTCCTTTGTGTCATCGATTGACAATAGGAGAGATGGCTCTTCTTTTACAGGAGCGTTATTTTACCTCTTTAGAACTGGAAGTCCTATGGATGAAGGAGTGGTGGCGCAACTCACTTTTCACCCAAACAGGACTTCCATGGGTATTGCCATCACCCAATATGCCAACCGAGAAAACAGCAGTTGTGTATCCTGGGATGGTTCTTTTTGAAGGAACCAATGTCTCTGAAGGACGGGGTTCAACAATTCCCTTTGAACTGTTCGGCGCACCCTATGTAAATACCGCATTGTTGCGAAAAAAGATAGAACAAAGAAAGTTGCCGGGATGTGTTTTGCGGGAGCATAACTTTCTTCCCACTTTTCAGAAATGGAAAGGACAATACTGCTTTGGGATGCAAATTCATATTACTAACCCTGGTTCATTTAAACCAGTCTATACGGCAGCTACTATACTTGAGGCCATTATAAAAACGTCACCCAAGGGATCTTTCTCTTTTACCACGCCCCCCTATGAGTACGAGTATGAGCTTATGCCCTTTGATATACTATCGGGAAATTCGCAACTGAGAGAGTGTTTGGAAAGGGGAGAAGATTTAGAAAACCTAAAAGTTCTATGGCAAGAGGGGTATCACTTATTTCAAAAGACCTTTGACACAATTGCTCATTACCCTGAGATGCTATCATGATAGGATTTATACTCGCTGCAGGTTTTGGTACCCGTCTGAAACCTTTGACTGATCATATTCCCAAGGCTTTAGTGCCAGTGTGTGGCGTTCCTCTGTTAGAAAGAAATCTGTCCTATGTGTCAACCGCAGGTTGTGATACATTGGCAATCAATGCCCACTACCTTCCTGAGCAGATTTATACCTATTCAAAGGAATCAAAATATTCCTTTGATATTTTCCACGAAAAAGAGGCTATTCGAGGAACTGGTGGAGCCTATTACTTTGCCCAGGAGTTTCTTCAATCCGATGAGATGTTTTGTAGTGTCAATGTTGATCTCATTACAACAATTGATCTAAAAGGAATTATTGACAAGTTTAAATCGATGGATTGTATATGTGCTTTAATTGCTACACCCTCCAATGGAAAGAGCTCAATATACTATGAACCTACATCAACTGATTATAGAGGAATTCCTGGCGATATCATTGATAGTAATGGCGCTGTGGGGGTTGACTATATAGGAATAGCGCTCTATAGAAAAGAGGTATTGTCTTATATCACAAAGGATGATTTTTCTATTGTTCCTGTTTGGAAGCGGCTTGTAGAGAGGGGACAACGAGTAGCCGTGCTCTCTGTTGATCCCTGTTACTGGAGGGATACTGGCACTCCACAATCACTGGCATCACTCTATTTTGATGTCCTGGATCAAAAGATTTCCTTAGAATTACCAAATCATTTGCAGATTGATTTTGAAAGTAAACGGGCCTATCCTATAAATTTACCAGTCCAGAGACTTGCTTCATTACACAATAATTCCTGGGTTGAATCTGTTCAGATTCCAGAGGGTGCAACAATAAAGCAAAGTATTGTATTGCCCGGAGCTACAATAGATGAAGGTGAAAACATTGAACATACACTAGTAACTAAATGGGGAACTATTGCTATTAAATAACCACAATCAAACTGTAGAACTTACTCCAGCTCAAGTTGACTTTTGCTCTTCTGCAATTGATCATTTTGAGAAGGATGACTGGATCGTCAGTATTGCCGGAAAAGCTGGATCTGACAGGAGATTTCTTCGCCTGCAATCTAAAGAGCATACTAATAAATCATCGATATTGATTCTTTGGGACAGTCAGGACGCTGATTGGGAGCGATTTTTTTCCGTATATCAGGAAGTCACCGAGGTGCTTCCGGCTCTTCCTACAATCTATGCCTACGATAAAACTCATGGACTCATTTTGGAGGAGGACTGTGGCAGTGTTACTCTAAAGGAGTATTGCACCAATAATGATAAGAATGGAAATATTGTTGAAACCTATAAAAAGGTCATTGATAGACTCATTACCTGGCAAAGGATTAAGCCACAATCCAATGCAACCTTGGGGAGTCGAATCCTTGATAAAGAGATGTTGCTTTGGGAAACTGACTATTTTGCCGCCCACTGTGTTAGTGACTATTTTGGTCTTGATGCACAGCTGACACCATTGTGGGATCACGAGAAGAACCGTCTGGCTGCCAGTGTAGCTGCCTTACCTCTTGTATGTATACATCGAGATTTTCAATCAGAAAATATTATGTTAACTCAAGATCGGATTGTATTTGTCGACTATCAAGGTGCCCGATTAGGTCCTGCTGAATATGATCTTGCCTCACTCCTCTTTGATCCTTATGTAGATTGTTTGAGTGAGTCGGATCGTAGAGAGCTTTTTGAGTATTATATTGCTCAAAGCAATTTTCCTATGACCCTTACTTCCTTACATTCTGCAGCAATGCAACGACTTTGTCAAGCTTTAGGGGCCTATGGAAATCTTTCTTTGCATAAGGGAAAGCAACAGTATACGACCTATATTCCTCGGGCTTTGGATAATCTTGCATCTATATTAGTCCAAGAGCCAGAATACCCAATTCTTAATGGGATTGTAACCCGGTGCCGCCAAAGGCTCAATCAATAGAACAAATTTTATTTGGTGGAGAATTATTAAAATAGATTTCCAGGATTGAGGGTATAAGAGGGGTCAAAAAATGATTTTATGGTTTTCATTACCTTAATCCCTTCAGATCCATACATTTTATTTAGATACTCTTTTTTTAATTTACCAATACCATGCTCAGCTGATACAGTACCATTTGCTGCAATAACGATCTCCATGAGTTGATCGTATGCATTTAGCGCTGATTGAAGTTCCAGTTCTGATTTCGGTATTATATTGAAATGAAGATGATAGTCACCAAGATGGCCAAAAATGATGGCCTCAAGATTAGCTTTAGCAATAATTGTTGTAAATTGTTGAAAAATATCTCTGAACCTATGTGCGGGGACTGCAGCATCAGTGCTGATCTTTCGAATTGTGGCACAGTTCTTTTTATGGCTAGCCACCTGCAGGTTTATAAGTTCAGGAATCGCATGACGAAAAGCCTTTAATTTTAGCATCTCTCTTCTGTCAAACCCGCTCCACGTTTTATCAAAGGAAGAGTTTGATTTATTGAGATTCTCCTCCCAGAGCTCTTCTTGCGACTCAAAGGGTATCTCCTCTGTCTCGATATATTCCCAGTAGATCGCTGATTTTGCATTCTCTGGAAAAGAAGGGATTGGTGTAGACAGTAAAGAGCCACTCTCTTTTATAAGGTGTAGGGCGCTGGTGTCAAAGTATTCAATTGCCGCCACTGATGCATTGGTACGGAGAAAATCAGCAAAAGTAAAGGCGCTAGTATGCGTTGGAAAGAAACTTAATCCTCCAAGAATTGTCGGGTGAGGCATTAGCTTAATCCCAATTTCAGAGAAGATACCCAAGGTTCCTTCGGAACCAATAAATAGATCGATCGGGTCCATCTCATTTGAAAGGTGATACCCTGCAGCATTCTTTGCTTGAGGTATTGGTATAGATAGCACTGGAGGAGATAGGACGGTTCCCTCTTCGGTTATAAGTTCCATGGCTCTCTTTGAGGTTTGCCTGATTGTTCGCGTAAGGGACACTCTCTCTCCTGAAGCTAAAACCACTGAGAGTGAATCAGTGTGGTTTCGGGTTGCCCCATATTTGAATGAACGAGCACCAGAGGCATTTGTTGCAACTGTGCCGCCCAGTTGGGCTGTTAATTCAGTAGGATCTGGAGGATAAAACCATGACCCCTCTTTCAAAAGTTCTTTACCAGGAAGAGTTTGGTGATCGGAGCGGCTTAAAAAAGTAGCAATTTTTTCTAGGGTAATACCGGGCTGACAAGTAAGAATGATGTCATTGTTCTTGTTGGTAGAGACTCTGAGGATTGAATCCATTAGAGAAAAACTTATAGCATAGCAACCCTCAATTGGTATGGAACCACCGGTTATTCCTGTTTGTGCACCAATGATAGTAATGGGCTTGTTCTTCGTTGTTGCCTCTCTTACTATTGATTGAATATCCTCTTCACTTTCAGGAAAAAAAAGCGCTTCGGGAACTCCCAATTGATATCGTGATTCATCATACAATATTTCGGGATATTCACTTTGAATGGTATGTTTACCAGTTATTGCTTTCATAGGCTTCTTCGAACTTTGGTGTAACTACCTGGTTGGCATTCATTGGATACATTGGCATGGGTGTTTGATTAAAACATCAATCGGCAAATAAAAACTGCAGCAATAGCACCGGCAGCATCTGCGCAAAGTCCTGCAGGAAGGGCATGACGAGTGCTTTTAATACTGACACTGCCAAAATAGACAGCCAAGACATAAAAGGTTGTCTCTGTTGATCCTTGCATGGTGGAAACTAAAAATGAAAGAAAGCTATCAGGTTCTTTATTAACAATTTCTGCCATAATCCCAAAAGATCCTGAGCCGGAAAGAGGGCGTAATAAAGCAACCTGTAATGCCTCTGCAGGCATACCAATGAGTGAGGTGATGGGATTGAGTATTTTAATGAATATCTCTAGGGCACCACTTTCTCGGAACATACCTATTGCAACAAAGATGGCTACCATAAAGGGGATGATTCTGATGGCAATATTGAAACCCTCTTTACCACCCTCAGTAAGCGTCTCGTACACCTTCGCTCCTTTAAAAAAACCAAAAAGGAGTAAAAAGCAGAGTAACATGGGCATAAGCCAATTTGAGAGCGAATTGTAGAATTGTGGTTCTAAAGGAGAGGGAAGGTTGCCTTGAGAGAGTCTTGTTGCCACACCACCTAAAAATAAACCGATAAGAAGTATGACAAACCATTTTCCAATAGTTCCAGGTGGAATGAGTTCATCAAAGACAGTATTGATTGATTTGTCAAGTGTGCCATCACTACTCTTGGATGTTCCACTATTATCGGCTTTTTGTGTTGCAGCTTTGGTTATGGGGTCTCTTCCTTGTAAGAGTTTTGCAGCAATAATAGCCACCATAGTAGAACAGGCTGTGGCAATAAAAGAGGGGAGCAATATGGCCGCTGGATTTGTTGCTCCTGCAACAGCTCGGATAGTTATAACACCCAGAGGTAGTAGGGCCACATTAGAGGTATTTATCGCCAAAAAGAGACACATAGCATTGGTGGCTGTACCCTTTTCTGGATTGAGGGTGTCCAACTCCTTCATAGCTTTAAGACCCATTGGAGTTGCTGCGTTTGTCAAGCCAAGAGCGTTGGCTGCCATATTCATGATGATTGCTGACATCGCTGGATGATCTGTGGGAACATCGGGAAAGAGGTGTTTCATGACGGGGCTAATGGCCCGTGCTACAATGCGCATGAGTCCACCGGCCTCTACCACTTTCATAGCACCAAACCAAAGAGCCATAGGACCAACCATGCCAATAGCCAAGGTGACCGCGCTCTTTGCCGATGAGAATATGGCACGGGTGACATGCTCCATTCTTCCTGTATAGGCAGCTGTGGCAGTGGCAATAAGAACCATGGAGAGCCATATGATATTTATTGCTGAACTTTTTTTACTCATGGAAGATTTTGGGAGTCTATTATTTATTTGGTTCCAGGATATTTGTTCGCTTTTTTAGAATCCTTAATAGAATAAAAACAACTAAACCGGTAGAAAAAAAGATTGCCCATCCAAGAGGAAATTGGAACTCTCCTGTTTTAAGCACATTAATCGATATCTTTAAAAGGGTAAAGCAGGCAATAATCTCAGCAAAACCTATATATTCACTCTGAAGAACTTTCTTCATGGAAAATGTTTGATCTGATTTTTGCCACTGGCTGAGCCGTGGAATAAAGGCAGGTGTTTTTATTGACCACTGTACATAAAGATCTTTAAATTTTCTTCTTAAAAACTCTTCCTCCCGATACATAATCCGTTCATAATAAATCCAATAGATTAAACTACATATCAGAACGAACCACCATATTTTTATAAAAAGTATAATCCCAAGAAAAATGATAAAATTTCCTAAGTAAAGTGGGTGACGGACGGTCGCATAAATACCGGTTGTATTGAGTGAGTCAGCTTTTTGTGCTTTAGTATTTCTCCCTGAGGTACCACTGGAAGCGAACCCAACTGTAATGGCCCGGATAAAGAGTCCGAAAAAGGAGATGGCAATGGCACCTATTTCATAGATAGATATAAAAAGTTTGTTGTTGTATTGAACTTCCAACAGTATCGATTCTCGAATTGCAACCACAAAGAGTGGTAGTAAAAGTAATGGAAGATAGCTTCTCCATCTAAAGAGCCAGTCACCCTGTTGTTCAAATTCTTCGCGTAAGGCCATAATTAGTATAATTCCGGTGTTATATCTGTCTGAAGTGCTATTTTAGCAAGTTCAAGCATTGCCTCTTTGGAGCCGGTGTAACTTAAAAGCTCATGATGTGCTCGACTTACAGTTTTATTATCTACTTTTGTTCCACAATTAAATTGTAATTCCATCTCACCAAACTGAATAAAGCCACTCTCATTGTATCCAAGATCTGAGTTTAACGCTAAGATCACACCCTTAGGCCCTTGAGGGTTTCTTTTCGGTTTGTCAACGCAGGATTCTTGATCACGAGGTAGATCATCGCTTCGTGCAATGACACATGACCATAGTTCAGGATTAGATGGGGTCGGAGAAAGATACAGTCCCTTACAGGGATTGTCGAAATTGATATACTCTGGTTTAAGAGAGATCTTGCAGAGTTGTTCTCCATCAACTTTTAGTCGTGCGATTCCCTTAGTTATCTCTGACAACTCCGAAGGTATGGGGGCATGGTATCCGATTAATTCGCTTTCCGGTTTACAGGGGATTAATACCGTGCCACTACTTCCATTGCCATTGGCATATAAAGAGGTTATCGAACTGGCGCACATCTTTATGTCAAGGTCATAGATGGCAATGGAGTCATCAATTGCAACACCAATATAAGGAAGTTGCGTGTCATAGGGATCGGGTATTGAAGCAAAGCTCCGTCTTTCCACACTGTTATCGAAAAGTTGATTGTTATCGTATTCTAGGAGCGAAAAGGTGTTCTCAAAAATAATATTTTCACCCACATCCACAGTGGTATATTGGCCGGGGTCAATTTCTGCGGGAACATGATACCCTTCAAAATCGCGGGGATTTTCATAAAAAAAGTTTTTCTCCGGTGCTATCCAGAGACGATTGCCGCCAACCAAAGTGTGATGCTGTGCAAGATTTGTCTCAAGGTCCATGTTTAGCCAAAGAGTGTTGTCCCCTTCACTTTGTGGGTACATACCCAGTAAGCGAGCTCCCTGCTGAATAAAGATCAAGATACCGCCATTTACCTCACGGGTAACGACTTCGGTATGTCTTCCTGCAAGCGTTAATAATTCCTTTGCTGTAAAGGATCGATAGCTCATGTTTGCTCCCATATCTCTATTTTACTCAAATGTTCAGCTTGTCGATTTTAAGCAATCTACAAAATAATACCTGTTTTCAAAGGGTCGCTAATATTTATGCTAAATTGACCCCTTTTTAGCACACTCTTCACAAGAGTCAATTCTCGATGTATAAAGCCAGCTTTTTGCTAAGAGTATCTTAACAACATATTCCATACTTTTATAGAGGGATTGTAAGTATATTTCCCATGGACACTCATGAGAGTATTATTTTTCAGGTCTTATTTTAAGAAAAGCGAAAAAATGATATCACTAAAGGAGGAGGTTAAAAATGGATTTTAATAGAATAGATCCATCACTCGCTCGATTAATTCAACAATTCCAAAAGCTCTTTAATGGAAAAAATCACGTGGCCATATATGTTGCTATTGCATTGATACTGGTGGTCTGGGGCGTTATTACAGGACTTTATCAGGTTGACGTGGATGAAATGGCTATCATTCAACGTTTTGGGAAGCATGTTCGGCAACATGGCCCAGGTCTTCATATCAAACTCCCCGATGGTATTGAAAAGAAAACCAAGGTAAAGGTTAAGACTGTGCACACGGCTGAATTTGGCTTGAGAACCTTAAAAGCCGGGGTTAAAACAAAGTATGCTCCAGAGGAGCAATTTTTAACAGAGTCACTGATGCTTACCGGTGATTTGAATTGTGCTATTGTTCCCTGGATTGTTCAGTATCGTATTAGTAATCCCATCAACTACCTCTTTAAAGTTCGTGAACCGGAGTCAACATTACGCGTTTTGTCTGAAGCCATAATGCGACAGGTTGTTGGTGACAGAAGCATCAATGAGGTTATAACCAAGCGATTGGAAATTGCTGATAAAGCCAAGGTCGATCTTCAACAGGCTCTTGAAGAAGCGGAGACTGGCCTTACGGTTGTCAATATTGAATTGAAAAATACTACGGTACCTGGTCCTGTGCAATCCTCCTTTAATGAGGTAAACCAGGCTTTACAGGAGAAGGAGAAAATGATCTATCAGGCACGAGAGGATTATAATAAGGCAATCCCTGCTGCCAAGGGTAAAGCTGAACAGATGATTCGGGAAGCTGAAGGGTATTCTTTGGGACGGATCAATACAGCTCGCGGTGATTCCAGTCTTTTTGTTGCGCAATATGCAGCCTATTCTGTTAGTAAAAATGTTACCCGTCGTCGTATGTATCTAGAGACAATGGAGCAGGTACTTCCTAAATTGGGTGGAAAATATCTTGTGGACGGAGATCAAAAAAGCGTGTTACCCTTGCTCAATCTTGAGAAGAGGGGAGGTAAAAAATGAGAAACACAATAATTGTTATTCTGTTGGTTGCTTCCGCGATTGTTCTTATTAACTCCTTTTATACCATTGACGAGCGCGAACAGGTGATAATCACCATGTTTGGAAAACCAGTTGGTGATCCGGTGACAAAACCGGGCATACGATGGAAAATTCCCTTTGTACACCATATCAATAGATTTCCCATGAATTTGCTGGAGTGGGATGGCGACAAAGGGCAAGTTCCAACCAAGGACAAAACCTTTATTTGGGTTGATGTGTTTGGCCGCTGGCGTATTACTGATCCACTTCTCTTTTTTGAAAAGGTCCGCGATGAAAATGGTGCTCATCGAAAACTTGATGACATTATAGATGCGGCAGTGCGCAATTTAATCACCTCCCATAATCTTATAGAAACCGTACGGAATACCGATCGCGAAATGGAAGTTGATGAAGGAGAGGGTGCTGAATTTGTCGACTCCTCTTCCACCACAATTAAAGTGGGACGTTCGAATATGTGTAAAGCTATACAGCAGCAAAGCCAACAGAAGCTGAAAGATTTTGGAATCGAGCTTGTGGACGTTCGCTTTAAGCGACTCAATTATGTTGATGATGTGTTAAGAAAAGTGTATGAACGTATGATAGCAGAACGAAGACAGATTGCTGAAAAGTATCGCTCTGAGGGTCGAGGTGAGAGCTCTAAAATAAAAGGTGAGAAGGGGAAAGAACTTGAAAGGATCACTTCTAATGCCTATCGTAAGGCACAGGTGATCAAAGGAAAGGCCGATGCAAAGGCAACCAGGATTTACGCAGCTGCCTATAATCGTGATCCCGAGTTTTACTCCTTTTTAAAGACCATGGATCTCTATAAAAAATCCTTTGATAGCTCAAATACAGCCATACTATCTACGAAAAATAACGATTTTCTTAAGTATCTGAAAAATTACTCTCCCAGCAAATAAATTGGGAGAGTAAATCAAAATTCTGAAAGGGAAACAACGTGTCTCGGGTCGCTGATTTTGCTTACCGTCTCTTTCCTGAAAAAAAGAAAGAGTATCGTCCTCTTACCCCTTTGACCTATCCTGCAAACAGGCATAAATTACATGATGTAAAGGCTGTTATTATTGATGTGTATGGCACCCTGATCAATTATTGGCGTGAGGAGTTTTCAAAAAAAGAGGCAAAGGAGCATTGCTTGGAAGAGGCCTTTGCCAAGACAGCCCAGTACTTTCAATTTAGTGAAATACTTCGCCAGATGAATCCAGCCGATGAACCGCAAAGAACCCTAAGAGATTTTTATCATGGGCTGATTGCACTTAATCATGAAAAAAGCGTACGAAAGGGGATTGAGTTTCCCGAGGTGAGGATTGAAGAGGTGTGGGAAGTAGTTATTATGATGTTGGCTCGTCATGGATATGACCCGGCAACACTAAACCTTGGTGACAATAAAGAGTTAGCCCGATGCATTGCCTGGTACTACAACTTCTTTTCTCTGGGTTGTAATCTTTATGAGGGAGTTGTTTCGGGTTTGAGTGCCTTGAAAAAAAAGAATATAAAAATTGGTATATTGGCAGATGCTCAATTCTATACACCAATCGACCTAACGCTCCTTGTTCGTGAGCAGAGCGGTGATGCACTTGATGACTACCTTGAGCTTTTTAATGTAGATTTACTTTTTTATTCCTATGAGCAGGGATACACCAAGGCAAATCAAGGGCTTTACAGAAAGCTTTTCGACGCCCTCTACGAACACCAAATCCTTCCATCACAAACCGTATTTGTTGGCAATGATCTCTTGCTTGACATTAGGCCAGCTGACCAAATCGGCATGCGAACGGCTCTCTTTACAGGCGATGATAAGAGTGCCTTCTTACACGATGTGGGAGGCGAGGTTATCCCCGATATCACCTTTGATTCCTGGGAGGAGTTACCGGAAAAACTCCTCTTTAATGAAGAGAACAAACGCAAATAATTCAATCAAGGTGACCTCTAATAATTCAGTTTTGTTTTGAGGCTGAGCGAAAATCCTTTAGGAGAGGCACATGAAAGAGGCGAATCCGCTGCGATTCGGCGATTGAATGTAACGAAACCTAAAGTGATTTGCAGCCAGCCGCAGTAGGAAATGATTTATTAGAGGTTACCTTAACTAAAAGAAACCAAAAGAGCTCCTGAAACAGCCAAGACAATTGCCACAATTCGTTGGGTGGTGATGGGCTCTCGCAATAATAGGGCCGCAAAGATAAATATAAATATATTGCTTGTCTGGTTGAGAATCGATGCGATCGAGGCTTGGGTAAACTTCATGCCACCGAGCCAGGTCATCATGGTGATGTAGGTGCCGATGAAAGAGCCGGCCAAGGTATATTTCCAACTGGAGAGGGTAAAGAGTGATCCTATTATGTTTTTACGCCGCTTATTGAATGTTAGAAGAATCAACATGATTGCGATGCCACCAAAGAGACGAATTTCGGTTACCCATAAAATTGGAGAACGCTCCAAAATAGGCTTTATCATAACGATGCTTACTGCTGTACCTGCCATTGCCAAGGCACCATAGATAATTCCTAAGAGCAGATTCTTTTTGGTCAATCCCTTTTGAGTCTTGATTGTGGTGGTGGTCAGTACTGCGGATATCACCAATATAGACCCAACAATCTGTATTGGTGTGAGTGACTCCTGCAGCCAAAAGATTGAAAGAATAATGATAAAGGGGCTGTAAAGACAATCTACAATTGCTGAAAGCCCAGCACCAAGTCTGTTTAGGCTCATAAAAAAGAGGGTATCTGCTAGACCTATACCAATGACTCCACTACTAATAATAATAATCCATTCTGATAAGGAGGCATCATATCGCAGCGAGGTATTACAAATAGAAAGAGTTGGGATGAGCAATAGAGCTGCGAGAGTATTTTTAAATGAGTTGAGTGCAATAGGGTGGACTGACTCTCCACTCTTTTTAAAAAGTATAACAGCAAATGCCCAAAGAAGCGCAGTTGTTAAGGAAAGAATTTCACCAAGATGGGGAATAGAGGCCTCCTCTGGTAGGGCATGTTAAACCCAGATAATGCAATAGGAAGTAGCGCAGAAGCACAATCCTATGCCCATTAAGACTTTCAGGCTTTTCGGCCATATCACCTTGCAGATATGCCCATCAAAACCTTCAAGTCTTACTAATTCA
>JANQEN010000034.1 GCA_028278335.1 Chitinivibrionales bacterium | reverse complement strand
GTGGTCCGCTAAAGCGATGATATCTCCGGCAACCTCCTTGGCAGTGTAATCGCCGATTATATCAGCTGATTCGCCGTATCCCCTTACGTCGGCAAACACGTAGGTAAATGCGTCCTTATCCAAATAAGGCCACATCGGCTCGTATTCTTTGCGATTATCCCAAAAATTGTGGATCGCAATGATTTTTTCAGGGCCACCTCCTAGTATGGAATGTCTAAGGATTTCCCTTTCCGCTGTGGGCATAGTATTATCTCCTATGTTTGAAATTCATAGAGCATTGAATTTTGCTATAGAGCAGCTTCCAGCACCGTATCCTCGAGAGTCGGGATCGATGACTTCAAAACGATTTTAAGGACATTCAGAGTGAGTAGATGTGGGAGCTGTTATATATTTTGAGAAGTTTAGTTCCTGATAATTACGCCATTCTTAACAACGAGACGAACCTTGGTCAAACAATTAACACAACCCACGCGAATAAGCGAACAAAACTACTTTTAATAAAACTTTGGGATCATACGCACGACGTCCCATTTCATCATTTTGGTAACTGCTTTCAAATATGCTCATATCCATTCGCTTTCAACAAGGGTATGAATCGCAAATTCGAGAGTGCCCGGAATTATTTGCTCTTCAAAGAAAACGAGGATCAGCATACTTTGGGTTAGGCCATACTGCTTGTACTTAACCAAATCTTCTCTCCTATTGGGTCGTAACAATTTATTCTCATTTGACTAATTTTGTCTACCATATGACTAGTCCGTTTTGAAGAGAAAAATTAATGAGAAGATAACTTTTTCGACAGTCTCAGCAGGTATCAAAAGGCAGAGTCAATTGTTGACCTTAGGCTTAACGCCCTAAAGATTAAGACCCCGCCTTTCGAATTTGATGCTTTCTGTTGACTATGATTTCCTAAACTTCCGCCTGAGACCAATAAGCCCAAATAGCCCAGACCCAAAAAGCCAGATTGCACCGGGGATAGGAACGGAGTTTAAAGCTTCAACAGCTAGCAAATCATATCCTGGAGAGGAACCACCAAGAGAATTACCAATTAACTTTATGTACCGAATATTATCGACGCCGACAGCCCCGAAGTCAAATGCTTCGTCATTAGAGGCCATACCTAAAAATGTAAATTGAATGTTATCAGGGCTAACCCATACATTAACTGTTTCATCACTCACATCTATATTTTCATGTAAATATAAGTCATTTCCAAGACCATCTAATGCAATATTATTAGTGAAAGCAGCAATAAATTCATCTCCATCACTAATATTAAGACTACTGCCAATAGGTCCAAGGGCATTCGCAGGATCATCACCTGAAAGTGGAAGGACATCAGACCAATAGATAACCTCGTCTAACCACACGTCTGTTGCAGCATAATTACTGCTTGTAAAACTAAACACTCCCAATAAAACTAACAAACTAAAAAATTTTTTCATAACTCTTTCCTCCTTTTATGATTGTATTATGGTTGGAAATGGAATCAAGATAGAATTGCCAGTTACCCAACCACTGGTTGTTCTTGAGGCTGTGCAGACAGCCATCCATATATTTATGATCTGGGAATTTAGCTCTCCCAACAGAACAAATATTGTCCAATCAGAAAACAGGCATGCGGAAATTGAGGCGACGATAAAAATAAAAAAGCCCCCAAAGGGTATAAAACGCCTTCAGAGGCTTTGTATCGACATCTTCTGGAAACCCTCATCATAGCTTTCTCCACGAAGGTTAAGGGTAAAGGACATGGCAACCGAAAAAACGGTAATCGTTATTTGAGCCAGGCTTTCACCGAAGCTGCCCATTTATCCCGCCGGTACAAAGAGCACTTCAGAACTAACTATAACCGTAAAGTTGCCCAGGCCAATACGAGCCTTGCAACCAAAGCCCTGAGTAATAAATTGGCCCGAATTTGTTATTACATTGTGCAAGATCAAGTTCCTTTTCAGGAGGAACCGCAATCTCATTAGGTTGGGACTGCAGCGGTGATCCATGGTATTGGTGGTTATAATCCCCATAGCTTGGTTAGTACACCGTTGCACTCCCTTAAACTAAAATCCAGGCGGACGCCTTTTTTCACGATCGGCCCTTGTTATGAGCCCTCAATGGCTGGTGCTTTTCGAACCCTGTATTTTGTAACAATCCATTGGACATAACAAGGTACCGTATGTTTTTCTGGGGTCCAATTACCGGACCAGGGGCTGTAAAGAAAAAAGGATGGTTGCTTCGCTACGAGATAAAAAATCTCTTCGCTGCGCAACCGTCGATCTTATTTTTTTTTTCCTCGGCCTTGAACCTGATGGGTGCCTGGTAGCAGATCAATTTAGGATCCGTATCAAAAACTTTCGAAAACCCGGGTGCAGGCATCGAAAAGGGGCCGTGCCGATTTTTGACTGTGTCCCTGCAAAAAAATTGTACTTTTTTGCGTTGGTGAAGTGTTTTTTCTTGACAGAGGCCTTTTAATGGGTGTCGCTATCAAAATAATCAAACAAAACAGATAGTTAAAATAAATCACAACTCATCTCACCAATAAAAAAGCCAGGCCACCTTAAAAAGGCAACTCGGCTTTTTTTGATAAGACAGTCTGCATCTACCCTACCTTCCCCCCAAGATGGGTGTTGCTGAGTCTTTTATTCACGGGATTAATTTTCCAGACGTATTACATTCTGAAATCCTTCAAAGCATTTTGCATACTGATTTTTTTCCTTAACTTTTTTTAATATATCAATAATATAATTGCAACAAGGGGTATTTTTTAGGGGGATGAAATGGGTATGCTTTCTACCCACCTGCTTTTATTTGATGTTTTATGAGGATAGAAGCCTGAATTTTTTACCAACTTTAATACTGTCCTGGTACTTGGAAATTAAAAATGGTTCTTCCGAATATTGCGTACTTTATTTGAGATTTGCGAGGATAATCATTTTTTTGATGCCAAATATAAGGATCCTTGGACCCTCATTCATAGCGGGGGATATTGGCTTTCTTGTTGCAGCCCTACTCAGTAGCATAAGTATGCTTAAACCGGAAGAGCCCTTCCAGTATCGGCC
>JANQEN010000022.1 GCA_028278335.1 Chitinivibrionales bacterium | reverse complement strand
CTTTGTGTTGGGAACACTTCTCCATCTACCACGTTTTGCGGCTGCGGTAATCGCTCTCACAGCATTTGAATCCACATTTTTTGCGGAAATCATCAGGGGGGGGATTCAATCAATTTCTAAAGGCCAGATGCTTGCAGGAAGATCGCTGGGGCTGCCCCACGGTATGACTATGCGTTACATAATCTTCCCGCAGGCAATTCGCAGGGTGATTCCGGCCCTTGCGGGTCAATTCGTTAACCTTGTGAAGGACTCTTCCTTAGCCAGTGTCATCTCCATGGTCGAGTTAACGTTAATCGCAAGACAGATCATGACCGCCACATTTGCGGCATTTGAGAGCTACATCGCCATTGCACTTTTCTATTTTTCCATCTGTTTTATACTCTCTCTTCTAACAAAGATACTTGAAAGGAAAATTCCCATGACGTAAGGTAGTATCTTATAGAAACACTTATGATCAGGTTGAGGAGATCAAACCATGAGGCACAAGCGTATCGGTATTATTGGGGGCGTTGGCCCATCAGCAACAGTACTCTACTATCAGCAGATCATTCAAGGGGCATATGAGCTCTGGAAGGGAAAACATCTTCCAGAGATTGTGATACACAGTCTAGATTATGAACAGATAAAACAATTTTTTCTTACTGACAATCTAAAATCTGTCACAGAAAAAGTGGTGCAATCCATTACATGCTTGGAACAGTGCGGGTGTAATTGCATTATTATGGCATGTAACGGCATGCATCTTGTTTTTGACCAGATTCAAAAAGTCGTGCGTCTGCCCATCCTCAGTATCATTGATGCAGTAATGAATGAAATCAAAACACATAACCTTTCCTGTGTGGGGCTAATGGGAGCTACATCGGTTATGCGGAGCGGCCTGTATCAGAGGCCATTGCAACATTTAGGAATACGATGCCTGGAGCCCTCTGAGGAGGAACAAGATTGGATCATGAAAGTGATCATCAAAGACCTGCAACTTCCCTCCATACCCCAGAAAACAGTTTCCCGGCTGCTTAACATAGTTGAGATCCTAAAAAAACAAGGATCAGAAGAGATTATTCTGGCTTGCACGGACCTTCCCGTTGCAGTCAAACAAGAGATGTGCGAAATCCCCCTAGTGGACTCAACCAAGGTCCATGTAAAATCCACACTCGATTTTCTGGCTGAATAGGAGGTCGCATGGGATCTCCAGGTACAAGAAATGACATGAGTTTTTTTATCATTTTATAATATCACTCCAATTTAGACAGATTGTGCACAAAAAAACCTAAATGTTGTAAATTTGCTAAATTAAACTTTCGTTTTCGTATCAAAGCCCGTTGGCCGAGCTGAAATCGAGAATGTAGCGAAAAGACGGCGGCCGCAAACTACATCTTTTATCATGGAGGAAAAACAGAATGAAAAGTGAGGCTGAAATTAGGATTGCAAGAATTATTTCCGACGCTGAGCTGAACCGCCGCTGGGAAGCGGTTCGTGGGATTATGAGGCAAAAATCACTTGATTTTATAATCGTTCAAAATTCTACGGATTATTTGGGAGGCTATGTGAAGTGGTTTACCGACATGCCGGCACTGCATAACTATCCCGTTACCGTGATTTTTCCCCGTGAAGACGAAATGACAACAATATGGAGTGGACCAACGCTACCAGCAGAGCCTTATCCACCAGCTTGGTCATTTCGAGGTGTCAAGAAAAGAATAAGTGTACCGATTATGCCTTCATTGGGCTATACAGACACCTTCCAGGCTGAAAAAGCTACCGAAGAACTATCTAATTTCGGTGGTTGCCGTATTGGG
Source organism: Chitinivibrionales bacterium (assembly GCA_028278335.1). Classification (GTDB taxonomy): domain Bacteria; phylum Fibrobacterota; class Chitinivibrionia; order Chitinivibrionales; family JANQEN01; genus JANQEN01. The sequence goes on along the minus strand of JANQEN010000022.1, from coordinate 2,845 downwards.
ATAGTAGGAATGGGGCATATTTCGGCTGCATTTTATAAGTATGTCACCAAACATTTAACTGATGCTGTATTTTTAGATGTCACTGACCATATTGATGAGATAAAGGCCATCAAAAGCGCTGAGGAAATAGAGTTAATTAAAGAAACCTGTCAAATGCAAGATGCCGCATTCGAATATGTATTAACTCGAATACAACCGGGTAGAAAAGACTATCAGATATATGCCGATATCAGACAATATTGTATGGATAGGGGTAGTGAGCAACAACTGGTAATGGTGGGTTCGGCGCCTATGGGTAACTCAGGCGTAATGTTCTATGAGCATTTTCAGAACAGAACAATTGAAGAAAACGATACGGTCACGATATTAATAGAATCAAATGGCCCCAGCGGGTTTTATGGTCACGTTGCAAGGATTGTCTGTCTGGGAGAAACTTCTCAGGAATTGGAGAAACAATTCGAGCTGGCTAAACAAGCTCAAAGGGTTACACTTGACATGCTTAAGCCAGGTGCCAATCCGCGTGATATCTGGGATGCAAACAATGATTTTTTGAAAAGCAAAGGATATCTTGAAGAAACAAGGATCTATGCACATGGTCAGGGGTATGACTTAGTCGAAAGACCTTCGATGGATCCATATGAAACCATGAAAATTCAGGCAAACATGAATATATCTCCTCATCCTTCGGTTGTTTCAGATAAGGCTTTTGCTTTTGTATGTGAAAATTACATTATCAAAGAAAACGGTGAAAAAGAATGTTTACATGCTACTCCCCAAAAGATATTTAAAATTTGATAACTTAAAATAGTGAAGGATAAGTAAGTACATTAGTGGACTTCGCATGTAGGAGATCCTGAAATGAAAGTTGGTATTGTCGGTGCTGGAGCTATGGGCTGCTTGTTTGGAAGTTTTTTAGCCAAAGAAGTCGAAGAGGTCTGGCTGATAGACCTCTGGAAAGAACACATAACCCAAATCAACCAAAGTGGCCTTGTAGTTATAAACATAGATGAATTGAAGAATGTTTCTGTAAAAGCGACAACTAACGCTGCAGACGTTGATATTTGTGATCTTCTGATATTCGCCACAAAATATCAGCATACCCAAAATGCAGTAAAAAGTGCCGCTACTATGATAAACGATAACACTGTCATAATTACACTCCAGAATGGGCTTGGTAATGTTGACATCATTTCTCAGTTTGTAAATAATGAGATGCTTGTTTTTGGAGTTACGACATTAGGCAGTGTAATAAAAGGACCTGGAATTATAGAAGCTACCGTAACGGATGTTGGCAAAACATATCTTTGGACATTTTCCGGTGAACCAAATGAGAAGGTTCAAGAAGTAATTGCTGTTTTTAATAAAGCCGGGTTGAAATTTATTTTATCTCCAGATGTTAAGGAGAGAATTTGGAAAAAGCTATGTCTAAACGCCGGGCTATCAATACCGCTGGCAATTTTTCGTTTAAACTGTGGTGATTATATATGCCAACCGCATGCGTTAGAGTTAACCAGATGTTTGGTTTCAGAGATTGTCTCTGTTGCAGGTAAGGAAGGCGTTCGGCTTGATGCAGAATTAATGTATAAAGACGTTGTAAAACTTGCAAAAAAATCACCGAGTCATCGTACTTCGGCTTTATTAGATGTATTAAATCACCGGAAAACAGAAATAGATGTTATAAATGGAGCCATCATTAAAAAAGCCGAGAAACACAATATAAATACCCCCTACAATTCAACAATTTATAACATTATCAAAATTATGGAAAATACATACGAAAGCAGTATAAAAAATTTATGAGGTCAAATTAAAATCGATCTTGATCTCTTTAGAAAGCTATTAATTCAAAAAAGGGTTAAACAAAAAGTAATAGAAAACAGATAAATAGATTTCACCTAACACATATGCTACTAGTGACTCCACATGTTAAGTGAAAGTATTCAAAAGACTATAACCCACCGGAATAATTATTAACTAACAGAAAAGGAGGCGTTTAATGAAGGCATTAGAGCACATAAAAAAATCGGTATTCTTTTTAACTTCGTTTCTTTTAATCTCTGCTCTTGTCGGAACTTTTGTATCGACCTCTTCCGCCAAAGTTATCGAGCTTAAAAGTATTTGCTTTTTGCCTGTATCAACCACTGAGTCAAAGACTTACCTTAAACTGGTTGATCGCATTAACGAGAAAGCCAAAGGAAAATTGGCTATAAAAAATCTTGGAGGACCGGAGGTTATACCCGCAGTAGAGCAAACAGATGCGATAAGAGAAGGCATGGTTGATATTGGAATGTCGGCACCTGATTTTTACAGCCGAATCATACCAGAAGTACAATTATTTTATTATACTACAGACAGTCATATGAACCAGCGCAAGACTGGATTCTTCGATATTATGGTAGAGCTTCATAAAAAGCTTAATTACCGTTACCTTGGCAGAACTACGGGATCAGACCCTTTCTATATCTTAATAAATAAAAAAGTAGCAAACCCTCGTAATGACTTTAAAGGAATAAAAATCCGATCTGTTGAACCTTATGCTGTCTTTTTGGATGCTCTAGGGTGTGCACGTACTACCGTGCCAAGGGTGGAGGTGTATGGTGCTCTGGAACGAGGAGTAATTGATGGTTTTCTTGCTCCCGCCAGCCTAGTCAAGGTAACAGCTCAGTATGAAGTGACGAAATACATAATTACTCCTGCAGTTTTTCAATCAAATGTGATTGTTATCATGAATAATGAGAAGTTTGAACCTCTTCCCAAAGATCTACAAAATATAGTTTTAAAGGAAACTGAAGGGTTCGAAAAGGTGGCTTGGGATGATATGAAAAAATCGGCAGAAAATAGCTTT
>JANQEN010000049.1 GCA_028278335.1 Chitinivibrionales bacterium | reverse complement strand
TTTGAAAATATTCAGGATGTCTACTTTGAGTTAGCTTTGGATGGTACTATTCAAGAAATCTCTCCTTCTATTAATTCAATATCAGATTATACAACAAAGGAACTTATCGGGACAAAACTGCAGGATATTCGGGTTACTGCAAACACCATAGATGATATTGTACAGAAACTCGAACACACTGAGAGAATTACTGATTACGAAATCCAGATCAAAAATAGAGATGGTGCAACTATTTATTGCTCAATAACTGCCAGAATTATCAAGGAGGATGGGCAAAGCAACATTTCCGGTGTACTTCGTGATTCAACAGAGCGTCGTCTTGCAGAAATGGAAAACCAGCGATTGCAAGAGCAGTTGCGTCAGACAGAAAAGCTCACCTCCTTAGGACAACTTGCAGGAGGCATTGCCCATGATTTTAAGAATCAACTTTTTGGTATTGCAGCCAGTGCCAATGCTATAAAGAAATATGCTCAAAACAATGAACAGATTCAATCCTGTGCAAAAAACATCTTTACAGCCGCACAACGCTCTTCCGATTTAACAAAGCAGCTTCTGGCCTTTGCCCGTAAAGGTAATTATGAATCAGTTGGCATTGATATTAACGAGACGGTTGTTAATATTGCTCAGCTTCTCAAAAGAACTCTTGATAAGAAGATTGCTATTGATTTCAAGCTTGACAAGGGTGATTTATTGATTAAGGGCGACCCGAGTCAAATTGATAATGCCCTATTAAATTTGGCCTTTAATGCGCGAGACGCTATGCCTCGGGGAGGCAAGCTTACCTTTGTCACTCAAAAAAGAGTGCTTGATGAGATATTTATCAACGAAAGCTCTTTTAAGCCTAAGCCGGGCGATTATGTTCAGATTAATGTGTTAGATACAGGCATGGGTATTAAAAAGGATCTTATAGAAAAAGTTTTTGATCCTTTTTTCACAACAAAAGAGTTTGGTGCTGGTCTTGGCTTATCTGCTGTGTATGGCACTGTAAAGGAGCACAAAGGTGTTGTTCAAATTGATTCAGAAGCTGGGACAGGCACTACCGCATCTCTTTACTTTCCCCTATCACCGGATGTTGAGGTATATAGAGCACCCGAGCAGAAAGCTAAAAAGCTTAAAACCAAAATGCATCTCTTGCTCGTTGACGATGAAGATGTGGTTCGCAATAGCGCTAAACAGACCTTGGTTGACGCTGGGTTTATGGTAACATCCTTTCCAACAGGAACCGCAGCTATTGAATACTATAAAAAATATCACACCATGGTAAGTATGCTTCTTTTAGATATGATTCTTCCTGATATAAGCGCAACCGATCTCTTTAACAAACTA
>JANQEN010000246.1 GCA_028278335.1 Chitinivibrionales bacterium | reverse complement strand
TAAATATTAACTATTCTATACAAACAATTAATATTCAAGATGCGATCCTGATGTCTTCTTTGCCCGAACACTATAAGCAAAGCATAAAAGCATAGACGTATTGTGCCCTGATGCCTAGATTATGCCATGGGACTATTTTCGGATAGTGTTTTAGAAGTTTGAGAAAGAAGTTCATATTCTGACAATCCGAAGCTTCAAATAGCTCCTCTCCAAAGAAGACCTTTCCTCATAGCCACACATCACCAGTTTCACCGGCTGCTGATCCGGCGGTTGATTAGGGATGAACTTGCCAGGACATTGGTCAATATTGTAAACATCGACGGCGTAAGCGGTCCGGTGGAAACGAACGTTATACTATTTTGCTGCTAAAACTCAATATTTCCGTTTGTAACACGCAAACCTCTTGAAAGAGCAGCAGGAAAGACACTATTATGTGTCTCTCCACGAAAAACATGGCTGCTTATTTTCAATCCTTTGTAAGACCTGCTTTTGATCTGATTTACAAATTGCTTCTGATGATCCACCATCGGAGTCTTTTTGTAATTCTCCCATGCACCAATACAGAAATAGACCTGTGCATGCAATGAATTATGAGACTTGGAGAATCTGCTCTCAATATCAAATATGAATTTGTCTGCATACCATAAAGAAGAACTGACAAGAATGTACTTTTGGAACAGATCAGGCATTGTAAAGAGAGTGTATGCGCCAAATAATCCCCCCATTGAATGCCCTACAATCGTTCTGTCATCATATTTGACCCTGTAATTTGCCTCAATAAATGGAATCAGCTCATTTTTTATGAAAAGTTGAAATTTCTGACCTCCCCCGGAGTGCTTTTCCACTTTCCGATACTTGCCAAATAATTGACCGGATGTATGCACTGGTGTGTAGTCTCTAATTCTGTTTTTCCGATACAATTGCAAGTTTTGACTTGCTCCTTCGTAAGCGATACTCACAACAATCAGATTTGGAATGTCGTTTCGATCCGTAAAATGCTCAACGATGTTATGGGCTAACGCAAAAGAATAATCTGCATCAAGTGTATATACTATAGGATATGCTTCAGATTCCTGATGGTATTTTCTAGGCAGGCTGACATATAAATTATACTCAATACCATTAACCTTTGATTTCAAATGCCTTACTTCTGTATTTGGCAGGTTATATTGCTGAGCAAACAATAGGTGTACAGGAAAACAAAAGACAATCAGAAAGAATAAAAACTTAGCTTTTTGTTTCATCGTTAATCTACTTCAGTATATTGTTGTTTAGGAATAATTCGTTTAAGTAGGATTCACTATGAGATTTATGAATAAGTTGCTTTTTTTGGTATCCTTTACTTCTTGCAATGGCAGCAACCCGTCCATTGTTAGAGAAAAGCACATCTGGGCTGATATCAGCAATAGGGTCTTTATAAGCCTCCATTGTTGATATTATCTCCCATCCTTGCTTTCTAAGGAAATCTACCAGGTCAGCAATAAATAGGGCCGCCAAATCGTTTTCGTGTAAAAGCAGGACATGTTTAGGGGATCTTCCAAGTACTGTTTTTGCTATGTCGTCATAAAACTGAATACACTGCCACAACATCTCAATATAGGTTCGCTTAAGATTGATATATGAGATGTTCTTTTTGGCTCTGACAGCTTTTTGTAAAAGTCTATCTAAGTACCAATCCCAACTGTCAACAGTAACGTAACCATTTCGATAATTAATGCTCTCAAGAAAAAGCCTGACTTGATCTCTTGATTCTCTATTTCGACCTTCATGCAAATATGGATACCGGAAGATCGGAACAAAGTTTTTATATTTTGATAAGATATCATGGGCTAGCTGAATATCTTTTATATAGGATTCAGCTGAAATTCGGTTGAGTGATTTATGATTATGGCTATGGTTGGCGAGGTAATACCCGGAGTCGATAATAATTTTGAGATTATTCCTGTTTCTCTGATTAATATGTGATGTACGAATGAAAAAGATAACACCAGGTACATTTGCTTTTTTCAGGCCTTTAATAAGTTCATCAACTCTTTCTCTCGACCGAAATAGAGAGGTGTCATGCCGTGGAGCATCGTCAAACGTCAAAGCAATTTGCTGACAATACGAGTTTAAAGGCCAAAACAGTAATGTTGCGACAAATACGAAAGCTATTTTCATAGTCAAATCGAGTATAACGCTTGCTTCGTTTGCTGCGATAGCGGTCAGCTGAGTTGACTTGTTGTGCATCTGAGTACAAAATACCAAATGTCTGGACAATATATTCAGATTAAGTCACTTATTCATGCTTTCTCTTCTCGCTCGTTTGCCACCAAACGCATAAATAGCTCTCGTTCCGGCAATTACTTCGCCACCATGGATAACCCCTTTTGGAATC
>JANQEN010000234.1 GCA_028278335.1 Chitinivibrionales bacterium | reverse complement strand
GGCTATGAAGGGCAAATCTACAAGGTGATATGGCCGAAAAGCCTGAATGTCTTAATGGGCATAAGGTTGTGCTTCTGTGCTGCTTCCTATTGCATGATCTGGGTTCAACCACACCATCACCCATTTAAAGTCATTTTACAATTGAAAACTTTTTCACAAGGTTTATATTTCTGGCCTTAATGTGGAACAAATAAATACCTTGATTGAAATATTTATTTTGGATTGTATGCCACTTCTCCTCGCTACCTTGGATCACGTGGAGAATCCTTCCTTTTAAATTAGTCATTGTGACAGCATATGTAATCTGCAAAGGAACAAATAGCTGAATGTTATTTGAATTAGCTCGTATTTGACAGAGCGCTAAAAATTTCTCATTTCTTTGTTTATTAATCCCTGTCCCACTATACTTAATTGTCAACTTTGGTCTTTTATCCACCTCGCCATACTCAGAAGATGCATACCACCGGCTTGCATTTCCCAGATAGGGTTTTAAAAGAAGACCATGGAACGTTTCTGGATTTTTAATGTACTTGATCATTGCATCGGTTATTATGTACTCTTCCCAGCGATGAGCTGCAGTTGCACAGGGAGCAGTAGCAGCACAGGGAAAGAGACGATCTCCCCCTCCAGGGAAATCAACGGTGTCTCCAACCTGATTACTATAAAACCGAGTATCTAGATCAAGTTGTTTCCAAGGATCATTGTTTGCTGCGTGATTCCAGGTTATTTCCTGGCAGTTCCAACTCCTTGCCATTACAAAAAGAGAACACAGATCACCAGTACTTCCGGTATCTCCTTCAGTATAATAAAGACCAAGCGACACCTCTGTAATATTTGCATTTACAGGAAGTCCAGGAATAGCAGAAAGATTAAAATTTAACACCGCCCGGGCGAACTTGCCACCTCAAGGTATACAATTAAAAATCTGAAGATCGCCATAGGTACTATGGTTCGTGTCAGCATAGGCTGTGTGGTTAAAAGAGTCCTCACATCCATCATATCCATTGAGACCGTTTTGAAGCACAATAGCAGTTGTATCACCAAAAGAAACTGTTGATAGCAAGAGAGCGGCAATAATTATGAGAGAATACCTATTTGTCAATGGCTGTCTCCCTTTTAAAATAGTGCATTAACAAAATCATTTTACCGAGATAGTTCCCCGTTCAAAAACATCTCCAATACGAATTTCATAGATATACATTCCTGCGGTAACAGTGCTTCCCCGATTATCGCAATTATTCCAAACAACTGTGTTTTCATTGCTGTGCTTTGCCCAAATCTTTTTTCCTTTTACAGAATAGACAACAATTGTTTTGTTACTTTGATTAGCATTACGATGTATAAATTTCGTTACCCCAGCACTCTTCTCAATGTGAATTTGAGGTGTATGGATTGTTTTATGTCCAGAGGTAATGATTTGTGTATTATAGGGAGGAGAGATATTTCTAATATCCATGTTGTTTGGATCGTTTGTACCAAGATTATAGGGTTCTCCCGCTGCTAGCTCTAAAACTCTATTGGCTGTATTCTGATTTGATGAAGGCAGGTTCTTCTCTTTAAGGAGCTGTAGTCCCATATATTCCGATGCAACCATATCCTTCGATCCAAACAGGGTGTAAGTAGCAGCATCGGAAACACCGGAATTGGCAGTTTTAATAGAGTAGGTTAAAGCATTGATAAGGCAAAGGATCTGCTTACTGCGAAAAACCGGGTGACTGCTGAGAATAGGCATCCATGGGGTGTCTGAAACAGTATGGCTATGAAACCGATCCAGTCGCTGGCCACCAACTGATGTAATCAAACCCTTTAGATTCATAGTTACACCACCCAAAGAACTGGTCATTGCCCAGCAGTGAGGACAATTGATAAAATAGTCATACTCGACCCAGAGATCTTTAATCGTATACTCAAGAGATGGAGTGATTTTTACTTTCTCATTAGTATTGGCTCTTCCTTCTCTGTCAATAATTCGTACATTATCTTCGGGAAAGGTATTGCCCAACATTGAACCAAGACCCTTTTTCAAGGCTCCAGTGACTGCTTGCCGGGTATTTCTTGGCTTCATTGTATTGTAGTGAATAAGCACCTTAGTTGAGGTAGTTGGCTTTTTAGGAAATAATTTTTCATAGGCCTTTGATCTCTCTGACTCCCCCATCAAGGCCATGACCGTATGATCAACCATATCCTGCACACGATCCTGGTTTATAACCTGCCCAGGCCAAGTCATACACTCATCGTCTTTACAAACAACCACTGTTGACTTATCCCTTTTACCAGTGACAGCTTTTGCCAATGGTGTTTGGGAATAAGACAACACTGAAAGACCTGCTGCCGATATTGAGGAACTCTTGATGAAATCTCTTCTCGTTACGTTCTTTTTCATAATGCCCTCCTATTATGAATGTTCAGTGTTACGTTATTTTAGTATGGAAATTGAAATTTCCTTTCAGAAGTATGCCATTTAATTAACACCTCCTACATATGGTTGCATACCTACTATCTATTAATATAACCATTATATCTTTGTAAATGGATAATCTTTAATAACAATATTTTTACATAAAAATGAACCCTTATAAAAAGACACTTTAGTCAGGCTTGTTGATGGAGAACGTATGCGCTATCCCAATATCAATTTGGCCTAACAATGGTGAGATGTTTTAAAAACCTTATCCTGTAAATCAAGACAGATAATCTTAGGACCGGGTCCCTTCGGCTTCTCAATTCTATTGAGCAACATCAAAACCGCTTCATTTAGTGCTATTGCTGTACCAAGGTGTTGTTCCATAATGATGTTGGGAATGGCTATTTCTCCCTTTTCAACCTGCTTAGTTATCTCTGGATTTATGTATGAAGGCAAATGCGGTGCGAATTTTTCTATGGGGATTGCGAATTCCATTATTGTCTTTTCTGATGAATCTTTATTCAAACCAACATAGGATTCAATATCAACAGTTTCAGGGCTAAAGACCAACACACTCGCTCCAAATCCTACTGCCTGTGGTACAATTACGCATTTATTTAAAGTTCGAGCCCTTCGATGGAGGAGTACTGAATTATAAAAACAGGTATAATCTATTGCATCAATGATTATATCAGCCCCTTCAACAAACTCTTCCACATTGTCCTCTTGTACTCCCTCAGCAAATATCTCAAGTGATATCTCAGGATTGATCTCTTGAATATACTTGCCAATAACGTCACTCTTGTGTTGCTTGGCTGTACAAGAAGAAGCACAGGCTTGGCGACTGATATTATGAATTTCGAACACATCAAAGTCAGCGATTTTTATTGCTCCAAAACCCATCCTTACTGATTGCAATGCTGCCAATCCTCCCATGCCACCACATCCAGCAACTGCAATACAAGATTTTCTTATTATTTCCTGCTCTTTTTTAGAAACAATGCCAATGTTTCGATCAACCATTTCTGAATAAAAACTGCTCCATTCCATTTTATACCTTCTTTTTGTATAGTCTTTGTTTATTCACAATAATGTAAGGAGTGAGTACATATTCGATTCCACTCATCACGGTGAATATCTGATTCGAAGATTGCACTAAGATCATGCTCCCATTTTTGAATATGTCTTATGTAAGGATTATCAACTATGTAATAGTTATACCAGAATAGGTCAATCTCAGTAGCATTTGGATTATAATAAGAGGACCAACAGGTTTTAAAATCCGGCAAATGAAGCAACAATACTGGGTCAAATACCTCTTCTGAGGCACTCTTTATAGTGCCAATGGGTCTAAAACCGATTAGCGTATAAAAATCTTCTTGGCTTGGACTAACTGAACATATAAGATCTGTACAGTTATTTACAAAGGCATGGGCATAGGTGAGCCGGGTAAGCTCCATAAACATATTACCACTTCGATGAGTTGGAAGGATAGCCTGATTAGTCAATTCTGCAATTTTCCGATCTCCTTGCTGGCTTATCTGATCGATCTCATCTGTAAATACAGAATATGAAGGTACTCGTAATTCCTTTGAATCTTCTATAATACCAAAGGTCCCCAATATATCTACATGATCGGTGCAAATGAAGGTTGCTGTTTTATTGAATATCTCAAAAATACGTAAACGAAGTCCTGATTCTTGGGGTAGAATAAATCCCTTTTCTACGTACACATCATGAACTAAACTGTAGGTGTCGAAAAGTTCATCTATAGAAAGTGCTCTCCGAAATATGTATGAAGATTGAGAACTTTCAAAGAAACCCTTTCGTCTGTAGATTTCAAACCTTCTTTTAATAACATCTGTGGTGTTCTTTATATCTTTCATTATACAAAAATCCTTTAAACAATAAATAACAGGTAAAGCAATGTATACATTGCTTTGTGCAAATTGTAGATACTATTAACAAATGGCCAAATATAAAAATAGCACACATTTTCTCGATTTACACAAAGTAAATTTAAAAAGCGTTTAATGACATTAAACAGTTCGAGTTTTGCTGAGATAGTGAGCAGAGGTATTCAAAAGCATGTGCTATTAAACGGTTTGCTATAAATTCAGGACATCCTATTAATAAAACGTATAAAAAAACTATTATATCACCAACATGGTCATGGAGATGTTAAAAAAGTAGAAACTCATCTAACAATTCCTACAATTTATGCAGGCAAACCTGCCTTTGAGCTACCTTATCTCCATGTTTAATTTTAAGAACAGCATAATAGACTCCCTTTGCAACAGGATTTCCTTTGTCATCATCTCCCAGCCAAACGTTTCTAAATGTACCAGGCTGATGAACTCCTTTATAAAATGATTTAATTTTTCTCCCGCTAATATTAAAAATTACCAGCTCGATTTCACTAGTTTCTTTTAGTTCAATTTTAATAGATGTACCAGATGAAAAGGGATTAGGATAGCCTTTAATGGTTTTTAGGGAGATCTTTTGTTCAACCAATGGATTATATATTACATTCGAAGAGTTATCTCTATTCATGTATAATACCGTACCTGATTTACCAACAATCCACCCTTCATCTCCATCAACAAAATGTATGGCTTTTAATGCTCCTGTATACAGTCTTTCCTTTGTCCATGTTTTCCCACTATCAACAGAATGATAAATTGTGTCTAAATTCCCCACAATCCAACCCTCTTTTGCGTCGGCAAAACAGATATCTCGTACCCGATAATTGGGAACAGTAGAATAGGAGGCTAATTGCCAATTGATTCCACCATCAACAGTACGAAGCACTCCCCCATTGATACAGAGAATCCAACCAATATTTTTATCCAAGAAAAATATCTTCCGTAAACCTTGAGCGGTGGTACCTAAGGAGTCGATATTGTTGATTACCCAATCAACTCCTCCATTTGTAGTTCTGAAAATGCGTGAGGTAGAACCAATTGAAAAACCAAAATAGTGATCAATAAATTGCACATCCATCATACCATAAGGACAAATAGCATCCTGTTTTTTCCAAGTATAACCACCATCATCTGTTCGTGATATTCCCCCTATTCCATTATTGCTCCCATCAATGTATGCCATCCACCCGGTTAGAGAATCAATGAAGCTAAGGCCCTCGATTTGTATTGAGGAATCAAAACAGAGTTCCCAAGAGATTCCATCGGCTGTTTTCCAGATTTTTCTTAAGGCTTTGGCCCAGCCTTTTTTTTCATTGACAAACAATACTTCATCAAGCCTGGGATTATTTCCAATTTTATGAATTACAGCCCAAGTTACTCCGCCATCCTCAGTTTTGCACACCTCTCCATAATCATAGGTTATAGCCCATCCAATATTTTTATTTACAAAGAAAACATCAATAAAGTCAAGATAATGCCCGTTTGCTACAGTGGAGGATATCTGCTGTGTCCAGGTTGAACCACCATCATCGGTATATTGAATTGAACCATGATTTACTCCGAAATGGCTTCCTACATAACCATTCAAAGAATCCCGAAACCATAAACAGTCCAGATCAACTCCAGAAGGTACAGAGGAAATTGTGTCCATAGTTCCCCTGTTGTCTATTCTATGAACTGTATATTTTTGATTTGAATTTTCAGATACCTGGGAGAGTAAATAACCCTGTTGTCCATTGTAAAACTGAAGATCCAGCACATCATCTACCGCTAAAGACTGATTTGAATGTATCCATTGTAAACCATTGTCAATTGAAGTAAACACAGAAAACTCTCTATCTACACTGTAATCTTCTTTATACCCCAGAGCAATACCAGTTTTGTTGTCTAAAAGTTTAATAAACTTCATAGTGTAATTGGTATCAGTTATTACCGTGTCCCAATCTTGTCCACTGTTACTGGTATAATACATTCGACCTTTATGGCCAGTAACCCACCCAGAATCGCTATTTTGGAAATTCACATTCATATTCTGGAGACTGTAGATATAACTTTCTACTGTTGTATCAAGATTTTCCATGAATTTGACATCCCAGGTATCACCACCATTTACACTTTTTGCTACAACACCAATCTCAGTTTGGTGTTGTAGTGGATTCTTTGGATGTAGTTGAAAATTGAGTGTTGCCCATCCAATGGAGTCATTGTTAAAACATAAAGAGTTAAAACCCTCTGGATAGGTATGATAGTTTGTATAGATCGAGGAGAGTAATTTCCCTAGGCTATCAATAAAATTGAATTGATCATGTTCAACCCATGTTCTTCCTGCACTTTTTGTTTGCAGTAATGAAAAATCAGTTAAAATCCATCCATTGTTCTCATTAATAAAACTGAGCTTTCGTCCCACATACTCACTAATATATTGAGTCTGCTTCCACTTCTTGTTTTGAGTATAGGTAAAGAAAATGCCCTTTTGTCCTAAGGCATACCCAGTCTCTGAATTAACAAATTGAATATCGTTTATCTGAGGTACCGGATGCAATATTGACCATTTATTCTCTCCTATTACATGTATAATAAATAGAAACAAGATAACTGAGAAAACATTTTTTTGCTTAAATAATGGATTAATACACATTTGATAACCTTATCAATTAATACTTATAACTTCCAACATAGTACCAGCAATCAATTAAACCAACTCTTCCTAACTAAATTTAATATACATCAAATCAGAGAGTGTTCAGATAGATATTACTATTTCCCCTCTTTCATCTTGGTTAATTTTCTCTGGGACAATATATATGAAATTGTGAGCTGAAAATTTTACACAGTAACATTAAATATATCCTTTTAATTAACTCTCTTTTCTATCCCATCACAATAATCGATAAGCCTTAATAGTGCTGATTTATTTATATATAGACAATAAGCTTCAAGATGAACTAAATTACTATTAGTGGATAAATTTAAACATTTTAGGTGAGGGGCAAATCGCAGTGGTACAAAAAAGGTATATATTAATAGCTTTTTTATGTGTAGTCCTTCGGATAGCTGCATATGAAAAAGAACAGCCTTCAACAATTAACTGGTTTGTTGGGAATACCGAACCCGGTGAATGGATAGAATATAAGAACGTTTGGTTATCAACAGGAAACTATCAATTTTATGCCCAGGTTTTAGCAGAGAAGTCCAATCAAACAATTCAGCTAACAGTCAATGGATCGGTTTTGCAGCCCAATGTTGTGGTTCCAGTAACAGACACTTTTACTCTAATGCAACTGGGATCAAAAAATATATCTGAAGGATATTTCGACCTTAGACTTGTTTTTAATACAGGAAATGTTAATTGTGATATGTTCTATGTGAATAAAGCCAGTAATCCATTGACTCATTTTACCTGGTCATCTCAGGATGATGGAATGTCAATAGCACCTATTGGGGACCAGAGCTACGCAAGTGGTACACTTGTCAATGTGGGAGATCGATTGTGGGGTCACAAGGACAAACAGGGTAATGCCTTTTCACAGGATCAGATGCTTTCCTACTTTAAATTACAGTCCTATGTGTATACTCCGCGCAATTCAGATCAGGCAATGGACATGTGGGTGGCTGAGCTTATAGCTGCCAAACCCGATTTTATCTTTATGCATGGACGATCTACTCAGGATTTTAAAAATGAAATTGAAGATAGAGATTATAAACCGGGCAATGGGTCTCTCAGTGCTCGACTTACTAAGAAATTTGTTGAGGCAGTTAATCGATCTCCCTATGGGAAGGACAATATTCGATTGGCCTATTTTCAGGATAATGCCACCTATGCTGTGGAATATAAGAACAAAACAGGCAAAGAAATGGCCTCATGGAATGATCCTGATTGGATGCAATTTACTTGGGAGCGATGGTTTAAACCATGGTTTGACAATGTGCCAAAGTCAATGACCTATCAGCCCGAGCCAGGAAAGGTCCCCATTCAATTATGGACATCAAATATTTCAAACTATAATGGACCCACCAATACCATGTTGGAGTTTTTTAATTATATCAAAGGTAAAATGAAATCAACCTATTCTCTGGAGCCCCTATGGATTTTAGGAAATGGATGGTTCAACAAGGACCCTCGTCTTGAAAATATCACCTATGGCGTTCAGTCTTGGTTTATCTGGAGTGGATCCTGTACAACTATGAATGAGTTCCAAGGAATTAGATACTCCTTTGCTGTAAATGGCAAACGGATGCCTATAAGAAATGTTTGGTACAATGATTGGAATCCTGCAACAAACACCGGTACTCCTGCAGGTTCCCAGGATTTTCATGTTTCAGCCCTCCTTTCAGACAAAAGTGAGCTTATTCGAGAACACTATCAAAAAAGCAGAGAGCTTAATGCTCGATGGATGGTGTTGGAGAGTTGGAGCGATTGGCAAGAGGGCACTGTGTGGTATCGAAGTGATGATGATGAATGGGCCTACCCTAACCAACACCTGGCACTGGTGCGGGAATATGCAGACAGAAAGACCAAGTCCTTAGTGTTCGAAGCTGAAGCCTGCGATGCCTTTAATGATTTATCAAAGGGAAACGCCGGCGGCGAGTATCGCTATCATTGGCATACCACCGGTGAACCGGACCTTGATATTTACAGACCAATTCATAGGATGACACCAAAAAAAGCTGGAGGAAATCCCGGAATCCTTTCAAAGCTTTCGGTTGGTTTTCATGAGGTTTGGGGAATTAAAGCATCCAATGAAGTTATAAGCTGTGAAGTTGATGCCAATCCTGTTAAATGGCAGGGAATATCAAAGCAAAAAAGCATGCAGGATATTGCCTTGGGCTATTACTATGTCTGGGCAATTGGCACTGATGGAAAGGTATATCGCAGCACCTTACCTACTGGTTGGGATCACTATAATTGTAAAGAATGGGTTGATGTCTCTCATAGCAAAAATATGAAAGATATTGATATAAGCATGAAAAGGGCCTGGGGGATTGATCAACAGGGTGCTATCTATTCTCAAGACCTTGATGGCAACAATGGCTGGTCTCCTAAAGCTGGCCCCGGTGCTGCCCTGGCTTCAATTACTGCGGACAATGAAATGATTGCCGGGCTTACTTCAACAGGAAAAATCTATTCCTGTCGAACAGAAGGGGCTCACCAATGGGGAGCCATCGCAAATCCGCACAATGTTACTACCATTGATGCTGGCGGAAGCGAACTGTGGGGATTAAACAAGAATGGAGAATTATATCGTACTAGCATTGCTAACATACATTCCTGGGAAAAGGTAGATGAAAATATAAAAGCCTTTAGCGTGGGTTGGGAGTATGCCTGGACAGTAGACAACAGTGGTAATGCTTACCAATATGAGCTCTATGGCTTTAAGAATTCAGTTACTATTCCCACAGGGAATAAAAGTATACCCACAATTAATTTATTTGACCACTTCACCCTTAAGCACCTGAAAAATATCATACAAATCAACTTTACTCTTTCACAAAAAAGTCATGTAACAATAACGGTATATAATGCAAAGGGAGCTGTGCTCAAAGAACTTATGAATAGTAAGTTGAATCCGGGAAATTACAATACACCATTTAAAATTTCAGTTTTAAGTTCTGGAATTTACTACTGCAGAGTTCAGATAAATAAGAGGCACAGAACCTATGCCTTTGCCAATGTGAAATAGTTACACTACCCTGCCTATCCTGTAAATGGGTCCTATAATTAAAACCTGAATTTAATCAATTTATTCAGTATATTTAGGATGGGGCCGCGAACCTTTCATCGCAAGTGAGTGTAAAGTGAAACCTTCTTCTATTTGTAGACCTTCAATAATCATTCTGACATTCCTGATTGCAGCACTTTTTAGTCAACGACCAGTTCGTATGGTTGCAGAATGGGAACCTGCCATTGGTACGCTCATACGGTGGCCCTTGGGAATTCCCACTGATTTGGTTAAAGAACTTGCCAAGGATGACTCCCTCTATGTGACCGTTTCAGGACAAAGCCAGGAAAATGCTGCAAAGAGTAAGTTTACTCAAGTTGGCGTGAATATGAACCATTGTGTGTTCATTCGGGCTGGAACCAACACCCATTGGACCAGAGACTGGGGACCTAACTGTACCTTTGATGAAAATGGTATTGGTGGTATACATGATCCGACGTTTAAGGGATATCCCCGTATGTATGGCTGTAAAATTGAAGAGGATGGCTATGATGAGGTGCTGCTCGACGCATTTTCCGATTCCAGAGACATTTTACCGGATTATGAAAAGGATGATAAGGCATCTTCACTCTTTGCTAAACAGCTTGGATGGCCCCATCGTCAACATCCCACCTATCTTACTGGTGGTAATATCATGAACGATGGCATTAATACAGCAATATCTACTTATTTGATGATTGATGAAAACAAGAGGATCTGCAATGAGGCGCAATTTAAGGCCTATGCCAAAACGCATTTAGGAATCACTAATTACCATATTGTAAATAATCCAGAAATACAGGGGATTCAGCATATTGATTGTTATGCCACCTTTGTGAATGAAGAAACAATTATAGTAAAGGATGTTCCCTCCAATAATCCTGAGAAAAAATGTGTAGAGCGATTAGTAGAGGAAATTAAGGACATGAGAAGTTGCTATAACCGTCCTTATACCATTATCAGAATCCTCTGTGGTGTGTATAAAGGCTCAAGAACAGCAGCGTATACCAATTCATTGATATTAAACAAAAAGGTCCTTGTGCCGCTCTATGGTATTTCATCAGATAATGGTGCAATAAAAACGTTTCAAGAGGCAATGCCCGGGTACAAAGTTATTGGATTTCGCTATCCTAACAAATGGTATGGCTATGATGCACTTCATTGTCGGACTATGGCAATATTTGATCAGTTCATGCTTCGTATTGCCCATCGCCCTATAGATAAAGAGATAGCATCGCAAAGTGCCATTCCAATTATTGCAACCATTGATGACCGATCTGAAAAGGGATTGATTGCAGATAAATGCAACTGTTTCTGGCGTAAAAAGGGTGATCCTTCCTGGCAAAAGGTTATGTTTAAAAAAACCTCTGGATTGGATACCTATCAAGCAGATATTCCTCCCCAACATTCAAATACAACTATTGAATACTATTTGTCAGGAGCAGACTCTTCAGGCCGGCAAGAATCTTTGCCCAGAACTGCCCCAACCTGGTTTTATAGCTTTAAGGTAACGCAAGGAACATCAATAAATAAGATGGCTTCACCTCACAAAATGGTTGATATGTCAGTGCTCTTACCGAACAATGCTACATTTCATATTAGTGTTCCCAAGAATATAGAATTCACTGCTTCAATTAACGATATGAGAGGCAAGATCATTCGTCGTATAACAGCGAATGCAAAATCAGGACAATTAAATTTACAGGATAGCCATATTCATTCTAATTCCTATGCAACCGGAGCCTATTTGTTTAATTTGCGATATGGTACTATGAACCATTCTAAGCTGTTTGTAATGATGAATGGAGCAAGTAGTTTTAAAACGGTGCAATAGTTTTACGGCCCAGTACCAATACCAAGGATGGTTACTCTTTCATCAACCCCTTTCACAAGCCAAATAAAATAATGACTCACACCACTTCTCCATGGAGAATTTTTTTCTTCGGTTATATATGAAGTATAGAGTTCAACCTTATAACACCTATGTCCTGAAGAATAGGAATACTCTTTTTTACGATCAATTGAGCCACTGCTATGTTTCCAATACTCCATTTCCTTAATATCAATAATAGCAAGTGAATCTATGTTCTTTTGATGAACTAACCATTGTTCATATTTTTGTCTTGGCCTGAATGAACCTCCAGAGCCATCTGCATCATAGTAAGTTAACTTGAAGTTACTTAACAGATCGTACGCTGAAGAGTACTGTTTATTATGTAAAAGTGAATAGTATTTTTCTATGGTACTTTTGTAAATATCAGAGGCTGAGGAGTAGGATAAAATGGTCAAAATTATAGCAATTATTTTCATGTATTTACTCCTAATGGTACTCATGTGCAACGAATAATGCCCCATATGTTAGTTTAAACCTTATTTTCGCTCTTAAACACCTTAGTAGAAACATATAGTTTCCCCAACCCCCTACTACCTTATTACCTTATTTTTACACAACGTTTCTTGGTAATGTTTTATGAAATGATCATATTCCTCAGTAAAGGTTATCTTTTTGTGGTGTTCTGGCTGATTGAGTATATACTTACATACTTTGTCAACGTCAGATTTGGATATAGAAAAAGCAGATGCTGAATATTGCCATGAAAATTTGAATTTTGTAAATTTATTCTCGTTAATAAACCTTTCAGAACTTTCCGCAATTGTTGTTGCCAACTGTTCCTCTGAAATTGTCGGTGATCGAGATAGTAAGAAGTGCAAATGATCGGTATTGCAATAAATGGCATACAATTTAGAGGAATTATTTTTGATAATACCAGCAATGTATTTCTCAATACGTTCTCGATTATTCTTATGTAGTAGAGGTTGTCTCTCAAAAGTACTAAACACAAAATGGGTGTATAGGTTATTATATTCAATTTTCATAAAGATAGACTCCTGTATGAAATAAGGTAATAAGGTTTAAGAACTTTATAGATTCCTTGGCTACTAAGTTGCTAAGGTTCTTTGTCAATATATTTCTTCATTCTGTAGCTCATTTTTCTATGTAATCTAAGTTTCTATTCACCATCATTCTTTCAATTAT
>JANQEN010000222.1 GCA_028278335.1 Chitinivibrionales bacterium | reverse complement strand
CAGTCCATCTCGTTAGCCGAAGTGATGACAATTCTTTTGCTATTTCACAAATCTAACTATTGTACATTTAAGCATTTTTACCTTTTTCGTGTAAGTCCAGTTAATAATCGAATCATGCAAATATTGACAGACAAAAGTTTTAATTGGAGATCAAGAGGTAAATGTTCATCCCCCCCCTCTTTTTCTTAGACGAAAAAAATTGTTAGTGTGTAATTTTTCTTTCGTTTGATTCACAAAATCTTTATTATGTCATGGCATGAAGCCATCATATGAAGAATTAGAAAGCGATCTTCAGCGGACCCAAGCGGAGTTGTCCCAAACTCAAGTTGAATTGTCCCAAACCCGAACAGAATTTTCTAAAATCCAGAATTTGCTTAAACAAGCGCTTGAGGAAATTGCCAGACTGAAGGAGCAGATTAAGCTCAATTCAACAAATAGTTCTAAGCCTCCTTCTACTGATCAAAAGAGCAATACGAGCAATGATGGAAAGAAGAGAAAAAACATGGGCAGACCAGGAGTTGCACGTGCCTTATTTTCTCCAGAGCAAATCGATCAACAGATACGTTGCACCCGAAAGCAGTGTCCACATTGTGGTGCAAGTTCTCTCCAATTGAGCGGTCAATCTTCTGAGATCATCCAACAAGCCGAGCTTCCAGAAGTTAAAGCCGTAATTACTGAATACGAACTATTGAAATATAGCTGCATCAGTTGTGGCAAACACTCGACAGCGAGTCTTCCTCCTGGTGTTCCTGATTCAGCATTTGGTCCGAAATTGATGGGATTTGTGGCCACATTAACAGGAGTATTTCATCTTGCCAAACGAGAAGCAATCACTCTAATCAAAGAGCTTTATGGAGTCGATATAGGAGTAGGGTCCATTCCAAATATAGAAGAAAGAGTAGCTAAAACCTTAGACCCCCTTTATCAACAGATTAATGAATATATAATTGAGAGCAAGCTCTGTAAATATTTTGATGAAACAGGTTGGCGAGATAGAGGCAAACGGCATTTTGTTTGTTTGGCGAGCAGTGAGAACGCAGCATTTTACATGATAGATCGCCATCGCAATACAGAGGCCTTTCAGCGGCTAGTAGGAAAAGATGTCAAAGGACTTACAGCGGTGACAGATCGCTATGGAGTATATCGTCAGTTAGGTGATATGCACCAGTATTGCTTGGCTCATTTGATAAGAGAATTCAGAAAGTATGCTGAAAGAGATGGCCCTGATCAGCAAATAGGAGAAGAACTTGCCAAAGGTTTTAGTCAAGTCTGTGGAATTCATGGGAAGTATCGATCAGAGCAATTATCTTTTTCTCAGAGAAATAAACGTCTTGGTCATCAGAAAAAGAGAATAGAGAGGTGGCTTTATGAGGGTTTCGCCAATGGCAGTGATGAGCTTTCCAAGTTAAGCACAAATCTCCTTGATCATTTTTCCCACCTTTGGGTTTTTGCAAAACATAAGAGAATGGAGCCGACTAATAATCTTGCAGAGAGAGACTTGAGAAAGCTTGTAATCTGGAGGAAAAAGAGCTATGGAACAAGAAGTGAGAGGGGGAAGCGATTTGTTGAACGAATAACGACAATAGCTCAAACCCTAAAAAAACAGGGTAAAAATATTCTCAAGGTCATGCAGGAAATCGTTGAAAATTTTTATGCTAATATTACCTTCCCTTTTGTGCTTGAGAAAGAAGTTTAGCTAAAAAATTTATTTGTTTACCTCCCGACAAAGGAGGAAGGTGAACATTTACTCTTCAAGGATGGCGGGAAAGGGCCATTTTACAGCTTTTTAGAAGTTATTTAAGAGGTCTCCTAAAAATGGAAAACAGACTGAGTTTTATTCAACGCACTCATAAAAAAATCAGAAGCTAAGGACTAAATCTTATGGTGTCTCTCACTGAAGCGGGCCGCTCTCCCATATCTGTAAACGCTCTGCCAGTAAACATGGGTCCAAATGAACAGAGATTTGAAAGTAGATTACTTCCA
The DNA here is from genome assembly GCA_028278335.1 of Chitinivibrionales bacterium. Taxonomy (GTDB): domain Bacteria; phylum Fibrobacterota; class Chitinivibrionia; order Chitinivibrionales; family JANQEN01; genus JANQEN01. The sequence continues at coordinate 369 of JANQEN010000222.1, read as the reverse complement.
CTTCCAGTCAATTATCCACTTTGTCCGCAGTACGCCAAAACTATCCATTCCGATCTTTCTTGTTTTTACAAATTTTATTCGTTGGTGCGTCTCCATATTTTTGGCATGGTAGGTTATGTACTTTCTCTTCCCATCAGAGCGACTCTTGTAGCCATAGAAATCTTATTGGTTATACCTTACTGTATTAATTCAACTAATAATTTTGGTTATAAAGGATTTAAGGACGAGCTACAAAAAAGAGCCATACTAATATTAGGTGCTTTAGGAGAGTTATTAAATGCAGCAACAATCGGTGTGCTCGTCCCATATATAGGCTACAAAATTGATCAGCACATTCAAAGTAATCTCGTTATTCGTTTTGAAGCTTAT
>JANQEN010000220.1 GCA_028278335.1 Chitinivibrionales bacterium | reverse complement strand
CCCGTTGACTCATTAAAGAATGTTACCGAAGCAAGTCATGAGTAATGACTGAATTTATAAACAGTCTTAAAGATTTTAGCAAGTTTTTTCTCCATAGCTTTTTTTAACTTAAAGGGATTGAGATTTTCAAATTCTTTTCTCAGTGAGTTTTTAATAGAGTCAGAAACAAAAGGGGACTCTAATACTCTTTGATAAGGAGTTTTAGGAGGATCATAGCGCTTAATAGTTTTTGATCCCACTCTTTTCTTTTGAAGAAGTTTAACAGAAGGCATAAAGAAGTTATGATAGAGACGCCACTCTGATTTGTAGAGATCATTCATTAAAGGGACGACCTCCGGATTGTCCAGCCGCTCATAACCAAGCCATTGTCTGACATGAGTCCAGTTTTTCTGTTCAATATGAGAGTTGTCATCTTTATGATAAGCTCTGCTCCTTGTAAACTGAATGGGCTGTTTTCTTTCGGTGAAGTGCCGTAACAGATGGTAATTCAGGAACTCGGAACCATTGTCAGCGTCAAAACCAAGTAATGTAAACGGCAAGGATTCCTCAATATCTTCAATCTGTTCCATAACCCCCATTTCACCTTTTCCCCAGACAGCCCTTTGTTCTGTCCAGGTGGTGGCAATATCTACACAATCCACTGTAAATGCGAACATGCCGGCCATTGACTCTCCGCAATGGGCAACTGTATCAGCTTCCAAAAAGCCGGGTCGACTCTCGTCCCATTGCTCAGTTTTAATTGGGATCTGCTTTTTAAGCAGAGATCCCGGCTTTGTTGTAGATCTTCCTCTCCCTTTATATTTTACCCGTACAGGTCTTAGTAACCTGTCAATAGTAGGAGCTGATATGCTCTGTAATGCATATAGTGTTTCAGGTGCCAATGCAGTGTATTGTTCTGCATAAAAGGGCAGCCATAACGGAAGTATAGCCTTTAATCTTTTTGAACAGGGCAGATTAGAGGCAAGCCAGATATGTTTCAGTGGCTTAATTATGGAATTCTTGTTATATACAGATGGCTTGCCACGCTTTTTCGGTTTGGGTTTGGTATATAACCTGAAATTATTAAGTGCCCTTATAGCATGCTTTCTATGATATCCACAGTTTAGGCAAAATTCATCTAAAATGATGCCTTTTTCTTTACGGCTTGCCCGCTTGTATCGTAAATATATGCTCCTTAGATACTCCACCCTGGCTCCGGGACTCATGATATAACCCTCCTTAAAGGGCTATATTTTCGGTAACATTATTTATGAGTCAACGAAGCTCCCAATTTTCTCTTTGGGTAACATTTAATTTGAGGCAATTCG
>JANQEN010000030.1 GCA_028278335.1 Chitinivibrionales bacterium | reverse complement strand
TCAGGAGGCAGTAACAGAAATTCGAGAAAATGGTCAGTATGTGTTTCGTAATGACCCTGAAAGGGTTGATCTTTATAAGAGTGATCATTTTCAGAGGATTGGAAAATTTAAAGGCAAATCTGAGAAAACTCGAGAGAAAGAATCAACTCCTCAATAATTAATATCTCATTTTGGGCCAATTCTGAATAGATTTGGCCCTTTTTTAATTGCTATTATTTTCTCGCCAACGCTTTTACTCCTGAATCATCGCTTTTATTCATAGGTTATCGCTTTTTAATAAAACCACATCGCTTTTTTAAGTTTAACAACGCTTTTCAATATAAACTCAACGCTTTTGATTATAATTGCATCGCTTTTTACCCTAAGGCCATCGCTTTTATTACCAACCTCAACGCTTTTATAGGTAGTGTCATCGCTTATAAGGTTCAATCAACGCTTTTATCTCTTGCCATCACTCAGGGGGGGGTTACCTAATCATTGCGCATTCATCAAAAATTGAAATAGAGGTGGGGAAGAATCCCCTCGCTGCAAAGAATTACCTCCCTGGACCGACCCTGCATGGAGCGATTTATTAGAGAGTGAACAATGTGGTTAGTTCCCAAGGTTAAAAACTCGACAGACAATGAATAAAGCTTAGTTTTGAGTATGGCATCTAAACCATATCCTTACATTAAAATAAAGTGTTTTCTATTATGATTTGTTTTAATAATATTTGTTTATATTAAATGTATCACCACCTTGAGTGGAAACAAACACTATGAAACCTGTCCTTTATATTACATTGCTGTTATTAGCATCACAATTTTCTCTGTATCCGCTGACCTATAACGTAGATCTGGACTCAACCTATTGCCAGGGTTCTGTGCAACTGGTACTGGATTATCCGGGATCAGCAGAACCCCCCTACCAGGATACTGTTCATTTCTCAAATGGGCTTAAATTGTTCGGTGTCATGGAGACGTTTGATCACATTCATATGCTTACCGGACTTCGTCTCTATTTCCTGCCTGGAAATTATAGCAGTTGGGGCAATAAACAAGTCGCTGAGCCGGAAACACTAACTTTTGACCCTTCCTATTACCTTGATTATAAACCAGATAACTTTTACCGAAATGATGATTATCTGTGGGACGATGTTGTACGTTACCCAGACGAGCTGGTTCAGTTTGAGTTCCTTAGCATGAGACCTGCCTCCATGGACTCTATAGAGGTAAAGGCACTGTTCAGTACCTATGTTTATTGGTTTGAACCTTTTACGCAATACGAAACTGCCGTACTAGTATTTGAAAGGTGCATCCATGGTATTAAGCGACCGCAGCTCTTTTACATCAGGGGACAAGATGGAAGAAAATTTAAATTTAAATGTGATCTGACTGGTAGGCCGTTTTATGATTCTGTCCTGGTGTCTTGGGCTGCTGATTCCATGGGTAATGGGATATTCAAAAACACAACATCCATACACAACAAACATCGAGACTTTAAAAACGAAAACAACATTTTTCCAGAATACAAAACAACAAACCGGGGTATACTATTTTATAGCATTAAACCGGGAACAAAGGTTGATATTTACAACCTTAAGGGTGTACTGATAAAAAGTAGAACATTCCAGACTGAAAAAAGCAGTATAGAAATGTATTGTCCATCTGGTGCGTACATTATGTCTGTAACCAGTCCTTCAAAAAAATGTGTGGCTAAAGCCACGATATTTTAGTTGTTCATTCAAATGATTTTAAAAGCTTTCAATTAAATATACCGAGAAAACATCCACATTAACTTTAAAAAAGCATTAAAGATCGCCAGTTCGCGCACTGGCAGGCGCCTTACTTGGTCACTTCGTTCTGCTGGGTAAGGAGGTGAAAATCCTTCGGATTTTATTCTACTGTATTTTTGCCCGGTCTTCTATAGCGAAGAAAAGT